>NZ_JBMKJN010000030.1:0-56284 GCF_049236805.1 Enterobacter cloacae complex sp. XAL002
CCGGAGGGGCGAGGGGATTGCTCAGTGCTCGCATTAATTTGTGGGGAACCCTCAGCCCCATGGGAGAGGGTCGGGGTGAGGGCATCAGACCGCACCTCTCCCCCAAATTTGATCCCGTCACACAATTTTCATAAAAACGCTTGCCGTGAATTTGCAGTTTATTGATAATGATTATCATTGTTACATTGATTGTTATTTATAAACATTATGTCACCGACCGATAACAGCGCGGCAACGCCAGTAAAAACACACACAGCGCCGTCCCCTGCTCCCACCGATCGCCGAATCGACAGCAAAAGCCTGTTGGGTGAGGAGGGACGGGTCATTATCGAGCATGACGGCCAGCACTACCTGCTGCGCCAGACCAATGCCGGAAAACTGATCCTGACTAAATAATCCAGACAACACATTCGCCAGCCACCCAGGTGATCCCCAGGCAGCCAGCGCTTTTCAATTCTTATGGAGAGTTGCTATGCCACACCTGCAATCCGCGTCTTTACGCCCGTCTCTTCTGGCGCTGGCAATTGTCAGCACCCTGCCGGGCGTTGCGTTTGCCGCCACAGACGATATCACCGTTACCGCCACCGGCAACGCCCGCAGCGCCTTCGAAGCCCCCATGATGGTAAGCGTGATTGACGCCACCGCGCCGGAAAAGCAGACCGCCAGCTCCGCCGCTGACCTGCTGCGCAAGGTGCCCGGCCTGACGCTGGACGGCACCGGGCGCACCAACGGTCAGGACGTTAACCTGCGCGGTTACGACCGACGTGGCGTGCTGGTGCTGGTGGATGGCGTACGCCAGGGCACCGATACCGGACACCTGAACAGCACGTTCCTCGATCCGGCGCTGATCAAACGTATCGAAGTGGTACGTGGCCCTTCCGCCTTGCTGTACGGCAGCGGCGCGCTGGGCGGCGTAATTTCATATGACACCGTCGACGCCAGCGATCTGCTGGACGCAGGTAAAAATAGCGGCTATCGCGTGTTTGCTACCGGCGCGACGGGCGATCGCAGCATCGGGATGGGCGCCAGCGCCTATGGCCGCACCGATACCCTGGACGGTGTGGTCTCCTGGTCCAGTCGCGATCGCGGCGACATTCGCCAGAGTGACGGCGCGAGGGCGCCAAACGACGAATCCATCAACAATATGCTGGCGAAAGGCAGCTGGAAAATTGATCCGGCTCAGACGCTGAGCGGCTCCCTGCGCTACTACAACAACGACGCGCAGGAGCCGAAAAACCCGCAGACCACGGATGCCAGCAGCAGTAACCCGATGACCGATCGTTCCACCATTCAGCGCGATGCCCAGCTTGGCTACCGCATTGCGCCAGCCGGAAACGACTGGCTGAACGCCGATGCGAAAATTTACTGGTCCGAAGCGCGGATCAACGCCCAGAACATCGACGCCAGCGGCGAGTTCCGTAAGCAGACCACCAAAGGCGGCAAAGTGGAAAACCGCACCCGCCTGTTCAGCGACTCTTTTGCCTCGCACCTGCTGACCTACGGCGGGGAATACTACCGTCAGGAGCAACACCCTGGCGGCGCGACCACCGGCTTCCCGGACGCTAAAATCGACTTCAGCTCCGGCTGGTTGCAGGATGAGATCACCCTGCGCGACCTGCCGGTAACGCTTCTCGGCGGGACGCGTTACGACAACTACCGCGGCAGCAGCGACGGTTACGACGACGTGGATGCGGATAAATGGTCATCACGCGCCGGGTTAACCGTGAGTCCAGCCGACTGGCTGATGCTGTTCGGCTCTTACGCCCAGGCCTTCCGCGCGCCAACGATGGGCGAGATGTATAACGACTCGAAGCACTTCTCTATCGGCAGCTTCTACACCAACTACTGGGTGCCGAACCCGAATCTGCGTCCGGAAACTAACGAAACCCAGGAGTTCGGTTTTGGGCTACGTTTTGACGATCTGCTGCTCGCCAACGACGCGCTGGAGTTCAAAGCCAGCTACTTCGACACCAAAGCGAAAGATTACATCTCCACTACCGTCGATTTTGCGGCGGCCACCACCATGTCCTATAACGTACCAAATGCCAAAATTTGGGGCTGGGACATGATGGCGACCTACGCGACCAGTCTGTTCAACCTGGACGTGGCCTACAACCGCACACGCGGGAAAGATACCGACACGGGCGAATACATCTCCAGCATCAACCCGGACACCGTCACCAGCAAGCTGGATATCCCCGTGGCGCAAAGCGGCTTCTCCGTGGGCTGGATCGGCACCTTCGTCGAACGTTCAACGCACATCAGCAGCAGCTACAGCGAGCAGCCTGGCTACGCAGTGAATGATTTCTACGTCAGCTATAAAGGTCAGCAGCAGTTCAAAGGCATCACCACCACCCTCGTGCTGGGGAACGCCTTCGACAAAGCCTACTGGTCACCACAGGGCATCCCGCAGGATGGCCGCAACGGCAAGATCTTCGTCAGTTATCAATGGTAATTCCCTTCGGGGCAACGATTCAGAAGGATAAGATTATGGATCACTACACACGCTGGCTTGAGCTTAAAGAAGAACATCCGGGTAAGTACGCCCGTGATATCGCCGGATTAATGCACATCAGCGAAGCAGAGCTGGCATTTGCGCGCGTTGGACACGACGCCTGGCGGCTGCGCGGTGAAATCCGTGAGATTCTGGCAGCGCTGGAGTCGGTGGGGGAAACCAAATGCATCTGCCGTAACGAATACGCCGTTCACGAGCAGGTCGGGGCGTTTACTCACCAGCACTTCGGCGGCCACGCCGGGCTGGTGCTGAATCCGCGCGCGCTGGATCTGCGTTTGTTCCTCAACCAGTGGGCGAGCGCGTTTCACATAAGTGAAACGACCTCCCGCGGCGAACGTCAGAGCATTCAGTTCTTCGATCATCAGGGCGACGCTTTACTGAAGGTCTACACCACGGATCACACCGACGTTGCCGCCTGGGGCGACGTGCTGACCCGTTTTATCATTGCCGATAACCCCACTCTGGCGCTAAAGGCTGTCGAGGCCCCTGCGCATTCCGACGGTGCTGATGCAGGCTCGGTGGAGAAAGAGTGGCGCGCCATGACCGACGTGCATCAGTTCTTTAGCTTACTGAAGCGCCATAACCTGAGCCGCCAGCAAGCGTTTCGTCTGGTGAGTGACGATCTGGCCTGTAAGGTGGATAACAGCGCGCTGGCACAACTGCTGGAGACGGCGCGACAGGACAGAAACGAAATCATGATCTTCGTCGGCAACCGCGGCTGCGTGCAGATCTTCACCGGTGTGGTGGAAAAACTGACGCCCATGAAGGGCTGGCTGAACATCTTCAACCCAACCTTTACCCTGCATCTGCTGGAGGAGACTATCGCGGAGACGTGGGTTACGCGTAAGCCCACGGCAGACGGACACGTTACCAGCCTGGAGCTGTTTGCTGCGGACGGCACTCAGATCGCCCAGCTCTACGGGCAGCGTACCGAAGGCGAGCCGGAGCAGAGCCAGTGGCGCCGCCAGATTGACGCTCTGACGCCAGAAGGGCTGGCCGCATGAAAAACTGGTTTGCCCTGCTCTGCGCCCTGCCGCTGGTCGCCGTCGCCGCGCCGGAGAGAATTGTCGCCCTCGGCGGCGACGTGACGGAGATCGTCTACGCTCTCGGCGCGGAGTCTTCTCTGGTTGCGCGCGACAGTACCAGCCAGTGGCCGCAGGCGACAAACGCGCTGCCTGACGTGGGGTATCTCCGCCAGCTGAATGCGGAGGGAATTCTGTCCGTACGCCCGACGCTGGTGCTGGCAAGCGACCAGGCGCAACCCTCTCTGGCGCTGAAACAGGTTGAACAGAGCCACGTCCGGGTGGTTACCGTTCCCGGCACGCCTGACCTGCGCACGATTGACGAAAAAGTGCGGGTGATAGCTCAGGCGACGCATCATGAGGTGCAAGGGGAAACCCTGCGCAACTCACTGCGTCAGGCGCTGGCGGCTCTGCCCTCAACACCGCTCAACAAGCGGGTGCTGTTTATCCTCAGCCACGGCGGAATGACCGCAATGGCGGCCGGGCAACAGACCGGCGCGGATGCGGCAATACGCGCCGCCGGGTTGCAGAACGCCATGCAGGGCTTTACCCGCTATCAGCCGCTCTCCCAGGAGGGGGTAATGGCCAGCCAGCCGGATCTGGTGGTGATTTCGCAGGACGGTCTTAACGCGCTGGGCGGCGAAGAAAATCTGTGGAAACTGCCCGGCCTGGCGCAAACGCCAGCGGGACGAAGCAAGCAGATGCTGGCTATTGATGATATGGCCCTGCTGGGCTTCAGCGTCCGCACGCCGAAAGCCATACAACAGCTGCGTGCCAGAGCGGAGCAATTGCCCTGATGTCCCGGCGCATCACGTTATCGTTATGGCTTCTGGCGGGGTTGCTTACCGTCATGACGTTCATGGCCACCGGTTTTGGGGCGTTACGCCTGCCGGTGAACGTGCTGTGGAGCGGCAGCGATGAGACGCTACGCCAGATCTGGCTTACCATCCGTCTGCCCCGCGTACTGCTGGCGCTGGTGATTGGCGGATCGCTGGCGCTCGCCGGCTGCGTCATGCAGGGGCTGTTCCGCAATCCACTGGCCGACCCGGGCCTGCTCGGGATCAGCAGCGGTGCGGCGCTGGCCGTCGCCCTGTGGGTGGTGCTCCCGCTCTCGCTGCCCGCGCTGATGATGCTTTATGCCCCGATGCTGGCGGCATTTTTTGGGGCGCTGGCAGCCACAGGCGTGATCTTCCTGCTCAGCAAGCAGCGTGACCCCTCTCTGTCACGTCTGTTGCTGGTGGGTATCGCCATCAATGCCCTGTGCGGTGCGGCAGTGGGTGTGCTTTCGTGGGTCAGCAATGACGCCCAGCTGCGTCAGCTTTCACTCTGGGGAATGGGTAGTCTCGGTCAGGCGCAGTGGTCAACGCTGCTCGCCGTGACCTCGCTGATGGTGCCTGCCGTTCTGGCGATCTGGCGTTGTGCCAGCGCATTAAATTTACTGCAACTGGGTGAAGAGGAAGCGCATTATCTTGGCGTGGACGTTGCCCTTGTACAGCGAATATTACTGTTATGCAGCGCCCTGCTGGTCGCTGCGGCTGTCGCCGTCAGCGGCGTGATTGGCTTTGTCGGACTCGTGGTGCCGCACCTGATGCGCATGTGGCTGGGCGCCGATCACCGGGCAACCCTCCCCGGCACGGTACTCGCGGGCGCTTTACTGCTGCTGGTGGCGGATACGGTCGCGCGCACCCTGGTCGCCCCGGCAGAAATGCCGGTCGGCCTGCTCACCAGTATCCTTGGCGCTCCCTGGTTCTTATGGCTCATTTTTCGTCGTGGAGAACAGCATGGCTGAACGTTATACGGCTGAAAATCTGACTTTTACCCGGTCTGGCCGCACGCTGACAGATAACGTTTCGCTGTCACTGTCGCAGGGAGAGCTGGTTACATTGATCGGCCCCAACGGCGCGGGGAAATCCACGCTGCTGCGGCTGCTGACCGGCTACCTGAAACCCGACAGCGGCGGCTGTTCGCTGGCGGGAAAAGCGCTGGATGAATGGCATCCGGAGACGCTGTCCCGCTATCGGGCAGTGATGCGCCAGCAGTCTCAGCCTGGATTTGACTGGCAGGTGGAGGAGATCGTTGGAATGGGGCGTGCGCCCTGGACGCGTCACCCGGAACCGTCGATTGTGCGTGAGGTGTTGCAGCTGACCGGTTGCCTGCCGCTGGCCGGCAGGCGTTATCATTCCCTCTCGGGCGGCGAGCAGCAGCGCGTCCAGCTCGCCCGCGCGCTGGCGCAGCTGTGGCGTGACGGAACACCGCGCGGCTGGCTGTTTCTCGACGAACCCACTTCAGCGCTGGATCTCTACCACCAGCAGCATCTGCTGCGCCTGTTGAAATCGCTGACCCGTCAGGGCCATCTTCACGCCTGCGCGGTGCTGCACGATCTCAATCTTGCCGCATTATGGTCGGACCGGATCCTGCTGTTACACAACGGCAGGATTGTTTCTCAGGGCATACCGGAGACGGTTTTGCAGGCCGACGCGCTGGCACACTGGTACGGTGCGCAGGTGCACGTCGGCAGACATCCGGCGCACGCCGTACCGCAGGTTTTTCTCGCCCCTTAGCTTGAGCAGCTCACTTCCAGCCGCTTGCCCCAGTCCGGCGGGCGGCTGACATAGTCATCCACCCGGTCAGCAAACGGCGTGCGCAGGGCGATATGCAGCCGATGCAGCTCGGCATAATCCCCCTGCTCTGCCTGCTCAATAGCCCGCTGCGCCAGCCAGTTGCGCAACACCATCGCCGGGTTAACCGCCTTCATCCGCGCCTGGCGGGTATCGTCATCAATCTGTTCCTGCTGTAAACGCGCCCGGTAAGTGGCAAACCAGTCATCAAACGCCTGTCGATCGATGAACTCGTCACGCAGCGGTGAAGCGGCGCTCTGCTGCGCAGTCTGGCTTAGCATACGGAAGGTTCGGGTATAGTCGCTGCCTTCACGCGCCATGATGGCAAACAGCCCATTCAGCAGCGCGTTATCGCCTTTTTCCTGCGTCATCAGCCCCAGCTTGTTGCGCATTAACACACCATATTCCCGCAGCAAAACCTCCTGATAGGTATCGAGCGCATCGTTCAGGGCATCGACGTCGATAAACGGCGACAGGCTTTGCGCAAGCCGCTGAAGGTTCCACAGCCCCACCGCAGGCTGGTTGTCGAAACGGTAACGCCCCTGATAGTCCGAATGGTTACAGATGTAACCCGGTTGATAGTCATCAAGGAAGCCGTACGGACCGTAGTCAAACGTCAGCCCTAACAGGGACATGTTGTCGGTATTCATCACCCCGTGGGCAAAGCCAAAGGCCTGCCAGCGGGCAATCATTGAGGCGGTGCGCGCGACAATATCACGGAACCAGAGAACATAGCAGTCCGGTTCGTCTTGCAGGTGCGGCCAGTGACGTCGAAGGGCGTAGTCGGCAAGCTGGCGGACTTTATCCGGCTCGCGGCGATAGTAGAAGTGTTCAAAATGACCGAAACGCAGATGGCTTTCCGCCACGCGGATCAGCATCGCCCCCTGCTCTATCGTCTCACGGGCCACCGGCGTGTCGCTGGTGACAATGGACAGCGCGCGTGAGGTGGGGATCCCCAGGGCATGCATCGCCTCGGAAGCCAGACTTTCACGAATGGTTGAACGCAGCACCGCGCGGCCATCCCCCATGCGTGAGTACGGTGTTAACCCTGCCCCTTTCAGGTGCCAGTCGAGCGTTTCGCCATTCGGCAGAACCTGTTCACCCAGCAGGATGCCGCGACCATCGCCGAGCTGTCCCGCCCAGACGCCAAACTGATGTCCGCTGTAGACCTGAGCCAGAGGCTTCATGCCCGGAAGCAGCGTTTCGCCGCCCCAGACACCGGCGCCCTTTTCTGGCTGAAAAAATGTCGAAGGGATGCCAAGCGAATCCGCTAATGCATCGTTATGCCAGATAAGACGCGCGTTCTGTAAAGGCGTGGGCTTAAGCGCGGTGTAAAAGCCGGGTAATTCATCGTGCCAGTGAGCAGTAAAAGACAGGTTCATAAGTCCTCCTGCTTTAAGTGTAGAGGGTTTCCCTTGACGTAAACACGGGCGAAGAAAGGGGTTATTGCTGAACGAGGGTCGTTACGCGTTCTGCCGGGACGGCAGGCCACAGGGTTCCCTGCATTGCGCCAAAATTGAAGGGCAGCACGCGTTGTAAGATGCCGTGATCGTCAATTCCCGAGACCATGACCGACTGACAATGCGGCGCGATCTGCCAGAGAATGGCGCGCATAAATGGCTCGAAAGAGAGCGCCGAGACGCGCTGATGAATAAAGTTTTTATCCAGAATCACCCGTTTGAACAGACCATCATAAACCGGTTTAAGGGATGCAGCCCCTGCACCAAAGTTAGCCAGCACTAAGGGGAAATGGATCGCCATTCTTGCAAGCGTCAGATCGTCTTTCCCGTTATTTAAACCTGGATAGTTCTCATTAACAGTAAACTCAAGAAACGGATAACGATCAAGGATTGAAACAGCGTTCTCATTAGTTAATAAAAACTCAACAATTGCAGGTGTAATATTGATCCATGCAATTAACTGATGCTGAATAAAAAATAGCTTACAGGTATCGAGTAATTGCAGTTTTTCCTGAAACAGCACTAATTCATCTTCCTGAGAAAGATGAGGGATAACCAGTTCAGTCGGGATTCGTACGTCCGTACCCACGCCAGTAAAGTTAACCAAAATCTCTAAACCTTTAAGCAAACCTGCACTATCACGCGCCGGAAGGAGTAAAAGTTCAGACTGGTAAGCATTATCTAGCGTAATAATCATCGCCCTTGTCCTGCATTAAAGATGAGAGAGAACATCCTGGAGCAATTGCAGGCACAATTCCACTGTCTTGATTTTAATAAGATTAATTTCATTCTTTCCGTATTAATTTTCAGATTTTTCCCTGAATCTAAAATAATCTTATCCTGGTTATTGAATAATAGCCAGTTTTAGATAAAACAGGCACATGCTGACAAAAATAAGTGGGCAAAAATTTTACTTTAATCCACCCGCAAGAAAAGCCTGACGTCTATTTTCACCGCCAGGCCCTCCGCACTGCATCTTTATGCAGCGGTTAAATACGCCTGGCCTGCCAGAAATTTTTACGCCAGTAAACATTATCGAGAGAGGAGCGCATCACGCCGCGGCTGGTCGAGGCATGAATGAACTGATTATCGGTGTCATAAATGCCGACATGAAGGCCGCTTTCACCGGAACCTGTTTTAAAAAAGACCAGATCGCCGGGCAGGAGCTCGTCTTTATCAATTTCAGTGCCGATTTTCGCCTGCATACGCGTTTCACGCGGAAGCTGTAGGTCAAATTTATCGCGGAAAGTCATCAGCACAAATCCCGAGCAATCCACCCCGCCCCGGCTCATCCCGCCATAGCGATAAGGGGTGCCGCGCCAGTTGCTGAGCTGATCGTTCAGGCTGGCAATGACCGTAATGGAATCGGAAAGCCGTGGGTTAGGCGGAGGTGCACGATGGCTACTGCATCCTGCAAGAAATAGCGCCGCAACAAGGAGAAACCAGAATCGCATTTCAGACGAATCCTCTGCTTTTTTTGTTCTTTCGGTAATTTAGCGTGCATCTATGCGGCTGTGCAAGAAAGGTTATTCCTGCGCCGTGGAAATGAGCATCTTGTGGCCTTCAATATCCAGCCTCCGGAACGACATGTGGTAAGCACTCGCAAGATTGGGGGCCGTCAGCACGCTGTCGCGCGTTCCGCTGGCAATCAGTTTGCCACGCGCCAGCAACCACACCCGATGCGCGTGGCGCAACGTATGGTTTAAATCATGGCTGCTCATCACAATGGCGATGCCCTTGCGACACAGCGCGCTGAGCAGAGTATCCAGCGCTGCCTGCTGGGCAACGTCCAGTCCGCTCATCGGCTCGTCCAGCAGCAGCAACCGCCCGTGAGGATTTCCCACCGGATGAACCTGAAGGATGACGGCGGCCAGACGCACGCGCTGCCATTCGCCACCGGAAAGCTGGCTGGCCTGTCGGGTGAGCTTATCGTCTAACCCGAGCGCCGCAGCAACGTCATGGAGCAATGCTACCTGATTTCTATCAGGCAGGTGCAGCATCAGGTAGTGCCAGACGGGCATTGCAAAGGGCGGAACCTGCTGCTGAACCAGATAGCTTCGACGGGAGGCGAGTGTAGAGGGTAGCCAGTTGACGAGCGATTGCCCGAGAAAGGTAATCTCCCCTTCCCCGCGGGTCAGCCCCGCCATGCGCGCCAGCAGCGTGCTTTTTCCGGCGCCGTTAGGCCCAACCAGGTGAAGGATTTCACCTGCGTTGACTGCGGCGGTAACAGGCTCAAGACGTCCCTTCCCGGCAACGCCTGTGAGCTGCATCAGCAGCGTCATTATTTCGCCAGCGCCAGTTTGATTGATTCCATCACGATAGGATCTTCAGGCGTCATGTCAGGCGAGAAACGCTGCACGACCTGACCGTCACGGCCAATCAGGAATTTTTCGAAGTTCCACAGAATATCGTCCGGATAGAGCGGCGCGCGACCTTTGCTCGCCATACGCTCATAGAAACCACTCTCTTCAGGCGCAACGGCGGTCGGCGCCGCGGCCACCAGTTTGGCATACAGCGGATGACGATTTTCCCCGTTCACATCAATTTTGCTGAACATCGGGAACGTCACACCATAGGTTGTGCTGCAAAAGGTCTTAACCTCCTCTTCGCTGCCCGGCTCCTGGCCCAGGAACTGGTTGCACGGGAATCCGAGTACGATAAAGCCGTCTTTTTCCCAGGCTTTATGAATGTTCTCCAGCTGTTCATACTGCGGCGTAAGGCCACATTTCGATGCCACGTTCACGATGAGCAGTACCTTGCCCTTGTAGCCTTCCAGCGTGGTTTTCTCGCCGTCAATGGTAGTCACTTCGGTATTCAGAATATCAGACTGCATAGCATTCCCTCAGGTTGACTTACAGGTTGTGTTTTAACGTCCAGCTTTTAATAGTAGCCAGATAAAGACCGGTGCGCCCAGCGTTGCGGTCACCACGCCTATCGGCAACTCAGCGGCCGTCAGCGCAAGCCGGGCGATGATATCGGCAATCAGCAGCGTTGCCGCCCCGGCAACCGCCGAGGCCGGAAGCAGGGTTCGGTGGTCCGTAATACCGCACAGGCGCAGCATATGCGGGATCACCAGCCCAATAAAGCCAATCGCCCCCGCCAGCGCCACGCTTACGCCCACCATCCAGCCGATAGCGATAACCAGCACGTTGCGCCAGAAGCCAATCGGCATCCCGAGCTGGCGAGCAGACGTTTCGCCCAGCGCGAGAATATTAAGCGGCTGCGCCTGGAACGCCGTCCACAGGATGACCGGGATCAGGAGCACCATCAGCCACCCCTGACGCCAGTCAACGCCACCAAATCCCCCCATCATCCAGTACATTAACTGGCGCAGATCGAAAGAGGTGGAGAAGTAGACGGCCCATGTCATCAACGCGCTACAGATGATCCCCAACGCTACCCCGGCAAGCAGCAGCCGGCTGGTGGATAAATGGCGACGAGCAAAGCGCAGAAGGATAAGGGTTATCAACAGCGCGCCAAGGATGGAGCTGAGGCTAATCCCCCAGGCGGAGAGCTCGCCTCCCCCCAGCATCACGGCGGCGATAAGCCCGACGCCTGCGCCATTCGACACCCCGAGAAGTCCGGGTTCCGCCAGAGGGTTTTCAAATAATGCCTGCATGATCGTGCCGCACAGCGCCAGCGCAGCGCCGACTAAAAGCACAGCCAGCGTCCGTGGCAGGCGGATCTGCCAGACAAAGAGCTGTCCCTCAGGCGTAAACCAGCTTTCCGGTCCCAGCCACCGATCGCCCGCACACAGGCTGACGGTGGTGGCGACAATCATCAGCACCCCGAGCAGACACAGGCGGCGGAGATCGGAGCGGTGCTGAAGACGGGCAAGATCAAGCATAGACGATAGGTTATCCGGTTGAGATATCATTGATTTTACGGCGGGTTTAGCAAATAGCGCAAAGAAAAAAGGCCGCGTGAGCGGCCTTTTTAGTTAGTTCATATTACTCTGCTTTGGGCGTTGCGTTTTCGACACGGCTTTTTAACTTCTGTCCGGGTCTGAAGGTCACCACGCGGCGGGCTGTAATGGGAATATCTTCCCCCGTCTTCGGGTTACGGCCCGGACGTTGGTTTTTGTCTCGCAAATCAAAATTGCCAAAGCCGGAGAGTTTAACCTGCTCACCATTTTCCAGAGCACGACGGATCTCTTCGAAAAACAGCTCTACCAGCTCTTTGGCATCCCGTTTGCTAAGCCCAAGCTTATCAAACAGATATTCTGACATTTCAGCTTTTGTAAGCGCCATAGGTTCAATCCCTCAATGATGCCTGGAATCGCTCTTTTAATGCCTCTACACATTTGGCGACGGTAGCGGCAATCTCCTCTTCTTCGAGTGTACGGCTGGTATCCTGAAGGATAAGGCTAATAGCGAGGCTCTTGAAACCTTCTGCTACGCCCTTGCCGCGGTACACGTCAAATAAGTTTACGCCAACTACCTGATTTACGCCAACTTTCTTACATTCGGCCAAAATATCTGCTGCGGGCACATTTTCAGCGACCACAACCGCGATATCACGGCGGTTTGCCGGGAAGCGTGAGACGTCCTTTGCCTGAGGAATGACGCGGTCTGCAACCGGGTTCCACTCCAGCTCGAATACGATGGTACGGCCATTCAGATCCAGCTTACGTTCCAGCTCCGGGTGAACAACCCCAATAAAACCAACACGTTTGCCGTCTAAATAGATCGCCGCACTCTGGCCCGGATGCAGGGCTGGAATCGCTTCTGCGCGGAATTCAATTTCGGATAATTTACCGGTCAGATCGAGAATCGCTTCCAGATCGCCCTTCATATCGTAGAAATCAACCGTCCCTTTTGCCAGGTCCCAGTGCTCTTCATAGCGGTTACCGCTAATGGCGCCGGCCAGCATGAGATCCTGACGGATGCCTAAATTGGCCTGAGTATCCGGTACAAAGCGCAAACCGCTTTCGAAAATACGCACGCGGTTCTGCTGACGGTTCTGGTTATAAACGATAGTACCCAGCAGTCCCGTCCACAGGGACAGACGCATCGCTGACATCTCGCTGGAGATCGGGCTTGGCAGGATCAGCGCTTCCTGACCCGGGTGGATCAGCTGTTGCAGCTTAGGATCAACGAAGCTGTAGGTGATCACTTCCTGGTAGCCTTTGTCGTTCAGCATGGTTTTCACACGCTTCAGTGACAGATCGGCTTCGCGATGGCTGCCCATCACCAGACCCGCCTGCACCGGCTCGTCAGGGATATTGTTGTAGCCGTACACGCGGGCCACTTCTTCCACCAGATCTTCTTCGATCTCCATGTCGAAACGCCAGGATGGCGCAACGGCTTTCCACTCATCCTGACCTTCAGTCACTTCGCAGCCCAGACGCGTCAGAATGTCGGTCACCTGCGCATCGGCAACGTGGTGACCAATCAGACGATCCAGCTTGCTGCGGCGCAGAGTAATGGTCGCACGCTTCGGCAGCGCCGCTTGGTTGGTCACATCGATAACCGGACCCGCTTCGCCGCCGCAGATGTCGATCAGCAGGCGAGTCGCACGCTCCATCGCTTTGTATTGCAGCGCAGGATCCACGCCACGCTCATAGCGGTGAGAAGCGTCAGTGTGCAGACCGTGACGGCGTGCGCGGCCGGTGATGGAGAGCGGGCTGAAGAACGCGCATTCCAGCAGGACGTTTTGCGTCTCGTCGTTGACGCCAGAGTGCTCGCCGCCGAAGATCCCGCCCATCGCCAGCGCTTTGTTGTGATCGGCAATTACCAGGGTGTCGGCGTTCAGTTTCGCTTCGCTGCCGTCCAGCAGAACCAGGGTTTCGCCCTCTTTCGCCATGCGCACAATAATACCCCCTTCGATACGATCTTTATCGAAGGCGTGCATTGGCTGGCCCAGCTCCAGCAGAACATAGTTGGTCACGTCAACCACAGCGTCGATAGAACGGATACCACAGCGACGCAGTTTCTCTTTCATCCACAGCGGGGTTGGCGCTTTAACGTTAATACCTTTCACCACACGACCGAGGTAGCGCGGGCAGGCCTCAGGCGCGTCAACCTGAATCGGCAGCACATCACTGATGGTTGCCTCAACCGGAGCGATCTCCGGCTCGTTCAGTTCCGTCTGGTTCAGCACGGCCACGTCGCGGGCCACACCGATGATGCCTAAGCAGTCGGCACGGTTTGGCGTCACGCTGATTTCGATGGTGTTGTCATCAAGCTTCAGGTATTCGCGGATATCGGTACCCACTGGTGCATCCTGCGGCAGCTCGATAATCCCGGAGTGATCGTCGGAAATGCCCAGCTCAGAGAAGGAGCACAGCATGCCTTCAGACGGCTCACCGCGCAGCTTAGCCGCTTTGATTTTGAAATCGCCCGGCAGTACCGCGCCGACGGTCGCCACGGCTACCTTCAGGCCCTGTCGGCAGTTTGGCGCACCGCAGACGATATCCAGCAGACGGTCACCGCCCACATTGACTTTTGTTACGCGCAGTTTGTCGGCGTTAGGGTGCTGGCCACACTCAACCACTTCACCTACCACGACGCCGGTAAAGGCGCCAGAAACAGGATCCACGCCATCAACTTCCAGACCCGCCATGGTGATCTGGTTAGAAAGCGCGTCGCTGTCCAGCGTGGTGTTAACCCATTCGCGTAACCACAGTTCACTGAATTTCATTGTTCTTTCCTGCCCTTATTTAAACTGTTTGAGGAAACGCAGATCGTTTTCGAAGAACGCACGTAAGTCGGTTACGCCGTAGCGCAGCATGGTAAGACGCTCCATGCCCATACCGAACGCAAAGCCGGAGTATACTTCCGGATCGATACCTACGTTGCGCAGTACGTTTGGATGCACCATGCCGCAGCCCAGCACTTCCAGCCATTTACCGTTTTTACCCATCACGTCAACTTCCGCAGAAGGTTCAGTGAACGGGAAGTAGGACGGACGGAAACGAACCTGCAAATCTTCCTCAAAGAAGTTGTTCAGGAAATCGTGCAGTGTGCCTTTCAGGTTGGTGAAGCTGATGTTTTTATCAACAATCAGACCTTCCATCTGGTGGAACATTGGGGTGTGGGTCTGATCGTAGTCGTTACGGTATACGCGACCCGGCGCGATGATGCGGATCGGTGGAGCCTGCTCCTTCATGGTACGGATCTGAACGCCAGATGTCTGAGTACGCAGCAGACGGGTGGCGTCGAACCAGAAAGTGTCGTGGTCAGCGCGTGCCGGATGATGGCCAGGAATGTTAAGGGCATCGAAGTTGTGGTAGTCATCTTCAATTTCCGGGCCAGTCGCCACGGTAAAGCCGAGCTCACCGAAGAAACTTTCAATACGATCGATAGTACGGGTAACCGGATGCAGACCGCCGTTTTCGATACGGCGACCCGGCAGAGAAACGTCAATCGTTTCTGCCGCCAGACGCGCATTCAGTACTGCACTTTCCAGCTCAGCTTTACGTGCGTTCAGCGCCTGTTGTACCTGCTCTTTGGCTTCGTTAATCACTGCACCTGCTGCCGGGCGCTCCTCTGCTGGCAGTTCACGCAGGGTAGTCATCTGAAGGGTCAGATGCCCTTTCTTGCCCAGATATTCGACGCGGACATTGTCTAACGCGGCAACATCTGAGGCCTGGTTAATGGCGGCCGTTGCACTGGCAACCAGCTCTGCGAGATGTGACATGGTTTTCCTCATTATGTCGGTGCAGACACCGAATTGTTGGACGTAATCTCTCAAATTCAGGCACAAAAAAAGCCTCCATCGGGAGGCTTATCTGGCGCTGTTTTTCGTTTCATCTTTCACGCGCTAGCCTCCTGAAGTCAGGTGCTAAAGTAAAAGAAGAAGCGGAAAATAGCACCATTCATGCTTGCGTTACCTTGTAGGGTAAAAACCGTTAAGACCTTATTGAAAAGCCTGGACGGGTAAATGTCAATCTTCTGATAAGGCGATATGAAAAGAGGGAGCAAAGCCCCCTCTTTCAACTGGCTTATGCCAGTGCTGCTTTCGCTTTTTCGACCAGAGCGGTGAACGCTACTTTGTCGAATACTGCGATGTCAGCCAGGATCTTACGGTCGATTTCAACAGAGGCTTTTTTCAGGCCGTTGATGAATTTGCTGTAAGAAATACCGTTCTGACGTGCTGCTGCGTTGATACGCGCAATCCACAGTTGACGGAACTGACGCTTACGCTGACGACGGTCACGGTAAGCGTACTGACCTGCTTTGATAACAGCCTGGAAGGCAACGCGGTATACGCGTGAACGCGCACCGTAGTAGCCTTTAGCTTGTTTCAAAATTTTCTTGTGACGTGCACGTGCAATTACACCACGTTTTACGCGAGCCATGTGTGCTCTCCTGTATCTATTCTAAGTTAAAAAAGTTAAACGTTAACGACTTATGCGTACGGCAGGCACGCGATGACCAGGCCCAGATCGCCTTTAGAAACCATGGCTTTTGGACGCAGGTGACGTTTACGCTTGGTAGCTTTCTTAGTCAGAATGTGACGCAGGTTAGCGTGCTTGTGCTTAAAACCACCTTTACCGGTTTTTTTGAAGCGCTTAGCAGCACCGCGTACGGTCTTAATTTTTGGCATTTTAATAACTTCCACTTCGCATTGTTAAATAAACGAAACATAGGCGAACAAAACCTATGGGGCCCGAAGGCTCCACAGATTTTGCTGCTTGAAGGCCTTACTGTTTCTTCTTAGGAGCGAGCACCATGATCATCTGGCGGCCTTCGATCTTCGTTGGGAAGGATTCGACTACTGCCAGTTCACTCAGATCTTCACGGACGCGGTTAAGCACTTCCATACCAATCTGTTGGTGGGCCATCTCACGACCGCGGAAACGCAGCGTGATCTTGGCCTTATCGCCATCTTCCAGAAAGCGAATCAGGCTGCGGAGTTTTACCTGATAATCGCCATCGTCGGTACCAGGACGGAATTTGATTTCCTTAACCTGGATAACTTTTTGCTTCTTCTTCTGTTCCTTAGAAGATTTACTCTTTTCATAAAGGAACTTGCCGTAGTCCATAATACGACAAACTGGCGGTTCGGCGTTAGGGCTGATTTCAACTAAATCTACTCCAGCTTCTTCAGCTTTTTCGATCGCTTCTCTCAGACTCACAATCCCCAGTGGTTCACCTTCAAGATCTGTTAAGCGAACTTCCTGGGCGCGAATCTCGCCATTGATACGATTCGGACGTGCCGTTTGAACTCGTTTTCCGCCTTTAATACCTTATTCCTCCAGTTGTTGAAGACTGCGGCTGCGAATCTCTTGTTGCAGCTTCTCAATCACTTCACTTACGTCCAGGCTCCCCAGGTCTTTACCACGGCGGGTGCGAACGGCAACTTTGCCTGCTTCCACCTCTTTATCACCACAGACCAACATATACGGGACACGACGTAAAGTGTGCTCGCGGATTTTAAAGCCAATCTTCTCATTTCTCAAGTCTGCTTTTACGCGAATGCCCGCATTTTGTAGTTTCTGCGTCAATTCTTTAACGTAATCCGCCTGAGAATCGGTAATGTTCATCACAACTACCTGCACTGGCGCAAGCCAGGTTGGGAAGAAGCCCGCGAACTCTTCAGTCAGGATGCCGATGAAGCGCTCCAGTGAACCGAGAATCGCACGGTGAATCATAACCGGCACCTGACGCTCGTTGTCTTCGCCAACATAAGAGGCGCTTAAACGCTGCGGCAGGGAGAAGTCCAGCTGTACCGTTCCGCACTGCCATGCGCGATCGAGGCAGTCATACAGGGTAAATTCAATTTTTGGACCGTAGAATGCGCCCTCGCCCAGCTGGTATTCGAACGGAATACCGTTCTCTTCCAGCGCCACGGCGAGATCCGCCTCTGCGCGATCCCATGTCTCATCGCTACCGATACGTTTTTCCGGACGCGTTGAGAGTTTGACCACGATCTTCTCGAAGCCAAAGGTGCTGTACATATCGTAGACCATACGAATACAGGCGTTAACTTCATCACGTACCTGATCTTCAGTACAGAAAATATGCGCATCATCCTGAGTAAAGCCACGAACACGCATCAGACCGTGCAGCGCACCTGATGGCTCGTTACGGTGGCAGCTACCGAACTCCGCCATACGCAGCGGCAGATCGCGGTAGGATTTCAGACCCTGGTTGAAGATCTGAACGTGGCCCGGACAGTTCATTGGCTTGATGCAGTATTCACGGTTCTCAGACGAAGTGGTGAACATCGCATCTTTGTAGTTGTCCCAGTGGCCGGTTTTTTCCCACAGCACACGGTCCATCATGAACGGGCCTTTCACTTCCTGATACTGGTACTCTTTCAGCTTGGAGCGCACGAACGTTTCCAGTTCACGGAAGATTGTCCAGCCGTCGTTATGCCAGAACACCATCCCCGGCGCTTCTTCCTGCATATGATACAGGTCAAGCTGCTTACCGATTTTACGGTGGTCACGCTTAGCCGCCTCTTCCAGGCGTTGCAGGTACGCGTTCAGGGCTTTCTTATCGGCCCACGCGGTACCATAGATACGCTGCAACATTTTATTGTTGCTGTCGCCACGCCAGTAGGCGCCTGCGATTTTCATCAGTTTGAAGTGATGACAGAAGCGCATATTCGGCACGTGAGGTCCACGGCACATGTCGACATATTCTTCGTGATGGTACAAGCCAGGCTTGTCATCATGAGCGATGTTTTCATCAAGAATCGAGACTTTATAGCTCTCGCCGCGCTTCACGAAGGTTTCACGCGCTTCATGCCAGCTGACTTTCTTCTTGATGACGTCATAGTTCGTTTCGGCGAGCTCATGCATACGTTTTTCGAGCGCGTCGATATCTTCCTGTGTCAGGGTGTGGTCAAGGTCAACGTCGTAGTAGAAGCCGTTGTCGATAACCGGGCCGATCGCCATTTTGGTGTTGGGCCACAGCTGCTTAATAGCATGACCTAACAGGTGCGCACAGGAGTGACGAATGATCTCCAGACCTTCTTCGTCTTTCGCGGTGATGATCGCAAGCGTTGCATCGCTTTCAATCAGATCGGACGCGTCTACCAGTTCACCGTTTACGCGGCCTGCAATGGTTGCTTTTGCGAGTCCAGGACCGATATCCAGTGCAACATCCATTGGGCTTACAGCGTGGTCGAAATGGCGTTGGCTGCCATCAGGAAGAGTAATTACAGGCATTTTATATCCTTATTTGCAGTGATGCCCCACACATAAGAGCATATACAAAGAAAATAATCGTGATTAAACAGTAGATTACGAAACCATCTGACCAACAATCGTCAAATTGGTTCGTCATCATGCACCTGCCGATTCAGATAAATGCGGATTTACGGCAAGCAGCGTAATGGTAACACTATTAACAGGGCGAATGCACCTTCCCGCGACCGATTTGAACCGCTCATCCTTATGTCTGCGTTCATGAACTTTTGTTGACGGGGGCTCGCAATCCGAAAGTGCTGAGCTATTCTTGATCTGGTCCTTAAACATCGAAGGGGTATCACATGAATGTATCGAGCAGAACCGTTGTGATATTGAATCTACTTTCCGCTGCTGGTCTGGTATTGATACTGGCCGACAGATTCCACTGGTTTTAAGCCGAACCGCTGTTCTGGCATAACCTGTTGTCCCGGGTAAAGCGCTTTCTGGCGCAGACTTTGGTAGACTAAGGGTATCAACTGACAAGGATTGGGTTATGCCAACAAAAAGATTTGCCGTTAAGCACTGGAAAATGGTCGTGGTGTTAATCGCTATTTGCGGCGCGATGTTGCTGCTGCGTTGGGCCGCGATGATCTGGGGCTAATATTATGTCAGCGAAAACGTGCCGTGAATTTACTGAATAAATCTTAACTATCTTTACGATAATTTATGGTCAAAACCGGTACGTCATAATCCGGTTTTCGCCAGGCTGTGACAGCGTATATATTCCATCACATGTGGCAATTGAAATATCAGGACCACTCACCCGCCACCAGCTTGTGTACATCAAATGCATCATTCATTGACTGGCCGGTAGACTGGGAGCCAGGGGCAATGTTGGAGCCTGCTTCAACATCAGAGGCTTTAGCGATCCCGACTGGGCTGTTAACGTCACTGGCAGGTTGCGTCATATTATCAGCAGCAAATACGCCAAATGAAAGTGCGGAAAGCACCATCGCTGCTGTAGCGGTTTTGATTTTTTTCATAATTCTGTTCTCATACTTAATTAATGCAGAAATGCCTGAGGCGAGTTTTTTGCCTGTGCCGTAAGTGTAGATCTGGATCACACTTTTGCCTAGTCAAATTATTTATCAAATCGTGTCAAATAAACTGAATAAGGCCTGGTCGCCTAATTATGGAGAAATTATGAAGACGAAAGCATGCCTATTATTTCAAAACGCCGTTTAATATAAATAAGCACAGTTTCAAAAAATAAAAAACAGGCCGAGAATAGTCCCGGCCCGAAGAAATTACATTTTATAACCTAAAGAAATCGTGGTTCGGCGATCGGTATGTTCCGGCGCGGAATCAGGCGGTGATGAGTTCCAGGTTACGTTGTACGCCACCTTGAGTCCAAAGTGTTCGTTGATAGCCACGTTCAACGCACTTTCAGAGTTCAGCGTTGTATCTTCAGCACCAAACACCGACACACCCTGGGTGAATTTCGCGTTGTCAGTCATTTGCCATGCGTAGGTGCCTGATGCATAACCCAGCGGCTGGGTTTCATCTTCGCCGTTGGTGTACTCGTCGTAACGGACACCCGGACCGAATTCAAAACGGAGGCTGTGCACCGGTCCATTCAGGAACTGACGACCATAACCCGCAGTCATGACATCGCGCTGGCGATAGCCGTTGTAGCGGTCAGTAAGCCAACTCGCCTGCCCAAACAGGTAGTCATAATCTGTCATGTTGTAACGGCTACGCCCACCTACCGCGTATTTCTCAGAGGAGCGTTCATCGTTAGCAGACGTGTTGCTGGCATTGCCCCACAGCGACCAGGCCGTGGTGTTGCCGTACCAGGTCAGGGTGCTGTCTGCGGTCATGGAGGAGCTTTTCGTGTTACCGGATTGCGCCAGATACCCGGCATTCACGTTACCTTCAAAGGGTTTTTTGGCAGTGGAGGGATCGTCCATGACAGTAAAAACGGTATCATCGGCGGTTGCATTCAGTGACGCAAATACGCCACCCGCCAGCATCAGTGCTGCGGGTACTGTCTTCAAAAGCTTCATTTATTTTAGGAGTCCGTACAACATAAAAAGAGACCGTCACGGTCTCGGAAACTTTCTTGCGGATCAATGACAAGGCGACCATAGAAAGGTAACAAATTATAAAAAGCCGCAAATAACATAGCAATAATTTCTTCTTTCATTTTTTGAATAAGAACGATCCCAAAACGCGATTTAATGTATATACCCGGCCAAGGTTTTTTGTCAGCATTCATTTTTAAAATCATACTGTTATTTACGTTGCCTTCCTGCCAAACGGTGCCAGGCTTAAAATAACCCATGATAAAAGGAGGTCATGATGGCTTCGATTTACACGCTGACACTCTCCCCTTCCCTCGACTCTGCGACCATGACGCCGCAAATCTATCCGGAAGGTAAGCTGCGCTGTAGCGCGCCGGTGTTTGAGCCGGGCGGCGGCGGCATTAACGTGGCGCGCGCGATTACCCATCTCGGCGGAAAAGCAACCGCCATCTTCCCCGCTGGCGGCGCCACGGGTGAGCATCTGGTTGCGCTGCTGGCAGATGAACAGGTTGCCGTAGATACCGTTGACGCCAGAGACTGGACCCGGCAAAACCTGCATGTCCATGTTGAATCCAGCGGCGAGCAATATCGTTTTGTGATGCCAGGGGCGAAGTTGAGCGATGATGAGTTTCGTCAACTGGAAGAGAAAGTGCTGACCATTGAAAGCGGCTCATTGTTGGTGATCAGCGGTAGCCTGCCGCCGGGCGTCAAAACAGAAAAGCTGACGGCACTGGTTCAGGCGGTGCTCCAGCGCGGCATCCGCTGCATTGTCGATAGCTCAGGCGATGCCCTGAAGGCGGCGTTAGAGCCCGGACAACTTGAACTTGTCAAACCTAACCAGAAAGAGCTCAGTGCGCTTGTCAATCGCGAGCTCAACCAGCCTGATGACGTGCGTACTGCCGCAGAAGAGCTGGTACGCACGGGCAAAGCGCATCGCGTTGTAGTCTCTCTCGGTCCTCAGGGTGCGCTGGCCGTCGACAAGACGGGCTGCGTGCAGGTTGTTCCACCGCCGATGAAAAGTCAGAGTACCGTGGGTGCCGGTGACAGTATGGTTGGCGCGATGGTGCTGAAGCTGGCGCAGGGCGCTTCGCTTCTGGAGATGGCACGCTATGGCGTCGCGGCAGGGAGCGCTGCCACCATCAATCAGGGAACCCGTCTGTGTTCGCTTGCGGATACTCAGAAAATTGTCGATTACCTGGCGAGAAGCTGAACGTGCTTCCCCTTCCCGTGGAGGGGGAAGTCGCCAAATATGGCTTATCGACTATGCTAAGAAAACTTTCAGGATAACAACGAGGTGAATTATGAGCAGTGGTGATATCACCCGCTACGTCGTAACCGTCAATATTCATGAAGCATCGCTAACCGAACTGAATGAACTCAACAACGCTTTCACGCGGGCGAATTTTCTGCTCACGCTGACGGACGATGAGGGCAATATTCACGATCTCGGCTCGCTGGCCTTTGGCCTGATAAGCCCGCTGAGTCAGGAGGAGGTGAAGGCGCTGGCCAGTAGCCTGGTGGAAAGCGTGACTGACAAAGCCACGGAAATTGATGTGGATAGCTGGGAAAACTGGCATAAAAAAGAACAATAAGTGCCCTGTACAAAATTAAACCGCTCAGTTGTGCGTTAGTTCCTGTTTTTTTATAGCCGTTTTGCGCTAACTTTATGATCTGGCAGACAACATGGGAGAGACATCATGTGGCAGGCTATCAGTCATCTTTTAAGTGAGCAACTGGGTGAAGGTGAAATTGAACTGCGTAACGAACTGCCAGGCGGAGAGATCCATGCCGCATGGCATTTACGTTACGCCGGGCGCGATCTCTTCGTGAAATGTGATGAGCGCGAATTGCTCCCCATTTTTACGGCCGAAGCCGATCAGCTTGAGTTGTTATCGCGCAGTAAAACAGTCAACGTTCCACAGGTTTTAGCCGTTGGCAGCGATCGTGACTACAGCTTTCTGGTGATGAACTATCTTCCGGCGCGCCCTCTGGATGCGCACAACGCCTTTATTCTCGGCCAACAGATCGCCCGTTTGCACCAGTGGAGCGATCAACCTCAGTTTGGGCTCGATTTCGATAACGACCTCTCTACCACCCCACAGCCAAACGCGTGGCAACGCCGCTGGTCGACTTTTTTCGCCGAGCAGCGCATAGGCTGGCAGCTGGAGCTGGCCGCTGAAAAGGGACTAGCGTTCGGCAACATCGACGCGATTGTTGAACACATTCAGCAGCGTCTGGCTTCGCATCAGCCTCAGGCTTCCCTTCTGCACGGTGATTTATGGTCGAACAACTGCGCGCTTGGGCCTGATGGTCCCTATATATTTGACCCGGCCTGCTACTGGGGCGACAGAGAATGTGACCTCGCGATGCTGCCGTTGCACCCTGAACAGCCGCCGCAAATTTATGATGGCTATCAGTCTGTCTCGCCGTTACCTGCGGGTTTCCTTGAACGTCAGCCGGTTTATCAGCTGTACACCTTGCTAAACCGGGCGATTTTGTTTGGCGGGAGTCATCTGGTGAATGCCCAGCGGGCGCTGGACCGTATCCTGGCGGCATAACGGGAGGGGGCGGCAATACGCCCCCTTTGACATTACAGGAAGCCGAGCAGCGTAAAGAAGAAATACCCGGCCACAATGATAATAACCGGCAGGATGTAGAGCGGGAAAAACTGCACAAAAATGGTATGACGCGGAACGACAATGCGTGATTCGATCTGCTCGCGGCTCATCCCGTCAGGGCCTTTCGCCTTCTCAAGTATCAGCTGATCTTCCACCCCTTCGCGTAAAAAGCGGGTCTGGCGACTCATGCGCGCGCCGGAGGCTTGCAACGCCATCGCGATAAAGATCAACGCATAGATTATCCAGAACCCGACATTCAGCTGGTGGTGAAAATCCGGGGTGGGAGAGTTGAACCAGAAGACGTTCAGGAATGGGGTGTTAAACCGCATCATCTCAATCATGACGTGGGCAAAATCGAGCATGACGGCATTAATGCCCGGCTGTTTTTCGCTGTGATCGTACATAAATTTAAGTACGGAGATCAGCGTTGAAATCAGGGCGGGAATGAAAATAACCCAACCAGCAATACGTTTTAAGACTGCGATGCGTCCAGCTTGTTGATACGTCATTAGTTCCTCTTCATAAAGACGCGTTATTTGTGCCTAAGTCTACCTGCTGTCGGTCATTTTCGCCCGATCTTTGAATGCAATATGCTAAATTGCTTGTGCTTAGCACCGTTCGTCTTACCCCCAAGATAAGGAGATGTTGTAATGTCGACACCGCGCCAGATACTTGCCGCTATTTTTGACATGGATGGATTGTTGATTGATTCCGAACCCCTGTGGGATCGGGCTGAACTGGACGTGATGGCCAGCCTCGGCGTCGATATCAGTCGTCGTAATGAGCTTCCCGATACCCTGGGGCTGCGCATCGATATGGTGGTTGACCTTTGGTATGCCCACCAGCCATGGGTTGGCCCGGATCGCGACGAAGTTACGGCGCGCATTATCAACCGTGCTATCTCCCTTGTTGAAGAGAATAAGCCTCTGTTACCGGGCGTACGCGACGCTATCGCCCTGTGCAAGGCGCAAGGGCTGAAAGTGGGGCTTGCCTCTGCCTCACCTCTGCATATGCTGGAAAAAGTGCTGACGATGTTCGGGCTGCGCGACAGCTTCGACGCGCTGGCCTCGGCCGAAAAGCTTCCTTACAGCAAGCCACATCCGCAGGTGTATATGGACTGCGCCGCGAAACTGGGGCTGGATCCGCTTACCTGTGTGGCGCTGGAAGATTCGGTTAACGGCATGGTGGCATCCAAAGCCGCACGTATGCGCTCCATCGTTGTGCCGGCTGAAGAAGGCCGACACGATCCCCGCTTTGCCCTCGCGGATGTCAGGCTGACGTCTCTTGAAGAATTGACTGCCCGCCATCTGCGCGGAGAGTAACGCTCTTTCAGGCAGCTTCGGCTGCCTGCATAACAAAATCAAAACAACGTTTTACTTTATTTGCTTTTCTCATTCCAGACTCCTATCCTTACGTGCAGAATGACAATAACCTGACTTCTGAGGCGCGTATGATACTGGATGCTTTTACTCTGGCAGGAAAAGTGGCGATGGTGACCGGGTGCGATACCGGTCTGGGGCAAGGCATGGCCATTGCCCTCGCCCAGGCAGGATGCGATATCGTGGGGGTAAACCGCAAGGTTCCTGACGAAACGGCAGCGCGCGTCACGGCGCTGGGACGGCGCTTTATCGCAATTCGCGCCGATCTCGGCAAGCATGAGAGTATTCAGAGCGTCGTGGATACCGCCGTCACAGAGATGGGCCGCATCGATATTCTGGTTAACAATGCCGGCACCATTCGTCGGTGCGATGCGCTGGAATTTAGCGAGAAGGACTGGGACGAGGTCATCGATCTCAATCTGAAATCGGTCTTTTTCCTCTCTCAGGCAGTAGCGAAACAGTTTATCGTGCAGGGTCAGGGCGGCAAGATCATCAACATTGCCTCCATGCTCTCCTTCCAGGGCGGCATTCGGGTGCCGTCCTATACGGCTTCGAAAAGCGGCGTCCTCGGGCTCACCCGCCTGCTGGCAAACGAATGGGCGCCGCTAGGTATTAACGTGAACGCTATCGCGCCGGGTTATATGGCGACAAATAACACCCAACAACTTCGCGATGATGAGCAGCGCAGCCAGGCGATCCTCGACCGTATTCCGGCGGGCCGCTGGGGACTTCCGGAGGATTTACAGGGTCCGGTGGTGTTTCTGGCCTCGGCGGCGTCGGATTACGTTAACGGCCATACCCTTGCCGTAGACGGTGGCTGGCTTGCGCGCTAACCGCCGGCTTGTGACAAAGAGTTACACCGTCACCTCTTTCACACACTGTATAAAAACCCTATACTGTATGGATTGACAGTTTACCGGGTTTTATCATGACGGCGGAAGGCCACCTGCTTTTTTCACTTGCCTGTGCAGTGTTTGCTAAAAACGCTGAACTGACCCCTGTGCTGGCCCAGGGGGACTGGTGGCATATTGTCCCTTCTGCCGTGCTGACCTGCCTGCTGCCGGACATCGATCATCCAAAATCATTCCTTGGTCAGCGGCTGAAGTGGATTTCAAAACCCATCGCCAGAGCCTTTGGTCATCGCGGGTTTACCCACAGCCTGCTGGCCGTATTTGGCCTGCTTACACTCTTCTATTTGAAGGTTCCCGAGAGTTGGATAGTCCCGGCGGATGCCATTCAGGGCATGGTGCTCGGCTACTTAAGCCATATCCTCGCCGATATGCTGACGCCAGCGGGCGTTCCGCTGCTCTGGCCCTGCCGCTGGCGTTTCCGCCTGCCAATCCTCGTGCCGCAAAAAGGCAACCAGCTGGAGCGCGTTCTGTGCATGGCGCTGTTTGCCTATGCCGTCTGGATGCCGCAGACATTGCCCGAAAATGGTGCAGTGCGCTGGTCATCGCAGATGATCAACTCGCTGCAATTTCAGTTCAATCGTTTTATTAATCATCAGATTGAACATTAAACCGACAATATAATCACTTTTGTCATAAACCATTCCATATGGATATAAGCGCCACATCACACTTCTGATAACCTTGCGCCAACAGGTTCGGTAAAAACCGACCGTATAATAAATCAGGAGAACGGGGATGAATTTTCCACTCATCGCGAACATTGTTGTGTTCGTCGTATTGCTATTGCTTCTCGCCCAGGCTCGCCACAAACAGTGGAGCCTGGCGAAAAAGGTACTGGTTGGTCTGGTCATGGGCGTGGTGTTTGGCCTGGCCTTACACGCTATTTACGGCTCCGACAGCCCGGTACTGAAAGATTCCATTCAGTGGTTCAACATTGTCGGTAACGGCTATGTACAGCTGCTGCAAATGATCGTTATGCCGCTGGTATTCGCCTCAATTCTGAGCGCCGTAGCCCGGCTGCATAATGCTTCTCAACTGGGTAAAATCAGTTTCCTGACCATTGGTACCCTGCTCTTCACCACGCTGATTGCGGCGCTGGTGGGTGTGCTGGTTACCAATCTGTTTGGCCTGACTGCTGAAGGTCTGGTGCAGGGTAGCGCTGAAACCGCGCGTCTGACGGCGATTGAGACCAACTACGTGGGTAAAGTGGCCGATCTGACCGTTCCGCAGATGGTGCTCTCCTTCATTCCGAAAAACCCGTTTGCTGACCTGACCGGTGCAAGCCCAACCTCCATTATCAGCGTAGTGATCTTCGCTGCGTTCCTGGGCGTGGCTGCGCTGAAGCTGCTGAAGGACGATGCGCCGAAAGGCGAGCGGGTTCTGACTGCCATCGATACCCTGCAAAGCTGGGTAATGAAGCTGGTGCGTCTGGTCATGCAGCTGACGCCGTACGGTGTCCTGGCGCTGATGACCAAAGTCGTGGCAGGTTCTAACCTGCAAGACATCATCAAGCTTGGCAGCTTTGTGATTGCCTCGTACCTCGGTCTGGGCATCATGTTTGTTGTGCACGGCATCCTGCTGGCGGTGAACGGCGTTGGCCCGCTGAAATATTTCCGCAAAGTCTGGCCGGTGCTGACCTTCGCCTTCACCAGCCGTTCCAGCGCGGCATCGATTCCGCTGAACGTGGAAGCACAGACACGTCGTCTGGGCGTACCCGAGTCTATCGCCAGCTTCTCGGCCTCCTTTGGCGCCACCATCGGGCAGAACGGCTGTGCGGGTCTCTACCCGGCGATGCTGGCCGTGATGGTTGCCCCAACCGTGGGTATTAACCCGCTGGATCCGGTCTGGATTGCGACGCTGGTCGGTATCGTGACCATTAGCTCCGCCGGTGTTGCGGGCGTGGGCGGCGGCGCGACCTTCGCTGCGCTGATCGTTCTGCCTGCGCTGGGGCTGCCGGTAACGCTGGTTGCCCTGCTGATCTCTGTTGAACCACTGATCGATATGGGTCGTACCGCGTTGAACGTGAGTGGTTCAATGACCGCCGGTACCCTGACCAGCCAGTGGCTGAAGCAGACCGACAAAACGATTCTCGACAGTGAAGATGATGCCGAACTGGCACATCGTTAATCACTGCTGAAATAAAAAAACCGCCATCGGGCGGTTTTTTTATGGCTGTTATTCTTCAACCTCTTCATCCTGGCGGGTCTGCATTGCCCATCGCTGCGCCGATTCCGGCACCGTAAACGCAGGGGAGCGACGGAAGTGCTCGCCAATCAGCACGAAGGCAACGTATTTACCCCGCAGCATCCAGACATCGCGAAAACCATCCACCTTCAGGGCATGGTCTGGCGGCGCGGGCTCAACGCGGGGTACATAGCTAATAACCTGGCGGTTTTGTTGACGAAGAGGTTTCATAAGCGACGGGTTCACTAAAGCAAATTCTTAAAGCAGGAAATTTCTATCATAGCCGATTCTCCCCCCGCCCGTCGCGCCTGACGTATCGCAGATGGCTCCTTTCGCTAATCAATATCTGAAAACGCTTAGTTCGCCTGCTAATTCTTAACATTGTTCTATCCTTAATAGGGTTTTTAGGAATGAACAAAGGAGAAGCGTGCAATGTCGAACAATGATAAACCACATCAGTCACCCATTCATGGGACTGAAGAATCTCAACCGGGAATGGACTCACTTGCCCCAGCCGACGGCTCACACAAACCATCACCGGGTCCTTCCGCACCGGGTGAACAGCCTACCGCCCCGGGCAGCATGAAAGCCCCGGAAACGGAAAACGAAAAGCTGAAATCGCTCGATCCTCACCGCAAGGGCGGTGAAGGCCATGCGCTGACCACGAACCAGGGCGTTCGCATTGCCGATGATCAGAACTCCCTGCGCGCCGGAACGCGCGGCCCGACGCTGCTGGAAGATTTCATCCTGCGCGAAAAAATCACCCATTTCGACCATGAGCGTATCCCTGAGCGTATCGTCCACGCTCGCGGCTCCGCGGCGCACGGCTATTTCCAGCCGTACAAGAGCCTGAAGGAGATCACCAAAGCAGATTTCCTTTCCGATCCGAACAAAATCACACCGGTGTTTGTGCGTTTCTCTACCGTACAGGGCGGCGCGGGTTCGGCCGACACGGTGCGTGATATCCGCGGCTTCGCCACCAAATTCTATACCGAAGAGGGCATTTTCGACCTCGTCGGAAATAACACCCCGGTTTTCTTCATACAGGACGCGCATAAGTTCCCTGACTTTGTCCATGCGGTAAAACCAGAACCACACTGGGCCATACCGCAGGGACAAAGTGCGCATGACACATTCTGGGACTACGTCTCCCTGCAACCGGAAACCCTTCACAACGTGATGTGGGCGATGTCTGACCGGGGGATCCCGCGCAGCTATCGCACCATGGAAGGCTTTGGTATTCATACCTTCCGTCTGATTAACGCTGAAGGTAAAGCGACGTTTGTGCGTTTCCACTGGAAACCGGTCGCGGGGAAAGCGTCGCTGGTGTGGGATGAAGCGCAGAAGCTGACCGGACGCGATCCGGACTTCCACCGTCGCGAACTGTGGGAATCCATTGAAGCCGGTGATTTCCCGGAATACGAGCTGGGATTACAGCTGATCCCGGAAGAAGACGAGTTCAAATTCGACTTCGACCTGCTCGACCCGACCAAGCTTATTCCTGAAGAGTTGGTGCCGGTTCAGCTGGTGGGTAAAATGGTGCTTAACCGCAACCCGGACAACTTCTTCGCGGAAAATGAGCAGGCAGCGTTCCACCCGGGCCATATTGTGCCGGGGCTGGACTTCACCAACGATCCGCTGCTGCAGGGTCGTCTGTTCTCTTACACCGATACGCAGATCAGCCGTCTTGGTGGACCTAACTTCCATGAGCTCCCAATCAACCGTCCGACCTGTCCGTACCATAACTTCCAGCGTGACGGGATGCATCGCCAGGATATCGATACCAACCCGGCGAACTACGAGCCGAACTCCATTAACGATAACTGGCCGCGTGAAACCCCGCCGGGGCCTAAACGTGGCGGATTCGAGTCGTATCAGGAGCGCGTGGACGGAACAAAAATTCGCGAGCGCAGCCCGTCATTCGGCGAATATTACGCTCAGCCTCGCCTGTTCTGGAACAGCCAGACCCCGATCGAACAGCAGCACATTATCGGCGGCTTCAGCTTCGAGCTGAGCAAAGTGGTGCGTACCTACATTCGCGAGCGCGTGGTCGACCATCTGGCGCATATTGATATCCAGCTTGCTCAGGGCGTGGCGAATAATCTCGGCATTACGCTGACTGACGAGCAATGCCATGCTGCACCGCCTAAAGACGTGAACGGGCTGAAGAAGGATCCGTCCCTGAGCCTGTACGCGGTACCTGGCGGGACGATCAAAGGCCGCGTAGTGGCTATCCTGCTGAACGATAAACCGCGCGCCAGCGACGTGCTGGGGATCATGAGGGCGCTCAAGACTCAGGGCGTACACGCCAAACTGCTTTACTCACGCATGGGTGAAGTGACGGCCGATGATGGCTCCGTCCTGCCGATTGCCGCGACCTTTGCCGGGGCACCGTCCCTGACGGTTGATGCGGTGATTATGCCGTGCGGCGACGTTGAGAGTTTGCTCGGTAACGGTGATGCCGCCTATTATCTGCTGGAAGCCTATAAGCACCTGAAGCCAATCGCCCTCGCAGGCGATGCGCGGAAGTTTAAATCGCTGCTGAAGGTACCGGATCAAGGGGAAGAAGGCATTGTCGAAGGTGATAACATTGACGATGCGTTTATGACCCGGCTGTTTGACCTGCTCGCCGCGCACCGCGTGTGGTCGCGCAGCAGCAAGATTGACCAGATACCGGCGTAAAAAAAACCGGGTGGCGCTACGCTTACCCGGCCTATATTTCGACTGATGTTGTAGGCCCGGTAAGGCGAAGCCGTCCCCGGGCTTTATTTTGCTCACAAATCCCTGAACGTCCCCAGACGATACCCACGCTCGGCAATCGCATACTTCAACGACGCCGACGTTAGCACGTCCAGTTCCGCCAGACGCGGCCAGCAGTAGGCGCTCTTACGTACGATGTTATCGACAAACGCCGGATGCGCCATTACCTCAAGCGAGCGCTCCCCTTTTGCGGCGGAGGCATCCAGCACCTTCAGGAACAGCGCTTCGTCGATATCGTCGCCATAAAATGCGCTGCTGAACCCCTCCGTTGACGTCACCGCAACGTCCGGCAGTCCGCGCACCTCCCGATCCACGCGCATCGCCACGCCTTTACGTTTGGCAAATTCTGCCACAAGCGGGAAAATCGCCGGGATCATATGCACATGATGATGACTGTCGATATGGGTGGGCTCGCGGCCAAACACATCCACAAAGCGGTTAAACTGGCAGTCCAGCTCGCGGGCAATCTCATCAAGTGGCAAAGCGTCCTGCTCCGCCATTTCCCAAATCCATTTACCCAGTTGTCCGTCGCGCGTCAGCCCCGGCATCGGTGAAAGGGGCAACCCAAGCGTCAGCACAAAGTGCATGCCCACGCCCAGTTCGGGCAGCTCACGGCTTAGCTGCGCCGCATGTTCCACCGCCTCACCGTTGATGAGCGCTGTTGTAGAGGTCACGACGCCCCGGCGACAGGCTTCGATAATGCCGTAGTTCTGCCCTTTTGACAGGCCGAAATCATCGGCATTGACGATCAGCAGGTTTTCCATCGCGCCTCCTCTTAACGGTGTGTGAGTTTCAGTTTCTCAACCGTTGCAGCAAAGTTTGGCAGCCATTTCTCATGCGCCAGGATCATCTCACTCGCGAGTTTTTCAGCGTCACGGTCAGAATGCACCAGCGGGCTCAGGTTCAGCGCCAGCAGCACGTCATTCAGCTCGCCGCTCAGGGCCGCATTGCTCGCCGCCACTTCAAAGCCTTTGATGGTATGAATCAGGCCCATCACCTTATCGTCGAAGTGGGTAATGCGGGGATGCGGTTTTGCACCCTCGCGCCCAAGGATGCAGGTCATCTCCACGGCCCAGTCTGCCGGGATATTGTCGATGTGCCCATGATGCGGAACGTTCACATAGTGCTCGGCCTGCTTGTCATTGTAAATGGCGTTGATCACTTCACACGCGGCATCTGAATAGTATGCCCCACCGCGCTGCTCAAGCTCTTTCGGTTTGACGTTCAGGTTCGGATCTTTATACAAATCAAAAAGCTGCTTCTCTACTTTCTGCACAACCTGAGCGCGTGCGCCACCTTTGTAGTATTCGCCCATTTCAATCGCCAGCATCTCTTTCTGCTTGAAGTAGTAAAGCAGATACGAGCACGGCAGCAGATTCAGGGAGCGGATCAGCCCTTCGCTGAACGGCAGATCGAAGATGTTTTTCACCGAGGCCGCGGTCAGGCGACCAGAGGCAACGCCATCAAGCAGTTCCGCAAAGCGCGATTGCCCGTTCACAATCACATCTTTGATAAAGACCATGTGGTTCAGGCCGAACAGGTCAATGGACAATTCATCGTTATCGGTTAGCGCCAGCACATCGCGGATGAACATCTTCATGCCGATCGGAATATTGCAGACGCCGATAAAGCGTTTGAAACCGGTGTGACGATAGACTGCCTCGGTGACCATCCCGGCCGGGTTGGTAAAGTTAATCACCCACGCGTTCGGGCAGATCTCCTCCACGTCTTTAATGATGTCAAAAATGACCGGAATAGTACGCAGGCCTTTAAACAGGCCACCAGCCCCGTTGGTTTCCTGGCCCAGATAACCGTGGCTCAGCGGAATACGCTCGTCCAGCTCACGCGCCTTCAGCTGGCCGACGCGCAGCTGGGTGGTCACGAAGTCAGCATCTTTCAGCGCCAGGCGGCGATCCAGCGTTTTATGCACGGTTAAAGGCACGCCTGCTTTTTCAACCATGCGTTTGCACAGTTCAAAAATAATATTTAGCTTCTCCTGACCTTCTTCAACATCCACCAGCCATAATTCGCTGACCGGTAATTCATGATAACGTTTCAGGAAACCTTCAAGTAATTCCGGGGTATAGCTGCTGCCGCCACCAATGGTTACGACTTTTAATTTCTTTTGCATAAACTCTCCCTTAGCTTATCAGGGTAATCGCCTGCAAGGTATAGCGTACTCTTCCCGCTATTTGGGCAAGCCATTACGTCAATATTCCTGGCGGATAACCGCCGAAAGTTAATTAATTACCGTTAAATTTTTGCGGTAACTGTTCGGTGTGAATGAAGTCATTTTCTTAAAGGTTTTAATAAACAGGCTGGGGCTGCTGTAACCCGATTCGTAAGCGATATCGGTGACAGAGTAGTTAGTAATTTCCAGCTGTTTTTTGGCAAAATTGATGCGGATTTCATTAATAATTTGAACAGGCGTTTTACGGTAATAGCGCTGCGTGGCACGCGTTAAATATTCCTGCGATTTACCCGACAGCGCCACCATGTTTTCCAGGGCGTTATCGCTGAACTGTCCTTTGTCGTGCATCAGCTCCACGGTACTGCGCAGCCACTGAGGAATATCATCCACCACCTGCTGTTCTTCACGGTGATGGCGAAGACGGTTCATGACGTAGAACGTCACGGTTTCAATAAATTCATCAAATTCATTGTCGCGGAAATTCAGCGAGGCGATAACCGTTTCAATCCAGGTCATAAACTCATTTTTAACGCGATAGACCTGTGACGCCACAAAGCAGAACGGAACCAGCGGCAGATAGTGCTTCTCGAAGAAACGCCTGCTCACCCCTACGTTAAGAATGCGCGTCGCACCAAACTCATAAAAGCTCTGGTGATAGGACCCCATCGGCAGGAAGACGAAATCGCCACGCTCAAGCAGGACGCGCTTACCGTTAATCTCCTGATAGTAGCGGCCGGTCAGAACAATCGTGAACTCGTAGTAGTCATGCTGGTGCAGACCGCTGGCGCTCTCCGTTTTGTTGTAAATCACCACGTGAAAATTCTTGCCATTAAACAGCTGCTGCTCATGTGCGGTTTTGATTTCCATCGTGCTGACCTCCTGGTGCCTGTTCAGACTTACTGCATCTTCTCGTGAAGCTCGATGAGCTCCGCTACCATCTCGCGCGCCAGCATGGAGGTCATCAGGTGATCCTGCGCATGTACCAGCACCAGACTCACTTTCATCTTTCCTTCGCCCTGGTCGCTTTCGATGAGTTTCGTCTGCACCAGATGCGCTTCGTTTAACGCCGTACGGGACTGCTCCATCATGGTTTTCGCGGCAACAAAATCGCCCTGCTTAGCCTGCTTAAGCGCCGCATACGCCAGGCTTCGCGCCTGCCCGGAATTGATGATGAGCCCCATCACCACCTCTTCCAAATCGTTCACTGCGGTTTCTTCGGCAACGATACTCTCTAAATCTAACATCTTTAAGCTCCTTTACGCTGGCGCGGGTTGCCCCGCGCCGTGCAATTTTAGAATTTCAGTGCGAGGGCGATATCCTCTTCGCTCTCTTCTTCATCGATAACCGTTGCAGCCTTGTTCGCAATCGCCACGAACGGCATGTAGAGCAGGGTTGCAATCCCGAGGTTGAATATCGCCAGCAGGAAGGCGGCCACGCTACCGTTGGTGTTGAAGAACGCGCCCAGACCAGCTGGCATCGTCCACGGCGCAATGTTGGTCACCGGTGGGATAATGCCCAGGTAATACGCCGTCAGCGTAATCGCGGCCAGCAGCGGCTGAACCAGGATGAATGGAATGAACATCACCGGGTTCATGATAATTGGCAGACCAAACAGGATCGGCTCGTTAATCTGGAAGATGCCTGACGGCAGGGCCAGCTTCGCAACCTGACGATGGTCGGCGCGGCGAGAGACAATAAAGACCGCGATGATCAGACCCAGCGTCGCCCCGGTACCGCCCAGGAAGATATAGGAGTCAAGCATCGGCTTCGCCCACACATGGAAGGTTTTACCGGCCGCCAGCGCCGCATCGACGGAGCCGTACTGCTGGTAAAGCGCGACGTTTTCCAGTGCCCACGGGGTCATAATACCGCTGTCCAGCGCCGCCAGTGCCAGTGAACCATGCACGCCGAAGAACCACAGCAGGGAGGTAAAGATGACATACGCCCAACCGACCACGCTACCCATCGACGCCAGCGGCGTTGAGATAGAGTCCATAATGATCTGGTGGAAGTTAGTCCCCCAGTGAGAGAGCGCCCAGGCAATAATCCCCATGATGGAGAGAATAATGAAGCCCGGTATCAACGCGGAAAATGAACGAGAAACGGAGGCCGGAACGCTATCCGGCAAGCGGATAACCCAGTTGCGGCGAATAATAAAGGTGAACATTTCGGCCACCACCAGTCCGATAATAATACCGGAAATGATGTTTGCCCCACCCAGCCAGTTGGCGCCCACGGCGTAAGCGTCGCCCACGCTGTACGGCGTGACGGTCATAAACGCGGCAATGGCCAGTAAGCCTGCCGCCAGCGGATCCACCTTACGCTCTTCCGCCAGCGCCATTCCAATAAAGAAAGGCGCCATTAGCGACATAATACCCAACGTACCATTGTATACGTTGCCGCCAATGGCTTTTAAACCATTAAGGGTTTCAATAGTGGAAGCATCTAACCTAATTACTAATGAATAAAAAAAGGAACCTTCTCCAAAGCTGAGAAAAACGTTGTTAATTAAAACGAACATTGCCCCGGCTAATGTCAACGGCATTAATTTAATAAAGCCGTTCTTAATGGCATTAACGTGAGGCTGCTTTCCTATTTTAACAGCAAAAGGAAGGAGTACCTTTTCAAGTGAAGCGATGACTTTACTCATAGGAAAATACCCTTAAATGCCGCAACGACCGTTACGGCGTATTGTGTGTGAAATAACTCTTTGACGGGAAAAATAAAAAATTAATTAGCAGCTTTTTTAATCGCCGCAACAGCAGCTTTTAATACACCTAAACCATCAATCTTGCCGTATAAAACGGAATCGATCACTTCGACCGGCTTATTAGGGAGCAAACGTTGAATTTCTGGCAGCATATAAGCGATTTGCGGCCCGAGTAAAATTACATCTGCTGTCTGACCCTTTTCGCCCGCCAGCGTTTCCGGAAACGCCTCAATCACCACAGGGACTTCATATTTTTCGGCCTGCGCGCGCATTTTTGAAACCAGCAGCGAAGTGGACATGCCCGCAGAGCAGAACAAGTAGATATGTTTCTTTTCCATGATAATTTCCCTCTTATTGGTCTGACCGCCGTCGCGCTATCACTCGACTCGCTATCCTGGCTGACGGGCAGTGTGCTGAACATTGTTTGTCGTTGAAGTGAGTATACGCAATGGTACAGGGAGGGGATAATTCTGGATAGACTCAAATTGTCTCTCATTGACCTGGCTTGTTGACTACCTTCACATTTCAGGCAAATATTTCGCGCTAAGAAATAAGATTTACGTATGCATAAACAAACCGGCCATCAGGCCGGTTTGTTAACACTTTCAGGCAAGCGCGGTTACTGCGCCTTAGGTGCCTGTGGATCGGTGTCGTATTCAGCGCAGGTCTGGTAACCCGAATTGATCACGTGACCGGTATCATCCAGGGCGACAAAGTAGGTTTCTGCCTTACCATTACGTTGACCCAGAATATAGGTCTGGCAGGTGCCACGCGCGTGGATCATAGTGACTTCTGAAGAAGGTTTACCGGCAATGGCTGCAACCTGTGAACGCGTCATGCCTTTTTTGACGTCTTTTACCACTGGCTGTGTGAACTGATCTGTGGTGCGATCGTAAGCTGTACACCCAGCCAGCATAGTCAGTACCGCCGCTGCGCTTAAAATTCCTGCTACGTTCTTGTTCATATTCCGTCCTCTTGTTTATCAGCGTGTTAACTAAGCATGGGATAAAAATTACTATTGTTCAACTTTGCGAGTTACGCCAGACGAATTTCGGAAAATTCTAATAAAACAACGATAAGCTGCTAAATCGCTGTAAAACAGTACACTCAAAACTGTGATCCTTGTCGTTTCCCCGACAAAGGGTTAGTTTTAACAGATCACACTTTCTGTTTGGTTCTGCATAGGGAGGGCGTAATGGCTCTGCAACAAGAAATTATTCAGGCGCTGGGCGCGAAACCTGCGATTAATGCCAATGAAGAGATCCGTCGTAGCGTTGATTTTTTGAAAGCTTACCTGTCCGCACACCCTTTCCTGAAGACGCTGGTACTGGGTATCAGCGGCGGTCAGGACTCCACTCTGGCCGGTAAACTTAGCCAGATGGCCATCACCGAGCTGCGTGACGAGACCGGTGACACCGCACTGCAATTTATTGCCGTACGTCTGCCGTATGGCGTGCAGGCCGACGAGCAGGACTGTCAGGATGCGATCGCCTTTATTCAGCCGGACCGTGTTCTTACCGTAAACATCAAAGGTTCGGTACTGGCAAGCGAGCAGGCCTTGCGTGAAGCCGGTATTGAACTGAGCGATTTTGTTCGTGGCAACGAGAAAGCCCGTGAGCGCATGAAAGCGCAGTACAGTATCGCAGGGATGACCAAAGGGGTCGTCGTCGGCACCGATCACGCCGCGGAAGCCATCACCGGTTTCTTCACCAAATACGGCGATGGCGGCACGGACATCAACCCCCTCTTCCGCCTGAACAAGCGTCAGGGTAAGCAACTGCTGGCGGCGCTGGGCTGCCCGGAGCACCTGTATAAGAAGGCGCCAACGGCAGACCTGGAAGACGATCGCCCTTCCCTGCCGGATGAAGCCGCGCTGGGTGTGACCTATGACAACATCGATGATTATCTGGAAGGCAAAACGCTCGACGAAGGTACCGCAAAAATTATTGAAGGCTGGTATCTGAAAACCGAGCACAAACGCCGTCCACCCATTACGGTGTTTGATGATTTCTGGAAAAAGTAAAAGCAAAACGGTAACTCAGTTTTGCAGGCCGGGTAAGGCGTAGCCGCCACCCGGCTCTTTTTTAACCACCAAACACCTGCTACACTGTATGCCTGAACAGTATATGGAGCAGTATGTGAGCAGGCGTCAATCCGCCCCGCGTCTTGAGTTTGAAGCGGCGGCTATCTACGAATATCCCGAGCATCTTCGCCCCTGGCTTGAGGCGCTGCCTAAACAGCCTGGCGTCTATTTCTTCCACGGCGACAGCGACACCATGCCGCTCTATATCGGCAAAAGCGTAAATATCCGCAGTCGGGTGATGTCGCACCTGCGTACGCCGGACGAAGCATCGATGCTCAGACAGTCCCGGCGGATCACCTGGATCGAGACGGCAGGTGAACTGGGCGCGCTTCTGCTCGAAGCCCGGCTCATCAAGGAACAGCAGCCGCTGTTTAACAAACGCCTGCGCCGCAACCGCCAGCTGTGTTCCTTGCAGGTTAACGCGGGAAAACCGCAGGTCGTTTATGCCCGGGAAGTGGATTTTTCGCATGAACCGAATCTTTACGGTCTGTTTGCCAACAAACGTGCCGCACTGCAAACTCTGCAAACCCTTGCTGATGAATTACAGCTTTGTTACGGCCTGTTAGGACTGGAAGCGACTACCCGCGGTCGCGCCTGTTTCCGCTCCGCGTTGAAACGCTGCGCCGGGGCGTGTTGTGGAAAAGAGAGCGTTGAAGAACATCATGCCCGGTTTATGGCTGGCCTAGCCTCAATCAGCGTCAACTGCTGGCCGTGGGAAGGCGCGGTGGCGTTGAAAGAGACCCGCGATGCGATGACGCACTATCACGTCATCCGCAACTGGCTCTGGCTTGGCGCGGTTGAAAGTCTGGATGACGCTGCCGCCCTGCTGCGCACACCTGCCGGGTTCGATCAGGATGGCTACAAAATTCTCTGTAAGCCGCTGTTAACCGGTAAATATGAGATAGTCATGCTCAATGACCCGGCAGCCAGGTAATTTCACTGAACAGCAGCGACCCCTTCGTTTCCAGTAGACGGAGGGTATGGCTGCCCTCTTGCCAGCTGGCGCCCTGATCGGCGGTCAGTAATTTATCGCCCAGTTGCCAGGCGCCGCTTAATACGAACGCCACGCCACCGCGTGATGCGAAGGTAGTGAACGTTCGGGTAGCAACGCGCACCTTTGCCTGGCAGTGCTCCCGTCGGGTCATGACATTGAAATCCATCGACATCTGCCCCTCCGTGAGCACGGCTTTCACCGTCAAATCGCCCGCAAAGCCGTAAGGCTGATGGTGTTTCAGGGTATGGCAAAACGCCCTCCCCGCATCCAGCGTCACCTCGCCGCCTTCCAGCAGCGTAATCACCCGGTCAACGCCCGGAAACGCGGAGAATTCGCCGTTACTGGCGATGGAGGCGATGCTGGCCCGCCAGGAAAAATCCCGCGTCGCGGGAGGGAAACAGCAAATCTCACGCGTCTCACCCGCGCCGTTACGCCAGAGACTGACGGGTATTTTACGGATATCAAAGAATTCCATGACCACTCCTGAAGGACGCACCGTGCGCCAGGGCATTTTCACAGACGTATTATCGGCAACGGTATGGCCAGACCTTAGGCATGGGGCAAAAGAAAAACCGCCGGTCCTGTCCACAGCGTTTTCGCTTGTGTAGACAGGAGCCCGGCGGTCTTAAGAGAGTGAACCGATTATTCGGCTGGTGCAGGCATTTTACCTTCCGGCGCTGCACGTTCTGTCAGACGCTTCTCAAAATTGGCATTAAATTGCTTTTTCTGTTCCGGCGTCAGAATGTTGTAAATCTTGTTCTGGGTTTCCATGTGGGCCAGCATGCGCGCTTTATGCTGCTCGGCCATTTTGTCGATCTGCGCTTCTGCTTTTGCTTTGTCGAAGCTGTCGCTGGCAATGATGTCATGCATCGCGCGGCGCTCTTCCAGCGGAGGACGTTTCATCTGGTCACGCTGACTTTTCCTGATGTCGCGGATCTGCTGCTTCTGCGCATCGGTCAGGTTCAGATCTTTAAACATCATCATCTCATGATGCATACCCGGCTTGCCTTTATGATGCATCATCATTTTGCCTTCTGCCGGCGCGGCGGTAGTGGTCGCGGTATCGGCGGCGAACGCCATGCTGGTAGCGCCCAGAGCCAGGGTAGAGGCAACAAACAGTGCAGTTAATTTACGCATAATGTCTTTCCTTACTTTCAGTTATTCTTCGGCGCTATGCCGTGTTGACGAGATTAACTTTACGGGGTTTATCGTCAATTAGTCAGAGCAACGGTAAAACAATGAAAGTATAAAAAACACGTTTTCGCCAATTATGGAGAAATTAAGGAAAAAGCGTGGAGAGATGAAACAAAAATATTCAACAGGATGATTTTAAAGAGATTATGGAGGAGTATAGCGAAGTGCCGTTTAATAATAAAGCAATTCTCCAGGAATATTCCGCAAACACTACCAGAGCGCTTTTAACGTTAAGAAATTAATTCTTCGTTTCCCCTCCGGTCTGCGCGAGGGGAGACGATCAGGGCATTTTTTCCAGCATCAACCCGGCTCGTAAACCAAACGCGACTGACGGGTTAGGAAATAAAACATATTCCGTGGGGTTCTGTACCGCATAACGCGTCTCACCATCTTCCGCCAGCAGGACGCCCTGGCGAAACGGCGTGAAGTTCAGCGTATGGGGCGCCATATGAAGCTGGAAAGCTTCGCTTTGACGCGTGATCTGCTGTACGACCCGATAGCGCACGACGGGTTCCCGGGTGGGTTCCGGCGCAACCCCTGCGAGCAACGCCCGAAGCGCCTGATGCGTAGGGGCAAAACGCGTCAGGTCGTTTTGCCCGAACGGCAGCGCTTTTCCCAGCTCCAGCGTGCAGGACAGCGCGCCGAAATTCTCGCAGGTGAAGTGGGTAAACGTGCCGCCCGGCGTCTGGTGGAAAACCAGCGCTTCCAGTCCCGCGTCGCCAAGCCAGGTCAGAAACGCCTCATCCCACGGCTGATGGCGCTGCGGTAACACGCCAAAACGTACGTGGTACGAGGCGCGGATGGCGGTATGCAGATCGAGGTGCCAGCGCGTTTCCCCCGCCCCGGCAAAAAACGCTGTGACCACCTTCTCCAGCCATTGCGCACGTGTCGTTTCATCACTCTGTGGAAATTGCGCCCAGCGGCCGCCAAACATTCGGTTGATGTCGCTCACGAGATACCGTTTGTTTTGCGCCAGCGCAGGCGGATTTCCCAGTACCACCAGCAGACGACAGTGCAGCGTGATCTCTGCGCGATACAGCGCGCGCAGCAACAGATCGACAATCTCCACAGGCGCGGTTTCATTCCCGTGAATGCCGGTAGAAAGCAGCAGCGACAGGTTATATTGCCCCGTCGGCGTCAGTTCAAGCACGCCCGGCCCCAGCCATCGCCAGTGGAACGAGGGGCCTTCCCCCTCGTGCCGCTCCGGTGTCTCTTCAGCCAGCGTCAGCGCCAGAAAATTTTCCATATCGTCTCCTTAGCGCTGGAACGGATAAACCGATCCCAGTTGCAGGATGGTCGATAATGCATCCAGCGCCTCGCGGCCTTCGCGCAGCAGCTGCGGATCAACCAGATCGGCCTGAACCAGACGGTCACGATAGTAGCGGTCCACCCAGTCATTGAGGGTATTGAACAGCGTGTCGTTCATCATCACCGACGGATTCACGGCCTGCATTTCCTCCGGCGTTAACACCACGCGCAGTCGCAGGCACGCCGGTCCCCCGCCGTTAGCCATACTTTCCCGCAGATCAAACACGCGCAGTTCATCAATCGGGTTATCCGCCTGCACCAGTTCGCTGAGATAGCGCCAGACACCCTGATGGTTGCGGGACTCCTGCGGCAGCACCAGCATCATGCTGCCGTCATCCCGGCTCAGCAGCTGGCTGTTGAACAGATACGTTTCGACCGCATCCTGCACGCTTACCGCCTGCGTGGGCACCTGAATCGGCATAAATCCCGGCACGCGTTCGCGCAGCGTGGCCAGCAACTTTTCCTGATGGGCAAACGCCTGCTCGTGGCAGAACAGCACCTGACGGTTGGAAACGGCAATCACATCGTTATGAAACACGCCCTGGTCGATCACCTGCGGATTTTGCTGGGCAAAAATCACCTGAGTAGGATTAACCTGGTTCAGCCGTGCAACCGCCTGGCTTGCGGCTAAGGTTTGTCTCGCCGGATAACGAACCGGCGCGGCGTGGCCGCCCTCTTCCCGTCCATAGATAAACAGCTGCAAGCCTGGATCGCCGTAATCGCCACCCAGACGGTTGTGGTTTGCCGCCCCTTCGTCGCCAAACATCGCGACCTGCGGCAGCGCCGAATGCACCTCAAAATGCGCATCATGATTAAAAATGGCGCGCAGCACGCGCCCGGTGGTCTCCGCTTCGCTGGCGCGGTGGAATTTGTTGTTCAGGTTAGCGACGGTCAGATGCACTTTGCCGTCCAGCGTATCCGCCGACGGCGCGACGGTGGCGGCATTCGCTACCCACATTGAAGAGGCTGAACTGGCCGCGGAAAGCAGCTGTGGGGACTGCGTACCGGCTTTTTCAACCACCTGTTCATCCGTACCGCTGAAGCCCAGCTGGCGCAGCACGGCCACGTTCGGCCGCTCCTGCGGCGGGATCACCGCCTGCGGGAAACCGGCATCGGACAGCGCCTTCATTTTCAATAGCCCCTGCTTCGCCGCCAGCTTCGGGTTTGAGACCTGGAAACGGTGCTTCGTCGAGGCTTCATTGCCGAACGACAGCCCGGCATAGTGGTGCGTCAGCCCCACCAGCCCGTCAAAGTTAACCTCACGCGCTTTCATGGGCGTCACCCTCTGTAAAATCCAGCCCCGGATTCAGTGTCTCCGGCAGCGTCAGCGCCGGGGTTTCCAGGCTTGCCATCGGCCACGCGCAGTAATCGGCGGCATACCAGGCGCTGGCGCGATGGTTGCCCGATGCCCCTACGCCACCAAACGGCGCGGTGCTCGCCGCGCCGGTCAGCGGTTTGTTCCAGTTCACGATCCCGGCGCGCGCTTCCAGCAGCAGCTGGTCGAATTTCTCGCGATGCGGGGATATCAGGCCGCTCGACAGGCCGTAGCGGGTGTTGTTGGCCATCTCGATCGCCGATGCAAAATCGTCATAGCGCCAGACGCACAGCAGCGGGCCAAAGACCTCTTCATCCGGCACGTTGCTCGTCGCACTCATCTCAATAATCCCCGGCGTCAGCAGCGATGTGCCCGGCTGAACCAGCTTCGGCTCCAGCAGGGTTTTCGCCCCGCACGCCACGTGCTCCTGCCACGCTTTCAGCACGTTCAGCGCCGCCTGCCCGGAGATCAGCCCGCCGATAAACGGCTGCGGCTCGGTATCCCATTTCGCGGGAACCAGACGCCCGCTCACCTCCACCAGACGCTTAAGAAACGCATCCCCCTGCGCGCCGCGTTTAACCAGCAGGCGGCGGGCGCAGGTGCAGCGCTGTCCGGCGGTAATGAATGCCGACTGAATGGTCAGGTGGACCGCAGCATCGATATCATCCGGATCTTCCACAATCAGTGGGTTGTTGCCACCCATCTCCAGCGCCAGAATTTTTTCCGGCTGCCCCGCCAGCTGACGATGCAGCTGATAACCCGTTCCGGCACTGCCGGTAAACAGCAGACCGTCAATGTCGCTCAGCGCACTCAGCGCCTGACCGGTTTCACGTCCGCCCTGCACCAGATTCAGCACGCCCGGCGGCAGCCCCGCCTGCTCCCAGAGTTTTACTACTGCTTCTCCGGTTAAGGGGGTTAACTCACTCGGCTTGAAGATGACGGTATTTCCCGCCAGCAGCGCAGGCACAATATGCCCGTTCGGCAGATGCCCGGGGAAGTTGTACGGGCCAAACACCGCCAACACCCCGTGCGGACGGTGGCGCAGCGTGGCGGCGCCGTCCGGCATCCCGGTATGCTGCTCACCGGTGCGGGCGTGGTACGCCTTCACCGATATACCGATTTTATTGATCATCGCCGTCACTTCGGTTGTTGCCTCCCAGCGCGGCTTGCTGGTTTCGCAGGCAATGATGCGGGTCAGCTCTGCTTTATTGGCCTCCAGCAGCGCAGCAAATTTCTCAACCAGCGCCTGGCGCTCGGAGAATGGCCGTTTCGCCCATGCCGGAAACGCGCGGCGTGCAGCCTGGCAGGCCTGCTCAACCTGCCCGGCGCTGGCGTCGCTCCCCGACCAGAGCACCTCCTGGCCGACCGGGTTAGTTTTTGTCCGCGCATCACCTTCGCCCGTTACCCAGTCACCGTTAATCCATAGAGTCATGCTGTTTTCTCCTCAGGGCAGAGCCGCACCAGGCGAACCGTGTCGCCAGCGTTACATTTCAGGGCATCCAGTTGCGCAGCCGTCAGTACCAGACGCTCGCATGTTGGGTTGGTTCGCACCAGCATGGCGCGGAAGTTGGCGTAATTCTCGTTCGAGACCAGGCAGGCTGGCCACTCGCCCGGCGCGGGCTGGCCTTCTGAAACCTCAACCAGGCGGCTTTTACGGATGGCGCGTACGCGGTCAATATCGCATTCCAGCGTCGGGCCGCCGTCAAAGATGTCGACGTAATTGCGGTAGCGAAAACCCTCTTTCTCCAGCACTGCACGGGCCGGGGCGGTTTGCGGGTGAACTTCGCCGATCACCGCCTGCGCTTCCGGCGTTAAGAAATGGGTATAAATAGGATGCTTCGGCATTAACTCGGCGATAAACGCCTTCTGACCGGTACCGCACAGGTAATCCGCCCGGCTGAATTCCATGGAGAAGAAGCGTTCGCCCAGGCTCTCCCAGAACGGCGAGTAGCCCGTCTCATCAATTACGCCGCGCATCTCCGCGACCACTTTTTCGTTGAAGCGGTCGCGAAAGGCGGCCATAAACATGAAGCGCGATTTGGAGAGCAGATAACCGTTACCCTCTTTGCGCCAGTCCGGATCGAGAAACAGGGTGCAGAGTTCGCTGGCGCCGGTATGGTCATTACAAAGAAAAAGCGTCGGCAGCGCGTTGTAGACGTTCAGCTCTTTCGAGGCGTGGACCATCGTGCCGACGCGGTAGTTGTACCACGGATCGTTGAGCCCGACGGCCACCTCGATGGCGCAAATCCCCGCCACGGTTCCCGTGTCGGTCTCTTCCAGCACGAACACATAGCCCTGTTCGCTTTTTGGCAACGTCCCCTGCCAGGTTTGCAGGGCGCGCTCAATGCGCGCCGACAGCGTTTTTTCATCGGCAGGCAGCGAGGTCAGCCCGCCCCCTGTCTTACCGGCAAGCTGCATAAGCCCGGCGAGATCGCCGTGCGCAACGGGACGGATGACCATCATGATGACACCCCGGACTTCACCTGTTCGCAGGCCAGCGCAAAACGATCTAACCCGGTTCTGACCTCTTCCTCACTGACGATCAGCGCAGGGGCAAACCGCACCACGTTAGCGCCGGCAATCAACACCATCACGCCCTGCTTTGCCGCTTCCTGTGAAATCAGCTTCGCTTTGCCAGCAAACTCAGGGGCAAGCTCACAACCTATCAACAGCCCCAGACCGCGGATCTCTTTGAACATGCCGGTCTGGTTATTGATGGCGGTAAGACGCTCAACAAACCACTGGTGACGCTGCTTCACGCCGCTAAGCACCTCAGGAGTGTTGATGATATCCAGCACCTGTCCGGCGACAGCGGTTGCCAGCGGGTTACCGCCGTAAGTGGTGCCATGGGTGCCCACGGTCATCACGCTGGCGAATGTATCGGTGGTCAGCATCGCCCCCACCGGGAAGCCGCCGCCGAGCGCTTTGGCTGTTGAAAGCACATCCGGGGTCACGCCATAGTGCATGTAGGCGTACAGCTCACCCGTGCGGCCCACGCCGGTCTGGACTTCGTCAAAAATCAGGACCGCGTTATGCCGATCGCACAGCTCGCGCAGCCCTTGCAGGAACGCTTTCTGGGCGGGCATGACGCCGCCTTCCCCCTGCATGGGCTCGACAATCACCGCACAGGTGGTGTCGTCAATCAGCTCGCTGGCAGAGTGTAAATCGTTATACGCCGCATGACGGATATCCGGCGGCAGCGGCGCAAAATCCTGAGAATATGAGGGCTGACCACCCGCACTGACGGTAAACAGCGTGCGGCCATGGAAGGCATTTTTAAAGGCTACGATGCCGCTCTTGTGCGGGCCGAATTTATCGTGCGCATATTTGCGCGCCAGCTTCAGCGCCGCTTCGTTCGCTTCCGCGCCGGAGTTACAGAAAAAGACTTTTTCTGCGAAAGTGGCGTCGATCAGCTTCTTCGCCAGACGCAACGCCGGTTCGTTGGTATAACCGTTGCCGGTATGCCAGAATTTCGCCGCCTGATCATTCAGCGCCTGCCGCAGCGCCGGGTTTGCATGCCCCAGCGCATTCACCGCAATCCCACCCGCAAAGTCGATATACTCTTTGCCCTGCTGATCCCACAGGCGAGAGCCCTCCCCACGTACCGGAATAAAAGCCGCCGGAGCGTATACCGGCATCATCCATTCATCGAAATTTTCACGCGTAACTGACAGAGACATAGCGACCTCATCCGGTAAATAAAAGGTTGTTTAAATGTTAAACAATTGAGTGTTTGCACTGTGAATGTAGATTGCAGCGTTCGTGCCAGCCAGCGATAAAAATGCATAAACGGATTTGGGCAACACAATATCAATGAGTTACAATATGGAGTTATTCACTGTTAATGCATAAATAGTGAATATTTTCACGACAAGCGGCGCTTTGCCGCACGAAAACAAGAAAGAGTATGCACATGCCAAATATAATTCTGGAATTGTGATCGCTCGCGAAATTTATCGGTCCTTTACGCCCTGTTCGAGGGCAAAACGCGTCGAAATGGTGCAAATATTGCACCGTCGGCATTATCTGTCGCAGTAATTGGGCGAAGCGGATAACAGACGACGTAAATTCTGCTACCATCCTTGCACTATTCACCTTGCATTGGCAGCGACTATGAAATTTGTCTCTTTTAATATCAACGGCCTGCGTGCCCGCCCTCACCAGCTCGAAGCGATTGTTGAGCAACATCAGCCAGATGTGATCGGCTTGCAGGAGACAAAAGTTCACGACGATATGTTCCCGCTCGAAGAGGTAGCGAAGCTGGGCTATAACGTTTTTTACCACGGTCAGAAAGGCCACTACGGCGTTGCGCTGCTGACCAAAGATACGCCGGTGTCGGTGCGTCGTGGCTTTCCGGGTGACGGTGAAGAAGCACAGCGTCGTCTCATCATGGCTGAGCTGCCTTCCCCGCTGGGTAACATCACAGTGATTAATGGTTACTTCCCGCAGGGTGAAAGCCGCGACCACCCGACCAAATTCCCGGCCAAAGCCAAATTTTATCAGGATCTGCAAAACTACCTTACGACCGAACTCAACAAAGATAATCCGGTGCTGGTCATGGGGGATGTGAATATCAGCCCGACGGATCTGGACATTGGCATTGGCGAAGACAGCCGCAAGCGCTGGCTGCGCACCGGGAAATGTTCCTTCCTGCCGGAAGAGCGCGAGTGGATGCAGCGCTTGCTTGACTGGGGGCTGGTGGATACCTTCCGCACCGCTAACCCGGAGACGCAGGATCGCTTCTCGTGGTTTGACTACCGCTCAAAAGGCTTCGATGACAACCGGGGCCTGCGTATTGATCTGCTGCTGGCGAGCGCCCCCCTGGCCGAACGCTGCATCGAAACCGGTATCGACTATGATATTCGCAGCATGGAAAAACCGTCCGACCATGCGCCGGTATGGGCAACGTTCAAGCTGTAATCCTCAGTGAATATAAAAAAAATCAGTCTCCTGTGCGCCCTTCTGGGCGCATTTGTTTTAATCGTTGTTTTGCTTCCTCCGGGCATGCTCTCCCTCGACACGCTAAAAATACACCAGCAAACGTTGCTCGATCGTGTGGAGCAGGCGCCCCTTCAGAGCGCGCTGATCTATTTTGCGGTTTACGTTCTGGTCTCTGCGCTGTCGATACCCGGGGCCGCGCTTCTGACGCTGCTCGGCGGGGCGATTTTCAGCCTGTGGGAGGCGATGCTGTTGGTGTCATTGGCCTCGACGCTCGGCGCCACGCTTGCCATGCTCGTCAGCCGTTATCTGCTGCGTGACTGGGTGCAACGGAGCTTTGCCGCACAGATGAACACGATCGATGTGGGGATGGTTCGCGATGGCGCGCGCTACCTTTTTGCCCTGCGCCTGATGCCGTTGTTTCCGTTCTTTCTGGTCAATTTGCTGATGGGGCTAACACGTATCCAGGTGCGTCACTACTGGTGGGTCAGCCAGCTTGCGATGCTACCTGCCACCGTCATTTATCTGAACGCCGGACGCGAGCTGGGAAAACTCACCACGCTGCGCGATATTGTGTCGCCGGGACTGCTGTTCGCCTTTACACTATTAGGGTTATTACCGCTGGTCACTCGCTGGCTGTTTTCCCGTTACATCCCTTCGATTAAAAAGTGAGGCATTATGCGCCGGGTGCGTTTTTGCGCGTTTCTGACGAGTCTGCTGCTGGCAACCTCTGCCTTCGCCGCAGAAAGCTGGCAATCCATTCAGCAACAGGCCACCGGGCAGACCGTCTGGTTTAACGCCTGGGGTGGTGACGAGGCCGTTAACCGCTACCTCGACTGGGTGAGCGGCGAGATGAAAACGCACTATGCCATTAACCTGAAGATCGTTCATCTGGCCGATGCCGCCGATGCGGTGAAGCGGATCCAGACGGAACAGGCCGCAGGACGTAGCAGTAACGGGTCGGTGGATCTACTCTGGGTAAACGGGGAAAACTTCCGCACGCTGAAGGAGGCAAACCTGCTGCTCACCGGCTGGGCGCAAACCCTGCCCAACTGGCGTTACGTCGATACCCGTAAACCGGTCACGGAAGATTTTGCCATCCCGACCGATGGGGCGGAATCCCCATGGGGCGGCGCGCAGTTAACCTTCATCGCCCGTAAAGCGAGTATGCCGACGCCTCCGGCAGATCCCCACGCGCTGCTGGCTTACGCTCAGCAGCACCCTGGCAAGGTGAGCTATCCGCGACCGCCGGATTTTACCGGCACGGCGTTTCTTGAACAGCTTCTGCTGGCACTGACCGCCCATCCGGAGGCGTTAAAAAACGCGCCGGACGGCACCTTTGCAGAGATCACCGCGCCGCTGTGGAACTATCTTGATACGCTACATCCCCTGCTGTGGCGCGAAGGGAACGATTTTCCGCCATCGCCTGCGCGCATGGATACGCTGCTGGCCAGCGGCAACCTGAACCTGTCGCTCACCTTTAACCCCGCCCATGCGATGCAAAAGGTGGCGAGCGGTGAACTGCCTGCCGACAGCTACAGTTTCGGCTTTCTCAAAGGCATGATCGGCAACGTCCATTTTGTCGCTATCCCGGCAAATGCCAGTGCGAGCGCAGGGGCGAAAGTGGTGGCAAATTTCCTGCTGTCACCGCAGGCGCAGATCCGCAAAGCCGATCCTGCCGTCTGGGGTGACCCGAGCGTGCTGGATGGTGCCAAACTACCTGCGAAAGCGGCAAAACAGCTTCATGCCTTTACCCCTTCAGGCACGCCTGATGTACTTCCCGAACCGCACGCCGCCTGGGTTAACGCCCTGGAGCAGGAATGGCTTCGCCGCTACGGAACCCGCTAAGCGGGCTGGTATGGGCGGCAATGGCGGTCATCTATCTGCCACTGCTTCCCGCCAGCGGCATGCTGCTGGCCCCGGCGTTTTCTCTCAGTAACTGGGCGGCGCTGTTTGCCGACCCGCAGCTGCCGCAGGCGCTGGCCGCTACGCTGGTATCAACCCTCATCGCGACGCTGGGTTCACTGTTTATCGCCCTGAGCCTGCTTGCGCTTCTCTGGCCGGGTGATGGCTGGCAGCGCCTGAGCACCCGTCTGCCGTGGTTGTTAGCCGTGCCGCACGTCGCCTTCGCCACCAGCGCGCTGCTGCTGTTTGCGGAAGGCGGTCAGTTTTACCGGATCTGTACAGTCTGTTCGCCGCAGCTTGACCGCTACGGTATCGGGCTTGGCCTGACGCTTGCGGTCAAAGAGAGCGCGTTCGTTCTGTGGGCAATCTACGCCGCGCTGCCTGAGAAGCGCCTCGCACAGCAGAAAATTGTCCTGCATACCTTCGGCTACGGACGAATGCAGGCGCTCAACTGGCTCGTCCTCCCGGCTATCGCCCCCGCGCTGGGCGCCGTGATGCTGGCGGTGCTCGCCTGGTCGCTTTCCGTGGTGGATGTGGCGATCGTGCTCGGGCCGGGCAACCCACCTACGCTGGCGGTGCTGGCCTGGCAGTGGCTCACCCAGGGCGATGCGCAGCAGCAGACAAAAGGAACGTTGCTGTGTCTGGTGTTGCTCCTGCTGCTGGCCGCACTTGCCGCGGTGGGATACAGCCTCTGGACGGCTTGGCGGCGCGCCCAGCCTGACGTCTCGGGGGTACGTCGCGCTTCGCATACCGCGTTGCCCGCACGGACGCTGGGCGGGTTACTGCCGCTGTGCGGCGTGCTTTGTGCGCTGGTTCTGCTGATGCTGGCACGCCGGGGCGACATCGGCCCCGTCAGCGACAGCCTTTCACTGGGACTGCTGTCCAGCCTGACAGCGCTGGCCATCCTCATGATCTGGCTTGAGTGGGGACCCCAGCGCGGCGCGGTGTGGATCTGGCTGCCGCTTGCCCTCCCGGCGCTGCCCCTCGTGTCCGGGCAGTATGCCGTGGCGCTGTGGCTGGGCATCGACGGCCAGTACGCTGCGGTGCTCTGGAGCCATATGCTCTGGGTTCTCCCGTGGATGCTCCTGGTGCTGCAACCGGCCTGGCGCAGGCTCGATCCCCGGCTTATCCTCACCGCCAGAACGCTGGGCTGGCGACAGGCGAAAATTTTCTGTTTAGTGAAATGTCCCCTGATGGTTCGTCCGGCCCTGCTGGCCTTTGCCACCGGCTTTTCCGTGAGCATGGCCCAGTACATGCCCACCCTCTGGCTGGGAGCGGGTCGTTTTACTACTCTGACGACGGAGGCGGTCGCCCTCAGCAGCGGCGGCAGCGTTCCGATCCTCGCCAGCCGGGCGCTGGGTCTGTTGCTGTTGACCAGCAGCGTATTTGCCCTTGCCGCGCTGCTCGCCCGGCTCGTGGGCCGTCACAGACAAGGATTACGTTAATGCTGAACGTGAAAAATCTCACCATTGCGCCACTCTTACGTGAGGTCAACTTCCGCGTCCCGGCAGGGGAGATTCTCACGCTGATGGGACCCTCCGGGAGCGGGAAATCGACCCTTTTCGCCTGGATGGTGGGCGCGTTATCCGCTGATTTTAAGGCGCACGGCGAGCTGTGGCTGAACGATCGACGCTGCGATCTGCTCCCCGTGGAAACGCGCGGGATCGGCATTCTGTTTCAGGATGCCCTGCTGTTTGACGCCTTCAGCGTGGGGCAAAACCTGATGCTGGCGCTGCCGGCGCACGTTGCCGGACGCGCGCGGCGCGACGCGGTAGAGCAGGCTCTTGAATCTGCCGGGCTGGCAAACCTCTACGCCAGCGATCCGGCGACCCTTTCCGGCGGCGAGCGCGCCCGGGTCAGCCTGCTGCGCGCCCTTCTCGCCCAGCCGCAGGCATTGCTGCTCGACGAACCGTTCAGCCGACTGGATAAAACGCTCCGCGCCTCATTCCGGGCGTGGGTATTCGAAACCACTCGCCAGCGCAAGATCCCGGTGGTGCTGGTCACGCATGATGAGGAAGATATCCCGCCCGGCGGAGAGGTGATTGAGATTTCTCGCTGGCAATAATGTGCTAACGCAATGTTTTTGGCTTCAGGAGAGACGACAATGCCACCCTCTTTTAATGACGTCAGGTTTTTCGATGAAACGTGTTTCTCAACTGACCGCGCTGGCTCTGATCTGCGGCCTCGCCTCACTCTCCTCCATGGCGGCTGATATGCCCCACTCCCTCACGCTGGACCAGCTCCGGGCGCAAAACGGCGCGGTAATTGATACGCGCGTCAGTGCGTTCTATAACGGCTGGCCGCAGACGCTGCGCGGAACGTCCGGGCATGAACCCGCCGCGCTTAATCTCTCTGCAGGCTGGCTTGGGGCAATGAGCGATGAACAGCTCAGCGGCTGGGCAAAACAGCATCGGATTACGCCCGACATGCCGGTTGCGCTCTATGGCAACGATGATGACAACCAGACCGTCAAAACGCGGCTGGAAAAAGCGGGTTTTACCCACGTTTCCATCCTGAGCGATGCCCTGCAACAATCCGACCGTTTGCAACGTCTGGCACATTTTGAACAGCTGGTTTATCCGCAGTGGATCCACCTGTTGCAGCAGGGCAAACCCGTTACTGCCGCACCAGCCGGAGAGTGGAAGGTGATCGAGGCTGGCTGGGGTGCGCCGAAGCTTTATCTCCTGAGCCACATTCCCGGCGCGGGCTACATCGACACCAATGAAGTGGAAAGCGAACCGCTGTGGAATAAGGTCGCTGACGAAAAGTTGAAAGCGATGCTGGCGAAGCACGGGATCCGTCACGATACCACCGTCATTCTGTACGGTCGCGACGTATATGCCGCCGCGCGCGTGGCGCAGATCATGCTCTACGCGGGCGTGAAGGATGTGCGAATTCTGGACGGCGGCTGGAAGGCATGGTCAGACGCCAGCCTGCCCGTTGAGCGCGGAACGCCTGAGAACGTGAAGCCAGCCCCTGATTTTGGCGCGCCGATCCCGGGCCAGCCCCGGCTGATGGTGGATATGGAACAGGCCCGGGGAATGCTGCACCGTCAGGATGCATCCCTGGTGAGCATTCGTTCCTGGCCAGAGTTTATCGGTGAAACCAGCGGCTACAGCTATATCAAGCCAAAAGGTGACATTGCCGGTGCGCGCTGGGGCCATGCGGGTAGCGACGCGACCCACATGGAAGATTTCCACAATCCGGATGGCACCATGCGCAGCGCCGATGACATCGCCGCCATGTGGAAGACGTGGAATATCCTGCCGGAGCAGCACGTTGCGTTTTACTGCGGCACCGGCTGGCGCGCGTCTGAAGCCTTCATGTACGCCCGCGCCATGGGCTGGCAAAACGTTGCCGTCTACGACGGCGGCTGGTACGAATGGAGCAGCCATCCGCAGAACCCGGTCTCCACCGGGGAGCGTGGACCGGAGAGCGCACGCTAGCGGGGGAGTGACTTCAGCGTCACGTAACCGCTCCAGATGCGCGTTGTGGTGGTCAGCCAGCACAACGCGCCAAACGCCCAGGCGAACAGCGTGAAGTGTGCCGGAAACAGGCAGCACAGCACAAACAGCGCGATGGTCTCCGTTCCTTCCGTTAATCCTCCAATGTAATAAAGCGACTTGTGCGCGTAGCCGGGGTTGTCGATATTATGCTTCCCCGCCAGCGCGGCAAAGGCCAGGAAACTGCTGCCCGTCCCCATAAACGCGAACAGCAGCCAGGCGGCGGCGATCGCATTGTCAGCCGGAGCGGCCAGCGCGAAGCCAAACGGTACCAGCGCGTAAAACAGGAAGTCGAGGGCGATATCAAGAAATCCTCCCGCGTCCGTCAGGCCACGGCGACGCGCCAGCGCACCGTCCAGACCATCCAGCAGCCGGTTCAGCACAATGGCGACCAGCGCTGGCAGATACCAGCCCAGCGCCAGAAACGGTAACGCCAGTACGCCAATCGCAAACCCGGCGAGCGTTAACCCATCAGGCGTAATAAACGGTTTATCCAGCGCGGCGGCCAGCTGATTTAACCCGGGCTTCAGCCGTGGATGCAGATGTTTATCCAGCATGCGGTTTACCTTTAAACGTGGCACACAGGCCCTGAGCCGGGATATCCAGCGCGGCGTTAAAGCGGGCGGAAAGGTTCTGAAAGGCAATCAGAGCCGTCATTTCGGTGATAGTCTCTTCGCTAAAGTGGCGCTTCAGCTGGTTTTTGATATTTTCATCCACCTGAGGCGGCGTGGCGGTGACCGCTTCCGCATAGGCCAGCGCCGCGCGCTCCTCTTCGCTGAACAGGGTGGAATTTTGCCAGTCGTTGACGGCCTGCACTTTATCCAGCGCCCCGCTCCGCTCGGCCAGACGCAGGCTGTTGGCATCAATACAAAATGCGCAGTGGCAGATCTGCGAGACCCGCGTCATTAGTAACGAACGCAGAACCGGCGTCAAACGCGCCTTGCGCCGCTCCAGATAGCCGACAAATAGCGCTACCAGCCAGAAAAGACGCGGCATACGCCCCCACCAGCGCGTGGGGTTCAGCACCGCGCCGAAGTGTTTTTTCTGCATGGCAGCAATGGGCTTGAGGCTGACGGGAAGGGTTTCCATGGGCGCAACCCAGGCGGCTGTCTCTTTCACCTGATTCTCCTGATGACTGGACTCTTTGGCAGGGCACGATAATATGTCGTTTTTCGCTATTAATTATTGACGAACATGCTGAAAACACTCGATGTTGTTGCGGCCATCCTCGAAAAAGAGGGCAAGATCTTGCTGGCGCAGCGTCCCGAACATGCCGATCAGCCAGGAATGTGGGAATTTGCGGGCGGAAAGGTTGAAGCCGGTGAGACCCAGCAGGAAGCGCTGATCCGCGAACTACGCGAAGAGCTCGGCATTGAAGCCGTGCCCGCGCGGTATGTGGCAAGCCACCAGCGGGAAGTGTCGCAGCGGCTGATCCACCTCCACGCCTGGCACGTGCCGGAATTTAGCGGCGAGCTGAAGGCGCACTACCACTCGGCGCTGGTGTGGTGCACGCCAGAAGACGCGTTCTCGTATGATTTAGCCCCGGCGGATATACCGCTCCTGGAAGCGTTTATTCTTTTACGCGACGCCAGACCAGCGGGTTTGTACTGAGGGTGCGTTCATCACGCTGGCACTGCAACAGCACGCCATCCGCCCTGACCACTGCGCCTTCGGAATAGTTTTGATCCTGATAGATACAGCACTGATTACACGGCTGCGCACGCTGGCCGCCAGCGCTAAAAACCTCTGGCGGCACGTTAACTTCGACATCCGGGCGAATGCGATCAGCCTGTGCCCCGGCGGACACCATCAAACATAACGCGGCCATTGCGAAACGGTTCATAGACTTAATTTCCTTTGCATCGTTTATATCTATAACGGTAGATCCTGACGGGATCTTTAATTTATCTCGTCATCGCTTTTGGTTATGACGCGCGCCTTGTCATTAATTTCCCTTTCGGCCTAAATTTCTGCTTGCCTCTCAAAGCGGTGCGGGTGGTATAGTCAAAAAAACGACACAAAACATCTCCGCCACACGCATAAATTATTATAAGAGGTTCTTATATCTATGGATCAGACACGCTCTCTGGAAAGCTTTCTTGCCCATGTTCAGCAGCGCGACCCGCACCAAAGCGAGTTTGCCCAGGCCGTTCGTGAAGTCATGACCACCCTGTGGCCCTTCCTTGAGGAAAATCCGCGCTACCGCCAGATGGCGCTGCTTGAACGTCTGGTGGAGCCGGAGCGCGTCATCCAGTTCCGCGTGGCGTGGGTGGACGATCGCAATCAGGTACAGGTCAACCGCGCGTGGCGCGTGCAGTTTAACTCCGCCATTGGGCCGTTTAAGGGCGGGATGCGCTTCCATCCCTCGGTGAACCTGTCGATTCTGAAATTCCTCGGCTTCGAGCAGACCTTTAAAAATGCGCTCACTACCCTGCCGATGGGCGGTGGTAAAGGCGGGAGTGATTTCGATCCGAAAGGCAAGAGCGAAGGCGAAGTGATGCGCTTCTGCCAGGCGCTGGTCACTGAGCTCTATCGCCACCTTGGGCCGGACACCGACGTTCCTGCCGGGGATATCGGCGTGGGTGGTCGTGAAGTGGGCTTTATGGCCGGGATGATGAAAAAGCTCTCCAACAACAGCGCCTGCGTCTTTACCGGCAAAGGTCTGTCGTTTGGCGGCAGCCTGATTCGTCCGGAAGCGACGGGTTACGGTCTGGTCTATTTCACTGAAGCGATGCTTAAGCGTCACGGGCTGAGCTTCGAGGGGATGCGCGTGGCGGTCTCCGGCTCCGGCAACGTGGCGCAGTACGCTATCGAGAAAGCGATGGCGTTTGGCGCGCGCGTAGTGACCGCCTCCGACTCCAGCGGCACCGTGGTGGATGAAGCTGGCTTCACAGCAGAAAAACTGGCGCGTCTGTGCGAAATCAAAGCCAGCCGTGACGGCCGCGTGGCGGATTATGCCCGAGAGTTTGGCCTGACCTATCTGGAAGGTAAACAGCCGTGGGGTGTGCCGGTGGATATCGCCCTGCCGTGCGCGACGCAAAACGAGCTGGACGTGGATGCCGCCCGGACGCTGATTAGCAATGGCGTGAAGGCGGTAGCGGAAGGGGCAAATATGCCCACCACCATTGAAGCGACCGATCTGTTCCTGGACGCGGGCGTACTCTTTGCGCCAGGCAAGGCGGCGAACGCGGGCGGGGTGGCAACATCCGGTCTGGAAATGGCACAAAACGCCGCGAGAATGGGCTGGAAGGCGGAGAAAGTGGATGCCCGTCTGCACCACATTATGCTTGATATTCACCATGCCTGCGTGGAGTACGGCGGTGAGGCTTCACAGACCAACTACGTGCGCGGCGCCAACATCGCCGGGTTCGTGAAGGTGGCCGATGCGATGATCGGGCAGGGTGTGATTTAGTTTCGCTGCATTCTCGCCCTTGCAGGCCCGGTAAGCGTTAGTGTATGACCGGATACATAGGTAACAGATCAGACCGGGAACATAGGTAACACTTTTC
>NZ_JBMKJN010000031.1:0-52246 GCF_049236805.1 Enterobacter cloacae complex sp. XAL002
TTGATTTTCTTCCTTTCGGACAATGGACGATTCTCTTTTCCATTACTGAAATCACCGACGGTGAGAAGTTTAAGCGGCAGTTCGACTTTCTTCTGCGCGCCGCCTGTATGCAGCGCCAGCTTTAAATTTATGCGTGCCTTGGGCACCTCATTCTGAAATGAATCGGCCATAGCAGTCCCTTTCTTTGCAAGAAATACGAGTTAAGTGAGTGACGGGTCTTTACAAAACCATATTAGAGCAAAAGCCCATTCATGATCAACTTTTCAGATCAAAGATCTGCATATGGATTTTTCTTAAGAATTTTCTACTGATAAGGGTAAAAAAGAACGCCACGCAGCACCTGCCTAAACGTCCTCACGACCCTTTTGTGAGTCTCACAGAAAGTTGTTTTAAAAGCTGGAAATCAGATTATTTTGTTACTTTATAGAAGGCATGGAATAGTACAATTCTGGACTGTTCCATCACTCGCTATTATAAAAACACGAATAATATTGGCTCGCCATATATTCAAAATATCTATCTCTTGTTAAAATCCCCGGCCTACATATTATCGATAAGCCTGGAACCAAAACAATCTTTCCTTTCACCATATCAGGCTGAATTATATCTACTCAACCAGGCGATAACAGCATATAACTTCCCCCTAAGTTCAGAAGGGGGTACGCCATGCCCTCTTCAAAACGTCTTAATTACTCCCTTAATTAAACGGCTTAACCTTTCTCCTGCTACGCTTGTTGTATGGTTCAGAAACGCAGGAACGCTTTCGATGAAAAAAATCGCCATTATCGGCTCAGGCCCAACAGGGATTTACACCTTTTACTCACTTCTTAACAACGCAGCACCGCTGTCGATCACCGTGTTCGAAAAAGCAGACCAACCCGGCGTAGGGATGCCCTACAGCGACGAGGATAACTCCCGGCTGATGCTGGCGAATATCGCCAGTATCGAAATCCCGCCCATTTTTATTACCTACCTCGACTGGCTCAAACAGCAGAGTGAAGCCCATCTTGCCCGCTATAACGTCGGCAAAGACAGACTGAATGACCGGCAGTTTCTGCCGCGTATTCTGCTGGGTGAATATTTCCACGACCGCTTTCTCGCCGTCGTTGCCGAGGCGAAAAAGGCTGGGTTTCATATCGAGGTTCATCCCAACGCAGAAGTCACTGATATTAAGGCTGATGCAGACGGCGTGGCCCTGTCAGTGAACGATGCGCCTTTCTCAAGGCGGTTTGATCTTGCAGTGGTCGCCACCGGTCACGTCTGGCCTGATGAAGATGAATCCACCCGCGACTATTTCCCAAGCCCATGGTCGGGGCTGATGGACGCGGATATCCGAGCCTGTGAGGTGGGGATTATGGGTACCTCCCTCAGCGGACTGGACGCTGCTATGGCGGTAGTAATGCAGCATGGTCGGTTTAGCGGGGAGCAGTTCGTTGTCAATAAAGGTAGTGAGGGGCTAAACATCACGCTGATGTCCCGCTCTGGCGTTCTTCCGGAGGCCGACTTTTACTGCCCTATCCCTTATGAACCGCTGTCGGTGTTAACGGAGTCTGTGGCAGAAAGCGAAATTGCCAAAGGCCCTGACGGGCTGCTTGACCGCATCTTTGCGCTGATCGTGAAAGAGCTTGAGCTGGCCGATCCGCGCTGGTGCCAGGCGATAACGATCGGCACGCTGAATGCTGACACGCTTCGTGATGTCTGGTTTGAGGATCGTAAAAAGCATGGTCCTTTCACCTGGGCCGAAGCGAATCTGAAAGAAGTGGAGCGCAACAAGTGCGAGAAACGCACCGTTGCCTGGCGCTATACCGTGCTTCGTCTGCATGAAGTAGTTCAGGCCATTGTCCCTTCACTCAATGAGCGTGACAGAGAACGGTTTAAATCCGGGCTGGAGCGTGTGTTTATTGATAACTATGCCGCCATTCCACCGCAGTCTATCCGCCGGTTACTGGCACTGCGCGAGGCAGGGATCATTAGCGTAGTCGCACTCGGTGATGATTACGCCCTGGATATCGGCAGCGATCAGACCGTCATCACCACGAGAGAAAAGCGTTATCGCTTCGACGTCTTTATCGATGCCCGCGGGCAGAAACCGCTCAGAAATAAGGATATTCCCTTCCCGACGCTGCGCAAACAGCTTGAGGAAACGGGGGATGAAATACCGGACGTGGGGGAAGACTACACGTTGCTGTCACCTGCGTCTCTGCGCGGACGTATCGCTTTTGGGGCGATCCCCTGGCTGATGCACGATCATCCGTTTGTTCAGGGTTTGTCTGAGTGCGCTGAAATTGGTAAAGCGATGGCGAAAGCGGCGGGGAATCCTGCGTCGGGCGTGCGACGAAAATTACCTTTCATGGAGTTTTAACAGGGCTTCCCTGCCCTGCGGTGTCGGATTACTCGAAGAAGACTTCCGGGTTTTCCGACAACGACACGAAGGATTTAGTGTTCTTGTCCAGGGCAAGGATTTTGCCGCTTTCAATATCATACACCCAGCCGTGCAGGCGAATGGCGTTGTTGCGCAGGCCTACCGCCACCGACGGATGGGTCTTGATGTTGCTCAGCTGAGCAAAGACGTTCTCCTGCACCATCGCATTCACTTTATCGATTGGCTGATCCCAGGTTTTCTTCTCAACCACCGCTTTTGCCGCATCAGAATAGCGCAGCCAGTGGGAAACGGCTGGCATCGGCTCCAGATCGGCGTTGTCAGCAATCGCCTTCATCGCGCCGCAGTTGGAGTGGCCGCAAATAACAATATCGGTCACGCCAAGGGCCACTACCGCGTATTCGATGGTTGCAGAGACACCGCCAGGCTCCGGCCCGAACGGTGGCACAATGTTGCCCGCGTTTCGAATGACAAAGAGCTGTCCTGGCTCCTGCTGCGTGACCAGTTCCGGAACCAGACGGCTGTCGGAGCAGGAGATAAACAGCGCTTTGGGATTCTGACTGGACGCTAAACTACGAAAAAGCTCTTTACGTTGCGGGAAAATCTCTTTTTGAAAGCTGAGAAAACCTTCAATGATATGTTGCATAGCCATTTCTCTTTTATCTGTTTTAGTTTAGGTATGATCGCGATCACACTCGTAAAATTTAACCACCGTGCCTTAGCGGAGACAAGCAATATATTTCTGGCCCGACCGCTGCACAATCTCATCTGCGTTCGCCGGGATGTTTTGCCCTTCAAAGGCCCCGTACAGTCGCTGGTACGTTTTCCCGGTCAGTCGACCGATCACCGCCTCAACGGTGCGGGCAGGCAGCGGCAGCATATTCGGATAACTCCACATAAACGACACGGCGTCCTTACCAGGCGTAACCTGCATAATATCACCGGCCAGCAGCACGCCGTCGCCTGACTGCCAGTGCAGCACCGTGCCGCCTGCAAAATGCCCGCCCAGACGCAGCAGCGTCACCGACGGCATAATCTCCAGGGCGTCCTCCTCCCAGAAGCGTATCGCCGGACTGTCACGCATCACCCACTGCCGATCGCTGGCGTGCAGATAGATCGGCGCGTTAAACGCGGCGGCCCACTCCTGCATGGTGGTGTAGTAATGTGGGTGCGAAATCGCGATCGCGCTGATGCCCCCGAGCGCGTCAACTAACGCTCTGGTCGCCGGATCGAGGTTGGCGATGCAGTCCCACAGAACATTGCCGTGTGTCGTACGCAGCAGAAGCGCCCGCTGGTTGATGGCAAAAGCGGGAACGGTTTTGATGCTGAACAGCTGCGGCTCCAGCTGTTGCCACTTGTTGGTGTGCGTGGTCGTAAGGCTGTCGAAGTCCGTCCATGCCTGGCCCGTCACCGGGACATACTGGCGCTCATCGTCGCAAATCGGGCAGTTTTTGGGCTGTTCATCGTAAGCGGTACCGCAGGTTTTACAGAATGTAATCATCGGCTTTCCTCAGCAATAAAGCACTGAGTATGGCAGGGATTATCCATATGTGCTGAGGGGTGCCTGGCCCGCTTTTTTTAACTTATACTGTGCCAGTATCAAAAACTGAATAACGCAGGTGGCACATGGAAATTGATCTCGATAACTTAGTCTTTAACGGGCTGGATGAAGCAGAAGAGCGCAACGCGGAACGTCTCGACGATGCGGATAAAAAAGCCCAGGCGATTGTCGCCGATGACGACTGCGGCGATGCCTGCAAGATCTGAATACAGAGCACCGGCCATGCCGGTGCTTTTTTTATGAATTACTGTCCGGCCCCGTTAATGGCCGCCTGGGCACAGGCTTCATCAAGATGACCGCCCGGCGCACCGCCGATGCCAATCGCCCCAATCACCTCATCGCCCTCTTTTACCGGTAAACCACCCGCCAGCAGCAGGAAGCCGGGAACATCACGCATATTCTGCGCGCCCGCGTTAGTCTGTGCAGCTTCCATTACCTTGCCTGACGCGTTTTTCGTACTCAGCGCGGTATATGCCTTCATTTCGCTGGCTTTTACCGTATGTGGACCAGCGTTATCCGTGCGCTGCACCGCCTTAACAACCCCTGCGCGGTCAACCACGGTCACCGTAACCTGATAGTTCTTTGCCATACAGGCCTTAACAGCAGACGTTGCCAGCGCGTTAGCCTGTGCCAGAGAGAGGCTTTTCTGATTCAACGCATCCGCCCGTGCAGCCAGGCTTACGCTACCTGCAACCAGTGCTGCCACCATCAATACTTTTTTCATTGCACTTCCTCGAGTGTTGGGAGACAACCCGAGATTACTGAAGCGCGCGTTTACGCGTAATTCGGTTGATTACGCACTCCACCTGGTAGTTATACGGATTGCAATTTGTCATAATCCCGGCTCGCCTGAACCAGGCTGCTGACGCCAAGCTTGGCAAACGCCGCCGCGCGGTGCGCTTCCACGGTCCTCGGGGAGAGGTTAAGACGCGCAGCCGCCTCTTTGTTGCTGCATCCTTCCATCAGCACGGTCAACACCTCGTGCTCCCGCGCGGTTAGCTGTTCGAATCGCGCTTTAATCCGCGAGATATCCTGCCAGGCGGCAGATCGCCGCAGGCTCTCTTCGAAAGCCATGCCAACCGTTTCGATAAGCCTGTCGGCATCCAGGGGTTTGGTGAAGAACTCAAACACGCCGTTGCGAAACGCGCGACGGCAGGCGTCGACCGTTCCGTGCCCGGTCATGATAACGACTGGCAGCAGCGGCCAGGGCCATTCACCCTCTTCCAGCCAGGCAAGCCCGCTCTTGCCCGGCATGCGCATATCCAGAAGCAGACAGCCGACAAGCGCCGTTTCGCCGCCGTGCGCCAGCGTAAAGGCATCGACGCTCTCGAATGCCTTAACCTGCCAGCCCATTCCGGAGAGTAAAAACGTCAATGATTCCCTGATGGACTCATCGTCATCAATGAGCCAGACCACCTTATCCATGCTTTGTCTCCTTACCTTCTGCGAGCTGCAACCGGATCTGCGCCCCACCCTGCGGGGCGTTGCCCAGGGCAATCGAGCCGGTCATGCGGGTTATTAGCGTTTCGGTTAACGTCATCCCCAGCCCCGTTCCGCCGGGGCGTCCGCTAAAGAAGGGCATAAAAGCGTTTTGCAGGGCCTCCGGGCTAAATCCCGGCCCGCCGTCAGTAAGCGTGACCAGAATGCCCTTCTCGTTTTTCTGGCTGTCGATTCGCACCCAGCCGTGCGTGCTCTCCTGCTGAGCCTGAATCGCATTGCTGAGCAGGTTGTGCAGTATCTGCTCCAGCCAGAGCCTGTCTGCCAGCACGGTCGTGGCGTCCGCTGCAAACGCGTGGATGACCGCGATACGGTTCGATTTGCGCTCGTGCTCCAGCAGGCTCTCAACCTGCTGCCAGCACTGCACCAGATCGGTTTCGCGCAGAGTCACCTTCTCCTGTACCACATGCTCGCGAAAGCGCGTCAGCAGGGCGCTGATGCGTTGCGTTTGCAGCAGCGCGGCCGCAAGCGCCTGCGGCACGGCCTGCGGATTAGCCTCGAGCTGTCGCTGCGCCCCCTGGATCCAGGTTTGCACGGCGGTAAGAGGCTGGTTAATTTCATGGACAATGCCCGCGGTGATCTCCCCCAGCGTGTTAAGCTTGGCATGCTGATAATAGCGGGCGCGCTGCTCGGCCTGCTGCCGCTGTTTGCGCTGCCAGAGCACGCTTCCCACGCCCGCAATCGCTACCCCCCACGTCAGAAAGAGCAGCAGGTAAGGCAGCAGGGAAACGCTGAACCAGTCAGGCTCTGCCTCGGCTGTAAGAACGAAGGGCTGGGTATGCTGCGGGAAAGCGCGCTGCCAGCGCCAGAAAGCGCCGGAGGATGGCGGACCATCGCCGTTCGTGACGTTAAGATGCAGCTGCGCAAAGCTATGGCGCGCGGGAATCAGCGCGCTTAGGTCGACCAGCACGCGTATCTGCCGCCAGGGATTATATAACCAGTATTGCACCCCGCGAAACGGCTCCACACGCGGGGCGTCCAGCGCACGCCCCGCGATTTTTTCCAGGGCCAGGACAGAAGGAAACTTTTTGCGTAACGCGGTAATATCTTCATCGCCGCTCAGAAGCGGAAGCACCGATTCGTTTTGCGTCAGCACCGCGCCGATCGCCGAATAGCGTGCCGTAAACTCGCGATCGCGCTCCCAGTACTGGCGACGTATCTGTTCCGCATAAAGCAGCACACCGCTTATCAGGCAGACCGCCACCCATGCAGCGATGCTGCGCTTTATCATCTTATTTAAGCTCATAGCGTTAACGGGCGCAGTCATTCAGGCTGTCGACATTACCAGCTAACGCTGTTGAGAACAAAAAAACGCGGGCGTTATCAGATCTCCGGCGTTTTGCTAAACCCGGTCAGCATCAGGATCAGGCTTTGTTGAGATGACCCCGTCTCAAACTGATAGTGGTTTCCCTGACGATCGCCGCCGATATACCACGAAATTTCAGTTTTCCCTTCTGCCAGCGCCTTGCGTACCGCTTTATCGACATCCACCATCCGGTATTCGCGGGAGTGGTTCAGGTAAAGCACCGCATCCGAGCGATAGTTGCAGCGCGGCCGTGAATGCCAGCTCACGGTGGCCGGATCCCAGTCGTTGCTCGCCGGATAGAAGAAGATTTGATCCGCGCCGTTGGTTTCCACTTTCCCGCCATAAATTCTCACGCGGTATTTAAACTGGGCAGGATCCTGTCCGGCAGGCAGCGGAGGAATGTTGAACTTCACCAGCGACAATGTTTCGCTGTTTTTCGTCCTTCCGCCGTTCTTCCAGTTGTCCTGCACCAGTAAGACCTGGGGATCGGGCTGTGAAAGTGTGGGTTCCATGCTGCTGAGCCAGACGTTGGCCTTCGCTTTCGAATAACCATACGGCACGGTGGTGCCGCAATCCATTCCGCGGTTCATGCACAGGTCGGTCATAAAGCGCGCGGCATCTTCCGTCCAGCCGTTCATGAAGTCAGCATGCGCCGTATACAGGCTCCCCCATCGCTCTTCACGTTCACTGCCATGCATGGTGGGGTCGAGGGAAAGCTGGACTTTGCTGGTATCCAGAGAGCTAATTGTCGGAAGCACGTACGCAATATTCATGTTCACCGTCGGGATCTTCACCGGGAAGGCGGACGGACACTGTCCTTTCGTATCGTAGGTGGCGTTAGCCAGGCCGTGGGCGGGCTTCAGGTTGACCCCGTCCCAGCAGTTCGGGAACTGAATGCCGATATTAAACTGCACGGCATCCTTCGCCTTGCGTAAACCGCAGACTTCACCCGTTCTGGTGGTGTAGCCCTTGCCGTTGGCGCATAAAAAGGTGATATGTGGATTTGGCGCGGTGCCGTGATGATCGCCCGCCAGCAGCGACAGCCCCGCCGGGAACGGGTGCAGTGGCCAGGCGTCAACGTTCGATGCCTGATAATAGGTTTTTTGATAGGCGGGTTTGACCACCGTTCCGTCCGGTAATTTTAGCGACGGAGCCCAGTAGGCCGAGCTGTCTGCTTTGTTATCGCAGGTGGTCTTTTCCTGGGTACGCAGCGATTCACGGCTGGAGTAAGCATCCGTTTGCACGTTACCAAAAAAATCGTGCAGCATGGCCTCGTTGGGCATGCCGTACATCATAATGGCATCATCGCCGAGGGTATGGGAATAACTGCATACAACATGCGCCTGTGGACCAGCGTGTGCCGCCTGCATGGCAAGCAATAGCACGGTGGCAGAAAGCGCGGGGGTTAATACTGTCCGTTTCATTATCATCTCCATCTGAGAAAGGAGATAGTGGTAACAAAACGGCTATCGTTTACCGAGGATTAGCCAGGGCATTTTTCCCTTCATTCTCACTTTACACGCATCACGCACAGCTCATTCCAGTACATTTCGCGCGTCCGGCGAAGTTCAGCGTGACGTTTTAACATAGAACCACTCCGGGTCGATGTTGGCTACGTCCACGCCATAGAGGCTGGCGACAGGCAGTATTGACTCAAGAACACGTTGCGCGCTGTTCTCCGCATTCGCTGGTCGGGGCGCAAAAAACCGCCGTAACGTGCTTATCCATTTTTTCATCGTCATTACCCTTCTCGCTTAACCTGGACTCAGTTAAACACGCCTTCATCATGAAGAGGAAATAACAATAATGACTGTTGATATGCGGGATCTGAAAAACTCGCGAGACGCTTCGTCCTAACCGGCCAGCGCTTTAACCACCGTTTCCATCGCTTTGGTGGTCAACTCACTGCGCTTAACGCGCTGGTTCGCCAGCGCGGTACGCAGTACCCCGGCAATCACGATATGCTTGGGCTCCTGCCCTAAGTCACGCATCTCCAGAACGACCTTGCCAACCACCCGACACATCTCCTGGTACAGCGCTTCGTCTTTGGTTACATTGCCCATTGCCATCACTCCGTTGCCCTAAACCGTCAGCTTAAATCATTCGTCGGCTGGATACAAAAAAGAAGCCCGGCGTGTTGTTCGCCGGGCTTCGTCTGGAAAATCAGGCGATTAGTTGTTTACCGGGATGACCGCGCCTTTGTATTTGGTGCGGATCCAGTCCTGAATCTCTTTGGAGTGCAGCACGTTCACCAGCGCGACGATATCCTTCTTCTTCTCATCACCGCGATGAACGGTAATGATGTTGGCGTACGGGTTATTCTCACCGCTTTCAACCGCAATTGGATCGTGGACCGGATCCAGACCAGCATCAATTGCGTAGTTGGCGTTGATCACCACCGCAGCACCTTCGTCGTTGTTGTACATCTGCGGCAGCAGAGATGCCTCGACGTTAGGGGTGAATTGCAGCTTTTTCGGGTTCTCCACAATATCGCTGATGCGCGCGGTCACTTTATCGATGCCTGGCTTCAGTTTGATCACGCCCTCTTTTTCGAAGATGGAGAGAATACGCCCTTCCTCGGAAACCGCATCACGCATGATGATTTTGCCGCCTTCCGGCAGATCCTTCAGCGATTTGTATTTTTTTGAATAGATACCGATCGGCTCAATGTGGATTGCGCCTGCACTGACAAAATCATAATCCTTATCGCCCGCATGATCTTTAAGCACGCTGTTCAGGTAAGGGATGTGCTGGAAATAGTTGGCATCAATGTCATGCCCTGCCAGCGCCGTGTTTGGCAGAATGTAGTCCTGGAACGGTTTAATCTCCAGTTCAATACCCTGCTTCGCCAGAATCGGCTTAGCCTGCTCCAGAATTTCCGCGTGCGGGGTGTTGGACGCCCCCACGGTGAGCGTGTCCGCCCAGGAGGCAAAGCTCAGGGCGCTCAGGGTGGCTGCGGCGATCAGTGTCAGTGTCTTTTTCATGATGTGGTTCCTGTGTGTATTTATTAGCGTTTATCTAACAGTGAAGTAATGGCATCGCCGCAGAACTGGATAATGAACACGATGATCAGAATGGTCACCGTTGCCACCAGCGTGACGTCACCATGGTTGCGCTGGAATCCTTCCAGATAAGCCAGATTTCCCAAACCGCCGGAACCTATCACCCCCGCCATTGCGCTGTAGCTCACCAGCGCAATCAGCGTCACCGTCATACCTGAAACCAGTGCGGGTGAAGATTCCGGCAGTAAAACCCGAAACACTAACGTGCTCAGCCGCGCGCCCATCGAACGCGTGGCTTCAATTACCCCTTTATCCACTTCCCGCAGGGCAATCTCGACCAGACGGGCGTAAAACGGCGCGGCGCCCACAATCAGAGCGGGCAGCGCAGCGTTAGCGCCGAGAATGGTCCCCACAACGGTCTTGGTGAACGGGATCAGCAGAACAATGAGAATGATGAACGGAATCGAGCGGAACACGTTCACCACAATCGACATCACGCTGTAGACCGTGCGGTTGTGGAATAACCCGCCGCGGGCGGTTAAAAACAGCGCCAGACCGAGCGCGATCCCCAGAACAAACGTCGCCACGCCGGAAAGCGCGGTCATGTAGAGCGTCTCCTGGGTTGCAGCCCAAAGTTGATCCCACTTCAGGTGCGGAAAGAGTTCTTCAGCCATGCTTGATTACCTCGCCTTCAATATCGCTTTGCTTCAGGTCGGCGAGGATATTGTTCAGTTGTTCATCCGATGCCACCACGTGCACCCAGAGCTGCCCGAAAACACCGTGGGCGGTTTGCGTCATTTTGCCGTGCAGGATGTTAAACGGCAGGCCGTAGCGCAGGGTCAGTTCACCGACGATCGGCCTGTGCGTGCTGTGCCCGGTGAAGGTGAGCTTGATGACCGCGCCCTCCAGCTCATTTGCCAGTTCGGTATTGAAGGTCTCTTCCTCCGCGTACTGGCTCACCTGGCGGACAAACTGCCGGGTGATCGGCTGCTGAGGATGCGTAAACACGCTCAGCACCTCCCCCTCTTCCACCACCTTGCCGTTCTCCATTACCGCCACGCGGTCGCAGATTTTGCGCACCACATGCATCTCATGCGTAATGAGTACGATGGTCAGGTTAAAACGACGGTTAATGTCCAGGAGCAGATCGAGGATCTGATCGGTGGTCTGCGGATCCAGCGCCGAGGTGGCTTCGTCACACAGCAGTACGTCCGGATGATTGGCCAGCGCGCGGGCAATGCCCACACGCTGTTTTTGCCCGCCGCTCAGCTGCGACGGGTAGGCATTCTCGCGCCCCTTCAGGCCGACCAGCTCCACCAGCTCGGCAACGCGAGCCTGAATTTGCGCTTTTGGCACACCGGCAATTTGCATTGAAAAGGCGATGTTTTCCTTCACCGTGCGCGACCAGAGCAGATTAAAGTGCTGGAACACCATGCTGATTTTCAGGCGTGCCTGACGCAGCGCTTCTCCCTTCGCGGCGGAGATATCCTGACCGTTAATAGTGACGCTGCCGGCGCTGGGCTTTTCCAGACCGTTCAGCAGACGGATAAGCGTACTTTTCCCGGCCCCGCTGTAACCAATGATCCCGTAAATCTGTCCCTGCTCTATCGTCAAATTGACGTTATCAACGGCTGTCAGCGCCAGCTTCCCGTTGTCAAAAACCTTCGAAATATTACTAAGTACGATCATTCTTATTCATTATCCGTTACGCATATAGCGGTTTAGCAGTATGGATGTCCAAAAGATAGTAAACAGCCGTTATCAGCTTTTAAATGACCAAAAAAGAATTTCTTATAACGCGGCGGAATAAGCAGCGAACTGGCGGGTGAAAAAGCATTTAGATGAATATCAGCAATAATTATCTGCCCTTTGCATATCAGGTCACACTCACCCGGCGAAATCGGTTAATTTTGCAGCACTTTATGCGGATTTAGCCATCCTCACATCCGGGCAGCTTTACGTCTTGCTGTCTTTCAATCCAAAAACATAAGGATTATTCCTTTCTGTTCTAAAACCCAGTGAAACGTTCTTTATTGAGAAAATTTCGTGGTCCTATCATCCGGTCATCACCTCTTCACAGGACATGACCATGACGCTTTACCACTCCGTCACCGAACTAATTGGCCATACGCCACTCATCCAGCTGCACAAGCTGGATACCGGCCCCTGCTCGCTGTTTCTGAAGCTGGAAAATCAGAATCCAGGCGGCTCGATTAAAGACCGCGTCGCGCTGTCGATGATTAACGAAGCCGAGCGTATGGGGAAGCTACGGCCCGGCGGCACCATTATTGAAGCCACGGCGGGGAACACCGGCCTGGGGCTGGCGTTGATTGCGGCGCAAAAGGGATACTCGCTGATCCTGGTGGTGCCGGACAAAATGAGCCGCGAGAAGATTTTCCACCTGCGCGCGTTAGGAGCGCAGGTCGTGCTGACCCGTTCAGATGTGAATAAAGGGCATCCGGCCTACTACCAGGATTATGCCCGGCGGCTGGCGAACGAACTGCCAGGCGCGTTTTATATCGACCAGTTCAATAACGCGGCCAATCCGCTGGCGCACCGCACCACTACCGCACCGGAACTGTTTGAACAGCTTGACGGCCATATCGATGCCATCGTCGTCGGCGTGGGGTCCGGCGGTACGCTGGGTGGCTTACAGGCGTGGTTTGCAGAACATTCGCCGCAGACGGAATTTGTGCTTGCCGATCCGGCCGGGTCGGTGCTGGCGGACCAGGTTGAGACCGGACGCCATCACGATGCCGGATCGTGGCTGGTTGAAGGGATTGGCGAAGACTTTATCCCTCCGCTGGCGCACATCGAAGGGGTTAACCGAGCCTGGCGCATTACCGATCGCGAGGCGTTCACCACCGCCCGCGATCTGCTAAAAACGGAAGGGATCCTGGCAGGCTCCTCCACCGGCACGCTGCTGGCGGCGGCGCTGAAATATTGCCAGGCGCAGACCACGCCAAAACGTGTGGTCACCTTCGCCTGCGACAGCGGCAATAAATACCTCTCAAAGATGTTCAACGACGACTGGATGCGCCAGCAGGGGCTGATTTCACGTCCGCAGGCAGGCGATCTCTCGGACTATATTGCCCTGCGCCACGATGAAGGCGCGACGGTGACTGCCGCCCCGGACGACACGCTTTCCACCGTTCTGGCCCGCATGCGCCTGTACGACATCTCCCAGCTGCCGGTGCTCGATAACAACAAGGTCGTCGGCATCATCGACGAGTGGGACCTGCTGCGACACATTGAGGGAGATGCCGATCGCTTCTCTCTCCCCGTGACGGCGGCCATGACGCGTCAGGTCGAATATCTGGATAAGCAGGCCCCGGAGAGCGCCCTGTACACCATCTTTGACCGTGGCCTGGTGGCGATTATTTATGACGAAGACCGCTTTCTGGGTCTGATCACACGCAGTGACGTACTCACCACCTGGCGTAACCGCCTGACGAAATAAAAGGAGCAAAAGATGAAAAACCTGGCCACCCTCAGCGTTCACAGCGGTGAGTATCACGACACGCACGGCGCCGTGATGCCGCCAATTTACGCCACGTCGACGTTTGCGCAACCGGCACCGGGTGAACATACCGGCTACGAATACTCCCGGAGCGGCAACCCAACCCGCCATGCGCTGGAGACCGCCATCGCCGAACTGGAAGGCGGCACGCGCGGGTACGCCTTCGCGTCAGGGCTGGCGGCCATTTCCACCGTGCTCGAACTGCTGGATAAAGACAGCCATATCGTTGCCATTGACGACGTGTATGGCGGTACGTATCGCCTGATCGAAAACGTGCGCAAGCGCAGCACCGGGTTACAGGTGAGCTGGGTTAAGCCGGACGATGTAGCCGGACTTGAGGCCGCCATTCGCCCGGACACGCGCATGATCTGGGTGGAAACGCCGACGAACCCGCTGCTGAAACTGGCCGACCTGGAGGCCATCGCAGACATTGCCCGGCGCCATAATGCGATCAGCGTGGCGGATAATACCTTCGCCTCCCCGGTCATTCACCGGCCGCTGGAGGCGGGGTTCGACATTGTGGTTCACTCCGCCACCAAATATCTCAACGGTCATTCAGACGTGGTTGCCGGGCTGGCTGTTGTCGGGGCAAATAAGGATCTCGCGGAGCGTCTGGGCTATCTGCAAAACGCGGTTGGCGGCGTTCTGGATCCATTCAGCAGCTTCCTGACGCTACGGGGGATTCGCACCCTCTCCCTGCGCGTTGAGAAGCACAGTGCCAACGCGCTGGCGATTGCGCAATGGCTGGAGCAGCATCCGCAGATAGAGAGCGTGCTCTATCCCGGGCTGGAGTCACACCCCCAGTATGCGCTTGCCCGCAGACAAATGGCGCTGCCGGGCGGCATGATCTCCGTTGTGATTAAAGGCGATGCGCAACGCGCGACAGAGGTGATTCGTCATCTTACGCTCTTTACCCTGGCGGAAAGCCTGGGCGGGGTGGAGAGTCTGGTGAGCCAGCCCTACAGCATGACCCACGCCTCCATTCCACTGGCGCAGCGTCTTGCAAACGGCATTGTGCCGCAGCTGATACGCCTGTCGGTGGGGATTGAGGATGCGGAGGATCTGATCGCCGACCTTCAGCAGGCGCTGGAAAAGTGAGCAAAAAACGGCGGGCGTTGCGCCTGCCGTCATAAGATGACATTAGGCCTTAACGCCTTGATAACAAACTTATGTGAATCTGCACAGATTGTTTTTGAAACGCTGTTTCCATTTTCCTTTTTACTGTGAATCAGCGTATAATGCGCGCCAAATCCCTGGTGAATGGTTTCAGCGCTTGGAATACAAAAAACAACGTACAACTTCTCCTCTCCTTCGTTGGGCTGGCACTCAGGCACACTTTCTTCTGCACGCTCATTTGATGTCACCTATTCTTAGTGCGTGTCATATACTCTTTCGCAACACAGGTTTGACTCCGCGGCGGTGCGCCCCCGGAGCGAGATTTCCATATCCTTCCCAACTTAAAGACTAAGACTGTCATGAAAAAGACGAAAATTGTTTGTACTATCGGCCCGAAAACCGAATCCGAAGAGATGCTGAGCAAAATGCTGGATGCCGGCATGAACGTGATGCGTCTGAACTTCTCCCACGGCGACTATGCTGAACACGGTCAGCGTATTCAGAACTTGCGCAACGTTATGAGCAAGACCGGGAAAAAAGCGGCAATCCTGCTCGACACCAAAGGTCCTGAAATCCGCACCATCAAACTGGAAGGCGGTAACGACGTTTCCCTGAAAGCGGGCCAGACCTTCACCTTCACCACCGACAAATCCGTTGTAGGTAATAACGAAATCGTTGCCGTGACCTACGAAGGCTTCACCAGCGATCTGTCCGTTGGCAACACCGTGCTGGTGGATGACGGCCTGATCGGCATGGAAGTGACCGCGATTGAAGGTAACAAGGTTATCTGTAAAGTGCTGAACAACGGCGATCTGGGCGAAAACAAAGGCGTTAACCTGCCGGGTGTGTCCATTGCTCTGCCAGCGCTGGCTGAAAAAGACAAACAAGACCTGATCTTCGGCTGCGAACAAGGTGTGGACTTCGTTGCGGCGTCCTTCATCCGTAAACGTTCTGACGTGGTTGAGATCCGTGAGCACCTGAAAGCGCACGGGGGTGAGAACATTCAGATCATCTCCAAGATCGAAAACCAGGAAGGCCTGAACAACTTCGACGAAATCCTTGAAGCGTCTGACGGTATCATGGTAGCGCGTGGCGACCTGGGCGTAGAAATCCCGGTTGAAGAAGTGATCTTCGCGCAGAAGATGATGATCGAGAAATGCGTTCGCGCGCGTAAAGTGGTTATCACCGCAACGCAGATGCTGGACTCCATGATCAAAAACCCACGCCCTACCCGTGCTGAAGCCGGCGACGTGGCGAACGCCATCCTCGACGGTACCGATGCCGTTATGCTGTCTGGCGAATCTGCAAAAGGGAAATACCCTCTGGAAGCGGTCGGCATCATGGCGACCATCTGTGAGCGTACCGACCGCGTGATGAAAAGCCGTCTGGATTACAACAACGACAGCCGTAAACTGCGCATCACCGAAGCCGTGTGCCGTGGTGCGGTAGAAACCGCCGAGAAACTGGAAGCCCCACTGATTGTCGTGGCGACCCAGGGCGGTAAATCTGCGCGTGCCGTGCGTAAATACTTCCCGGATGCGACCATTCTGGCGCTGACCACCAACGAAACCACCGCGCGTCAGCTGGTGCTGAGCAAAGGCGTGATCCCACACCTGGTGAAAGAGATTGCCTCTACCGATGATTTCTATCGTCTGGGTAAAGAAGTGGCTCTGGAACTGGTTGATTGTGGCCTGGCTCAGAAAGGCGACGTGGTGGTTATGGTTTCTGGTGCACTGGTACCAAGCGGTACAACCAACACTGCATCTGTCCACGTACTGTAATATTTCACGAACAAATTATTGTTTTGTTAAAAAGCGTCCTTCGGGGCGCTTTTTTTATTCCCGCCATTAACCAGAACTATTCAAAAAGCAAATCGGGTTTTTCTATTTAATCGCGATTTATCTAAGATGAATCCGATGAAAAATGCCTTTTTTAACATAGCTTTTTCGTCAAAATTGCCGATTTCGTTGCTTCTTTGAGCGAACGATCAAAAATAGGCGTAATCCCATCAAAAAAATATTCTCAACCCAAAAAACTTTGTGTAATACTTGTAACGCTACATGGAGATTAACTCAATCTAGAGGGTATTAATAATGAATCGTACTAAACTGGTACTGGGCGCGGTAATCCTGGGTTCTACTCTGCTGGCAGGTTGCTCCAGCAACGCTAAAATCGATCAGCTGTCTTCTGACGTTCAGACTCTGAACGCTAAAGTTGACCAGCTGAGCAACGACGTGAACGCAATGCGTTCCGACGTTCAGGCTGCTAAAGACGACGCAGCTCGCGCTAACCAGCGTCTGGACAACCAGGCTACTAAATACCGTAAGTAATAGTACCTGTTAATAAAATGGCGCACATTGTGCGCCATTTTTTTTGCCTTCGTCAAACCTCTACTGAAGCGCTTTCTCTCCCTCGCCTTCCGTCACCGCCGCTGAGACACGACTGTTCTGAACCGACAGGACAGAATTGCTGGCTGACGAACCATTGCCTGCTGAAACGGCAACCGGGATCCCGGCTCTGCGCGCCAGAGCTTTGTCGATTAGCGTTTTATCGCTACCTGATTCCGCTGCGAAGGCGGTTAACGCCGCCGAGTGCGTGAACGGCACCGTCTGTGGGTTTTCGCCCTCAGCCTGCGCCAGCGGCCTGTGCACCTCGATATAACGTTTGCCGTCCGGCTCGACGGAGAACTTAACCGGCTCATTGATAATCTGCACCCGCGTGCCGACGCGCACTTGTTCAAACAACGCTTTGATATCCGGCGCGTTCATTCGCATACAGCCCGAGCTGACCCGCAGCCCTACACTGTCCGGCGCGCTGGTGCCATGAATAAGATATTCCCCATTCCCGATGCCCAGACGCAGCGCAAAGCGCCCCAGCGGGTTATTTGGCCCTGCGGGTACCACAGGCGGCAGTTTAATGCCCTGCGCCAGCGAGCGCGCTCTGATGCCCGCTGTGGGGGTCCAGGTAGGGTTAGGGATTTTCTGACTCACACGGGTGGTGCTGACCGGTGTTTCCAGCCCAAGCTGACCAATACCCAGCGGATAGACCTGCACGATATTTTCGCCAGGCGGATAGAAGTAAAGACGCAGCTCCGCCAGATTCACCACAATGCCCTCACGCTCGGTGTCCGGGAGCAGCATCTGGGAAGGAATGGTAATGACCGTTCCTGGCGCAGGGTTTACCGGTGCAATGGTATTATTGGTTTCAAGGATAAGCTGTGCGGCGGTATTAAACCGACGAGCGATAGCCTGGAGCTTATTGTCGCCTTCCTGAATGGTGTATGTCTGATTTTGCCCAATCAGGCGGCTGCCTGCGGGCGGTAAAGGATAATCAACCGCCCTGGCTGAATTAACAGCACTGAGCGAACCAAGGAGTAATAGAGTTATTAGAGACGCGCGCTTCATGCTGAGATTCCTTATTCACTGACCAAACGTCAGAAAGCTGAAAAACCAGCGAGGTGGAAACCACCCCGCGAAACAGAATGAATGCTGTTCTGTCAGTTTAGCTAAGGATTGTGGCTTTGGCGCGTATGGCGCGGATCATCGCTTCCAGTCCCTGGGAGCGGGACGGGGTGAGGTGTTGGGTTAAGGCCATTTTTTCAAACCACGGGCGAACGTCAAAGGCGACAATATCCTGCGCCGACATCTGGTGATAAAGAATAAATACGACGGCAATAAGCCCCTTCACAATGGCCGCATCGCTGTCACCCTGTAAATCGATTACGCCATCATCCGTCTGCTGCATCTGGATCCAGACCTGGCTCTGGCAGCCCTGAATGATGTTGTCCGGGTTATGCGCCTCTTCGCTGAGCGGCGGCAGGCGCTGACCTAGCTCGATAATATAAAGGTATTTCTCTTCCCAGTTTGCGCAACGCCCAAAGTTACGCAGCAATTTATCTCTGTCCGGCAAATCTGCCATCTCACGCCTCTCCGTTAGCCAAGCAGCTGGTGAATACGTTTCAGTCCCGCCACCAGTCTGTCGACCTCTTCCGTTGTGTTGTACATCACCAGCGATGCGCGGCACATGGCCGGTACCTGATAATACGCCATCAGTGGCATCGCGCAGTGATGCCCGGTACGTACGGCGACGCCGTAATTATCCAGGAAACTGCCCACATCATAAGCGTGATGCTTGCCGAGGTTGAAGGCTATCACACCCAGACGGTCAGCAGGGCCATATAAGGTCAGATCCGGGACGCCGGCAAGCTCCTGCAAGGCATATTGCATCAGCAGCTGTTCGTACTCCTGAATCGCCGCCAGCCCCGTTTCAGATACGTAGCTAATGGCCGCGCCCAGCCCGATGATCCCGCCCGTGTTTGGCGTGCCCGCCTCGAAGCGCCAGGGCGCCCGGGCGTAGGTTGTGCCTTCCGTCAGGCTGACGGTGGCAATCATTGACCCGCCCCCTTCCCACGGCGGCATGGCCTGGAGAATATCCTCCTTCACATACAACACGCCGATGCCCGTCGGACCATACAGCTTGTGCCCGGAGAAGACGTAGAAATCGCAGTCCAGAGTCTGTACGTCAACCGCATGGTGCATCACCGCCTGGGCGCCATCAATCAACACTTTCGCACCGGCCTGATGGGCTTTGTCGACGATCAGCGCCACCGGATTTTCCGTCCCCAGCACGTTTGAAACGTGGGTCACCGCTACCAGCCGCGTTCTGTCGTCAAGCAGGGCGTCCAGCTGTTCAAGCTGAAGCGTACCGTCTTCGTTTAGCGGGATCACCCGCAGTTGCGCCCCCATACGCTCACAGAGCATCTGCCAGGGCACGATGTTAGCGTGGTGCTCCATCTGGGTGATGATAATGTTATCCCCCGCGTGCACCTGCGCATTGCCCCAGCTGTTAGCCACCAGGTTGATCCCTTCGGTGGTGCCACGCACGAAAACCAGCTCTTCCGGCGAACGCGCGTTGAGAAACGCCGCAACCTGCGTGCGCACGTTTTCCATGCGCTGGGTCGCCTCGGCGCTCAGGGTGTGGATCCCGCGATGGACCGCCGCATAACCGTGGCGGTAAAACTCGGCTTCCGCATCCACCACCTGATTCGGTTTTTGCGCACTGGCCGCACTGTCGAGATAGGCCAGCGGCAGACCGTTCACTTCACGGGTCAGTACCGGAAAATCTGCCCGGACTTTCTCTACGGGAAATGTCATGCTTCGCCTCCAGGCAGCCGCTGACCGATACGGGCCAGCACCTGCTGTTTAAGTCCGCCATCGGGCAGCGCTTCCGTCAGCTCAGCCGCAAAGGCGTAAATAATCATCTTTTGCGCGGCCTGCTGGTCTATCCCGCGAGAGCGCAGGTAGAACATCTGCTCATCGTCAATACGCCCGACCGTTGCGCCGTGGCTGCATTTCACGTCGTCCGCATAAATTTCCAGCTGTGGTTTGGTGTCCACCTCTGCCAGACGTCCCAGCAAAAGGTTGTTGTTGGTCATCTGCCCGTCAGTTTTGATGGCGTGCTGCGCCACATTGATCAGGCCGTTAAACACCGCACGTCCTTTGTCGCTGACGATGGTTTTGTGCAGCTGACGGCTGTTGCAGTAGCCTTTGTTATGCTCAAGCCAGGTGCGCGTGTCGCATACTTCTGACTTCACCGGCATCGCCAGGCTGTTAATACGCAGCGTAGTGTTCTCACCGTTCAGCTGGGTGCTGGTATTGTGGCGCAGCACCGCGCCGCCAAGCAGGAAGCTGTGGCTGTACGCCGCGGCATCCTGGCCCAGCAGAATATCGTTGTGGGCGAAGTGGTGACTGAGCGGATTCTCAAACGCCAGCTTGATATGGTGCAGCTGGGCGTTGGCCGCCACGTTCATCGTCAGACGCGAGCCGGTAAAATGGCGGGTGTCATTCAGACTAACGTAATGCTCAATTACCGTCGCTTCTGCCCCTTCTGCCAGCTCGAGATGGTGGCGATAGTGGGCGGTGTTGATCTCGCCGCCCTCAACACCCTGGGTGATATGCATCAGCAGCAGCGGTTTCGCCGGGCGCTGGTTACGCTTAACGTGAATATGGGTGACAGACTGAGACAGGCTCTCTGTGAGGTGCAGAAAGACGTCAGGCTGGACCGGAGCACTCAACGACTGGCGCTCGTCGTTAATGGCGATATCGAACCCGCTCTCCTGTACGCTGTCGCTGAGTTCCTCACGAAACTGCCCGTCTACAAACACCAGACGCACGGCATCCACGCTCAGCGCCAGCACATCGCGCTGACCGGGGCTAACCTGCGCCAGACGGGTGACAAACTCGCCGTTCAGCAGGCCGTCCAGCGGGGTATATTTCCAGTTCTCATGCTTACGCGTCGGTAAACCGAGACGCAGCATCTGCTGGAGATGGTGCTGAGCCTGTTCAGAGCGCGCTCCACCCTGGGCTTCAAACAGTCGGTGCCACTGCTGGAGTGCATTACTGCTGTTCGGTAAGCCAGCCATAACCCTGCTCCTCCAGTTGTTTAACCAGCGTAAAGTCACCGGATTTCACAATGCGCCCCTGATAAAGCACGTGGACATAGTCCGGTTTGATGTAGTCCAGAATACGCTGGTAGTGAGTCACGATAATAAATGAGCGGTTACCGTCACGCAGAGAGTTTACGCCGTCGGCAACGATCTTCAGGGCATCAATATCCAGCCCTGAATCGGTTTCATCGAGAATGCACAGCTCCGGCTCAAGAACCGCCATTTGCAGAATATCGTTACGTTTTTTCTCACCGCCAGAAAAACCCACGTTCACCGAGCGGGTGAGCAGATCTTCGGGCATTTTCAGCAGCTTGATTTTCTCTTCCATCAGATCCTGGAAGTCAAAGCGATCCAGCGCCTCAAGCCCGCGATACTTGCGCACCGCGTTCAGCGCGGTTTGCAGGAAGAACTGGTTGCTGACGCCCGGGATTTCCACCGGATACTGGAAGGCCATAAAGATGCCCTCACCGGCACGCTCTTCAGGCGACATCTCCAGCAGATCCTTGCCGTTAAACTCAACGGAGCCGCTGGTGACCTCATAATCTTCGCGTCCTGCCAGCGTCGCTGAAAGCGTACTTTTCCCGGAGCCGTTTGGCCCCATGATGGCGTGAACTTCACCCGGTTTGACGTCAAAATTGAGCCCACGCAGGATCTCTTTCTCTTCCACGCTAACCTGTAAATCTTTAATGCTTAACATGTGCTTTCCTTAACCGACGCTGTGTTCAAGACTAATGGCGAGGAGTTTCTGGGCTTCAACGGCAAATTCCAGCGGCAGTTCAGAGAACACGTCCTTACAGAAGCCGTTAACAATCATTGAAATCGCATCTTCTTCACTGATCCCGCGTTGCAGGCAGTAGAACAGCTGATCTTCACCGATACGTGACGTAGTCGCCTCATGCTCGAGCTGGGCGCTGTTATTGCGGCATTCGACATAGGGGAAGGTATGCGCCCCGCAGTCCGCACCAATCAGCATGGAGTCGCACTGGGTAAAGTTACGTGCGTTGGTGGCTGTCGGCATGATTTTCACCAGCCCGCGATAGCTGTTCTGGCTGTGACCGGCAGAGATCCCTTTGGAGATGATGGTCGATTTGGTGTTTTTACCGATGTGGATCATCTTGGTGCCGGTATCGGCCTGCTGATGACCGCTGGTCAGTGCCACGGAGTAAAACTCACCGATGGAGTTGTCGCCGCGCAGAATACAGCTCGGGTATTTCCAGGTAATGGCAGAGCCGGTTTCTGACTGCGTCCAGGACATCTTACTGTTTTCACCTTCGCACAGCGCACGCTTGGTGACGAAGTTCAGAATACCACCGGTGTTGCCATCGCCCGGGAACCAGTTCTGTACCGTAGAGTATTTCACTTCCGCGTCTTTATGGATGATCACCTCTACCACCGCCGCGTGCAGCTGGTAGCTGTCGCGCACCGGCGCCGAACAGCCTTCGATATAGCTGACGTAGCTGCCTTCATCGGCCACCAGGATGGTGCGTTCAAACTGGCCGGTTTTTTCCGCGTTGATGCGGAAATAGGTTGAGAGCTCCATCGGGCAGCGCACACCTTTAGGCACGTAGATAAAGGTGCCGTCTGACGCCACCGCAGCGTTCAGTGCCGCGAAGAAGTTATCGTTACTGGGTACCACGGTGCCAATGTACTTTTTCACCAGCTCCGGGTGATCGTGAATGGCTTCCCCAAAGGAGCAGAAAATTATCCCCTGCTCCGCCAGCTTTTCACGGTAGGTGGTTGCCACCGAGACGGAGTCAAAAATGGCGTCCACCGCCACCTCTTTACCTTCGCGCACGGGCACGCCGAGCTGATTGAAGGCCTCTTCCACCTCTTTACTCAGGAAGCTGTTCTCGGCACCGGTTTGCTGTACCGCGCCGGGCTGCGAGGCACAGGTATCATCGCAGCTGCCGCATGAGGGCGCGGAGTAGTAGCTGTAATCCTGATAGTTCAGCTTATCGTAATGCGCTTTCAGCCAGTGGGGTTCTTCCATCTCCAGCCACGCGCGGAATGCGCTCAGGCGAAACTCCAGCATCCACTCCGGCTCGTTACGTTTCGCCGAAATGGCGCGCACGACCTCTTCGTTGATGCCTTTCGCCAGCTCATCGGTTTGCAGCTGCGTGAAGAAACCCTCTTTATAGTTGAGGTGTCCGCCGCTCCAGGTGTTTACATCACTCGTTGCTTCAGTATTACGAGACATAGTACCGCCTATACCCCAAAGCTTTCGCCGCAGCCGCATTCGTTCTGGGCTTTCGGGTTATGAAATTTGAATAACTGGTTTAAACCTTCCCGAACGTAGTCGACTTCGGTTCCATCAATAAACGGCATAGCCTGTAGCGCGACGTATAACTTTGCACCGTCGGTTTCAAAGACCAGATCGTCCTTTTTGGGTTCGGTTACGGTATCCAGCACGTAGCCAAATCCTGCGCAGCCCGTCTGCTTAACGCCTAAGCGTACGCCGAGGATGTCGGGATTTTTTGCCACCAGCTCATGAATATGCGCCGCCGCCGCGGGCGTCAGCGTTAAGCCACGCCAGGCAAAATCGGCCGGATTGAAGGTTTCTGAATGCAGTTCCATAGGTCCACCTCATCTGATAAGCCACCAGGGCATAACACCATGTTAGTGATAACGATTATCACTTCAACCCCCTGCGAGCAGGGGCTTTGGGCTAAACCGCCCTTTTTGGCTACTTTCATTAAGCATAGACCCTGTGACGGGATGCGGATGGGTGGGTTAGTTTTGTTCAATGCATTGATAAATAATGCATTTCATAAGAAAGGCGGTAAGGTGGCGGGCAATAATAAAAATTGTATTGAAAATACCTATTTTTAAGATAGCTATCTTCCAATAAGAAAGCGGGCTCGAAAAGACAAAAAGGCCCTGACGGACCCCTTAACATCAGTGATGGAACGAGACGGCGAAACCCTGTTCACGCCAGTGGTCGAGCTGCTCCTGTTGACGAGGCGTAGGTGCTTTACCGGTCCAGACGAAAATTTTTTGTCCAGGGAAAAGTTCCGGACGTGGAGAATCAATCGGTTCAGCCAGCACGTCGATATGCCAGCCCTTGTAGGCAAGACGGGCCGCTTCCAGCCACAAATGCGTACGGTCATCGCACTCCCATCCAACCAGTAGCGCATCTTTACCTGCTTTTTTTCGTGATTCAACCAGACTAGTAACGGCAAACTCAATCAGGACACCGTCGAGCAGGCTCGCCATATGACGCACCGTATTCTGATCCTGATTCATTCGCTGACGGACAGGGGTGATGATATTATCTATCAGAACATCCATCGCATGGTCGCGGCGGAACTCACTGATTTTGGCGCGCAGTTTTGCCGGATTGGCATAGCGCAGAACGGTTAACATTTCTTCCTGAAACGATGCCCAGTTCCCATGCGTCATCACTTCTGTATTTTCAAGAAGCGCTTTTACTTTACCGACCGAAACACCCGTTTTCATCAGGCGTTTGATCTCTTCGATACGCAGGATATCTTCATCGTCAAACTGACGATGACCCCCTTCACTTCGCTGCGGCTTCAACAATCCATAACGGCGCTGCCAGGCACGCAGCGTAACGGGGTTGATACCGCATCGTTCGGCCACTTCGCCGATACTGTAATAGGCCATTAACTCCCTCACGCACAATACTTCCATACCTAACCAAACCAACCTTATCAGATTGTACAAATCATTTGTATAACTAACTCCTCGTTCTGAGACAAGTGAATGGCTCAAAGAACCCCTCACTCGTTAATGTATTGTTGTATAAATTTAGCCGTACGTACAGGTCACTATAAAGAGTTACGTACAGGTTTTTATAAATCGTACTTTTTCTCGGGCCAGGCAATCGCCGGAATGCCCCCCAGACGCGGGCTGGCGAAAAGGTGCCCCTGGAACTGAGAAATCCCGGCAGATTCCAGCCACATCCACTCTTCAGCCAACTCTACGCCTACCGCACAGAACAGAATTTCCAGGGACGCGCAGCATTTAATAATTGACTGAATGATCGCCTGACGCGGGCCGCTCTTGTGCACGTTGGCAATCAAATCACGGTTGATCTTGATTCTGTCCGGCTGAAACTGGGCCAGCAGTTGCAGACCGGCGAATCCCGCGCCAAAGTGATCGATGGCCACGCTGATCCCGGCGCTTTTAAGCTGTCTGACCGCGCTGGTGAACTCTTCGAAGCGCGAGATGGCCTCGCTCTCGGTGAACTCGACTACAATTTGCTCCGGCACAAAACCGTTCGCCTCAATTGCCGTCAGTAAAAAATCGACGGCGCCAGGAACATTGACCAGCGTCATCGGCAGCAGATTAATGGACAACGTTTGAGTCTGTAGGCCCAGCGCGCTGGCCATCGACAAAGCCACCTGTTTACTCTTCAGATCCGATTCGTACAGCGCCTCACGCGACAGGTGGGCAAAATAGCTTTCCGGGGACTCACCGGACGGCGTGCGGATCAGGGCTTCCCAGGAAACTACCTGCTGCATAAACGGATCGACGATAGGTTGAAATGCGAAACTACAGTCCGCGCCCTTTGCCACTACCGTCGGCTGGGAGGATAACGGCGTATTTTCGGTGACAAACTCCCAGGCGTCAGCCGGAGGCAGCTCAAAGTAGTTGGCTTTTTCAGTGGCCTCAACGAAGGTGCGGAAAAATTGCAGGGCGCGATCGTTATAGGTCAGCTGATAGCGCGTTGTGCCTTTATCGAGTACCTGTTGCAGCACTTCGTTGGTGTCGTACTGACGAAGGTCGAAGAGCTCCATACCCACATTGCCAAAACGTCTTGAAGGCCCGTGATCGCTCAACAATTCGACCACGTTGTGATGCCGTGGGTCACGGCAGATGAGCTCATAGATCTCCTTAACGTTATCAGCGGGCCCTTCAAGTAACTGAAAAAAGTGTGTGCCGTTAAACAGCAAAATCCCCGTCACATCGAACTGGCGATTTCTACAATTTGCAGCAGCGACCATGTCTTCCAGCGCTTTCACTGGAACGTCCTCGCAGATATGACTGCGGTAAATGATGGTTGTGAGCATGCTAATCCTGAAGATTGAGGGGGTGACCACGAAAACACGTGGGGAAAACTCTGTTATAGCACATTAATTGCCCAACAAATAATTTACATCTCAACGATTTACACGGCTTTTTTGTGTCATTTACGGGCTTGTACAACTCTGCGACGCCGCTTCGGATTGTACAATATATCTTGTGAATACCGCAGTAAATCGTATAAGAATAAGCATCTGATAAATAATGATTTTATAAAATATATTATAAAATATTTAAAAAATTGTACATTTTAAATGTACAGATTTGAAAATTATGTATACCTTAAATGTAACGTTACTGATTACAGAATTTTACAGGAGCGAAACATGCAGCAGAACGGATACGTCGCAGACTCAGCAACAGCGATTGCGCAGTACTTCGAAAAAGCCGCGCTTCCAACCCAACAGGAAACCCTGGGTCAGGTTGTTGTTGAAATCCTTAGCGATGGGCGGAATCTGAATCGCAAATCGCTCTGCACAAAACTGTTGAGTCGCCTTGAAAGGGCCAATGGTCCGGAAGAGGAACATCATTATCACCTGCTTCTTGGTCTGCTCTTCGAACGTTAATGTTATGAACAGCAGTGATGCGGACAGACTGATCGACCAGCTTATTGGAGAAGCCGCTCTTTCACTTTTGAAGGAGCGCGGTCCCGTGACGACCGAGGGATTGGTTCAGCGTCTGCGTAACATGCAAGCCTGTGAGACGGATCCCCAGCGGCGGGAGACATTAGCGAGGGTGATAGCTGAAATCAGCACAGGCACTGTCGCTTTTAAAGGTCGCAGAACCGCACAAGGACGAATAAAGAGAGAGGGATCTCTCAAAAATAATCGAGACAATGTAGTGCCGTTATTTGGAAATGGAAAACCGTCCGATCCCAAAAAGATGCATTGACTACAACTTTACAGCAACGGTGAGAACAAATGAGACAAAATATTCAGCTTCAACCCGAATACCACTCCGCCTTTTTAGATAGCGCGTTGTCGGAGTATTTCCGTCACGCAGGCGATCGCTTTGCTGAAGAGTCTGCCATTTTTTCGACTGCGGTTCGTTGTGTTCTCGCTTCTGAAGGTCATCTGACCAACAAAGCGATCATTCTCTGGCTGATCCAGACGCTGGAAACCACCGACGATGTCGTTAAGGCGGATGTGATCCGCAAGACGCTGGAAATTGTTGTCGGTTATACCATGGACGATCTTTAACGCCTCTCCCTTCCCATCCCTACGGATAGCGTGTCATCGTCAATACTGACGAACAGACTGACGATGACACACCCTCTCTTCCCTGACGCCCTGTTAATCAAGCACGCTGAATGTGGCATGGATCCTGCTTAGTCCGCTAAGGAACTGGGCTTTCCAGTAAACATTGCTTCATTTCTTAACAGGTCTGTTATTGATGAAAAAAATCGCCAGCGTCTGCCCTTACTGTGGTGCAGGCTGCAAACTAAACCTCGTCGTTAAAAATAACCGGATTATCCGTGCCGAAGCCGCTGATGGCGTAACCAATCAGGGCACGCTTTGCCTGAAAGGATTCTACGGCTGGGACTTTCTTAACGACACACGGCTGCTTACCCCCCGTCTTACGCAGCCCATGATCCGCTACAGCAAAGGTGAGTCCTTTACCCCTGTTACCTGGGAAGAGGCCATTCGCTATACTGCTCACAGGCTTAAAAGCATCAAAGATCAGTACGGCCCTCGATCCATTATGACCACGGGGTCCTCGCGTGGAACGGGCAATGAGACCAACTATGTGATGCAAAAATTTGCCCGTGCGGTGCTGAGCACTAACAACGTCGACTGCTGCGCCCGCGTCTGTCACGGTCCGTCCGTTGCCGGTTTACAGGAGACCCTCGGCAACGGTGCCATGAGCAATTCCATTAACGATATTGAAAACTCAAAATGCCTGCTGGTGTTCGGCTATAACTGCGCCGACTCTCACCCCATCGTCGCCCGACGCGTGCTTAAAGCACGTGAAAATGGCGCAAAAATCATCGTCTGCGATCCGCGTCATATTGAAACGGCACGCATTGCCGATCTTCATCTTCAGTTGAAAAACGGCAGTAACATGGCGCTGGTCAATGCCTTTGGCTATGTCCTGCTTGAAGAGGAACTGTACGACAAAAACTACGTTGCCCGCTTCACAGAAGGGCTTGAGGCTTACCGACTGACGGTAAAAGATTACGCACCCGAGCAGGTTGAATATCTGACGGGCATTCCCGCGCGGGATGTTCGTCAGGCAATGCGCATGTTCGCGGCGGCGCCTTCAGCAACGGTAATGTGGGGAATGGGCGTTACGCAGTTTGGTCAGGCGGTTGATGTGGTGAAAGGTCTCTCCAGCCTGGCGCTGCTCACCGGCAACCTGGGCCGCCCTGCCGTCGGCGTAGGTCCGGTTCGCGGGCAAAATAACGTTCAGGGTGCCTGCGATATGGGCGTTTTGCCCAATATGTTCCCCGGCTACCAGGATGTCACTGACCCGGCGGTCAGACTGAAATTTGCCGATGCGTGGAAAATCAATGTCAGCCGGATGGACGATCGCGTCGGGACGCGTATCACCGAAGTGCCGCATCTCGCGCTGGAAGGTAAGATCAAAGCCTATTACATCATGGGGGAAGATCCGCTTCAGACAGAAGCCGATCTGGGCCTGGTCCGCCGCGGCTTTGAGTCCCTCGATTTTGTGGTGGTTCAGGACATCTTTATGACCAAAACGGCAGAGGTGGCTGACGTACTGCTCCCTGCCACGTCATGGGGAGAACATGCTGGCGTGTTCACCTGTGCCGATCGCGGCTTCCAGCGTTTTGGCAAGGCCATTGAGGCCAGCGGCAACGTCAAGCGCGACTGGGAGATCATCAGCCTGCTGGCCACGGAGATGGGCTATCCCATGCATTACGAGAATAACCAGCAGATCTGGGACGAAATGCGCGAGCTGTGCCCCCTCTTCTACGGCGTGACCTACGAAAAAATGGGCGAGATGGGCCATGTCCAGTGGCCCTGCCCAACCCTTGATCATCCCGGCACACCCTATTTGTACAGGGATAATCAGTTCGACACCCCCACTGGCAAAGGCCAGCTGTTTGCTGCCCCCTGGCGCGCTCCGGCCGAGACACCGGATACGGAATACCCGCTGGTACTTTGCACGGTGCGCGAAGTCGGTCACTACTCCTGTCGCTCAATGACCGGGAACTGCGCGGCGCTGCAAAGCCTGGCCGACGAGCCGGGCCGGGTGCAAATGAACCCGGCCGACGCTGATGAGCGTGGGATCGCCGACGGCCAATTGGTCTGGGTACGTTCACGCCGGGGTAAAGTGATCACGCGCGCCAGCATCAGCGAGCGCATCAATGCGGGAGCAATCTATATGACCTACCAGTGGTGGATTGGCGCCTGTAATGAGCTGACGCAGGATAATCTAGACCCGATCTCCAGAACGCCTGAAACGAAATATTGCGCCGTGCAGATGGAGGCGATCGAGGACCAGCGCTGGGCGGAGGATTTTGCGGCTTCTGCGTACCAGACCATGAAGACGCGGTTGATCGCTGCGGTTAACGTTTAAATGCATTGCCGGGTGGTGGCTATCACTGCCCGGCCAGCTATCCGCTGGCGTTTTACGCTATCTGTTCTGCATAATTATTTTCAAGGTAATCGCGAAGCAGGTTCGGACGGCTCTTTTTCTCCATCAGCCTTCTCAACAGTACGATCAGCTCGTAATCGCTTCGCAGATTAAATTTTTGCATCAGCATATATTTATGGGTAAAGACCGTTTTCTGGCTCATCTCCAGCGCCTGAGCGGTCTGTACTACCGACAGCCCTCGGTAAAAATTGACCAGAATACGAATTTGTTGCCGGGATAACCCTTTATGCTGGCAGTCGAAGCAGTTATGTTTAGTCCATGTATAACCCGGTAATTGCGTCCTGAACCACGCGATAAACAGTACGCCACTGATACGATCAAGCGATGCACGGCGAGGGAGAAAAATAATGTCCTGAAAGCAGGAGGGCAACGCCGAAAAGCGCAGTTCATCGTCGACAAACCCTAGCACAATCCCTTTTTGCCGGGCGAGTAACTCGGGAAAACAGGTTAGTGTTTCACCCTGGCATAATGACAGGACAATAATATCGGCCTGACTGACGTTTTCATGGGTCAGCGCCAGGTTAAATGTGATGGCACGATGAAAGTTATGTTTAAAAAAATCCTCGAAAAATTCATGTAGCCCAGCCTGAAAAAATAGATCGGTTTCCTGAATCAGAATATTTAACATAGCTCATACCAACGTCTTTAAAAAAGGCATATCACCGGCGCTCAGTTGTACTGCATCGTCATCACCACAACTGCACTGATGCTTCCCGGCGTGACGCCACCCGTCACGGATTTAACCGAGGCCTGCATAGCCATTGTCGCGGTTCTGTCGGCACCAATAGTTTGAGTCATGCCAGAGCCTGTTCCTTTAAGCGTACCCGTTTGGGCATCGCGCATGGCTATCGCCACGTGCGTGGCCGAACCGCTGTTCATAAAATAGTCCGCGCCCGCCGCGGGATCGGGGCTGCCGGTAAAAGAGACGGTCACACTCTGCGTTCCCGTTGGGCACTGGGTGAACAGCAGACTAAATGGCACCGGATCCGATGTTGAGCCCGGCGTCGCCATATTGGTTGCCTGAATATTGCCCAGATTGACATCGAGGCTGTTACTCCCGCCATTAAATATGCACGGCGACGCAACGATATTTCCCGTCACACCGATGTTGACGCTATCAGCGGTGAAAGCCTTCCCGCTGAGTAAAGCCAGTAACAGCAGTGTCCCGTATATTATTTTCATCTTCGTACCTGCTACTGATAGGTCAAATTAAGGGTGGCGGAGGCATTTGCTGAACCTGACTCCACGCGGTTCAACGTCTGGTAATATCGGGCCGTTAACGGCAATGTCTCTTGCCCGCCGGCAGACTGCCGCAAGAATAGTCGGCTGTTCATCACCAGCGGCGCACCGTTATAGATAAGCTGCACCCCAACCCCTTTTGCGGTGCCGGCATTCCCCTGCCCGGTTAAGGCCATCACGCTGGTATTGGCGCTGTCCGGATTCTGTATTCCACTGAGCGAGACCGTAATATTGGTTCCGGCGGCGCAGGTTAAGCCCAGGTTTTGCGTGTTCTGTGCTCCCGCTGGCGTGGTGCCCACCACGGTGCCGAACGCCGAGGCGGGGATATCCCCGATCGGAAACGTCAGCTGTGACGTATTCACCGTGCACGCCATGGCATTAATGGTACCGGCGGTGAGCTGCGTGGTCAGGCCGTCACGATAGATGCCGTCGCTCCCCTGAAGCGTCACGACGCCGATCGCCCCCGGGGTTAACGCCCCCGATGAGACCGGGCCAGTCACCACCAGCTCAATCCTCCCGCCATACCAGTCGACATAGGAGGTCTGCGCATTGTACGAGAACGTATTGCTCGGGTTTTCAAAATAGGCGTTGGAGGAAAAGCGTATGCCTATCCCGCTGACGTTAGTGTTGTAAACATGATTGCCGTAGCTGCTCAACGTGGCGCTGTTGTAGCGCATGCTGAATCCCAGCATCAGCGGATTAGCACATCCAGTAAGATAGGAACCGGTGGCTGTCGCCGCGCCGGAAAAGACCACCGTGCCGACAGGCGCATCACGCTGCACGTTAATCGTCCCCACGGACAGGGTTGACAGCTGCGGCGTGATGGTGGTGCACGTACCGGCACGGGCGAGGTTTCCCGCCGCGAGCAAACAGAGAAGCAAAATCACGATAAGCCATTTCATGTTAACGTTCCTGACGGCAGGAGGCGCGCATGTCAGCGATCCCACCGAATGTTGAGTGTGTCGGCAGGCTGAAATCAGCGCGGCATTGCTGGCTGGGCTGACTCCCCCATGTCGCGACTAACGTCCCCTCCTCGCGCATACCGGTTAAATAAACCTGACCGCGATCGCCCACAATAAAACTGCTGCTCTCATCACCGACAAGGGTGACCACCGCCCCAAACGGAACGGCGCGTTCGTTGTCGGTCAAAGTCATCAGCACCCGGCGACCTGACTTCGGCAAATAATCGGCTCTCACCACCGCTCCCCGCGTCGGCGTCACCGTGCGGGTGTTGATCTCCAGTTCGACATCCTCCGGCATATTTTCCGGATCGAGAGTGAGATCGTTTTTTCGGTAGACCGAAAGGTTGCTCACGACCGTATAACCGCGAAAATCTGTCCGTACACCGGGCTGATTGCGGATATCCACGCCGTGGGCGCCAGGCGCTTTAATTAAGGCGTTGGTCTCCCCCAGCGGCTGAGAAAGCGTGATGCCATCAGCATGGGCGAGAATGCCGCCTTGTAGCCCGTAATTCAGGCGTTCACTGTTTTTGTCATAACCATACCCCGCCGTGGCTTCGCCATAGGTGCCTCTGTAGTCCGCGTTAACGCTGCCGGTATAGCCCACGCCCTCTGTGCCGTATCCCTGCTGCACGTTCCAGTTCAGGGCTCGGTTTTCGAGAGCCACCCCGTTCAGACCGATGCTGTGTGTCATCCCGTTATTCCTGCTGGCGTTCATGCCATAGTTCGCCCATGTCTGCGGCAAAAATTTATCCAGCGGAATGCTGATGTTGAACGCCAGAAGCTGGTCGTGGTCAGCGTTTTTTTGGTTGTCGTGGGTTTCTGACGCTGAGCGGACATTTTTGCTGTAGGTCCATGTCAGGCCATAGCTGATGTTGTGCCAGTAGTTGCTATAGCCGACGCTCCACGAAGCCATCGACTTATCGTCATTCCAGTAATCTTCCTGCGCCGCACTGAGGGTAAGCGCGCCCAGGTTATCCCCCAGCGTCTGGCTCATCGTCAGCTCGGCACGGTTACGTCGCCTGTCCTGAAGCGCGCTGCTGTCGCCGTACGAATCGAGGACCTCCTGCATCCCGTAATAGCCGCGGGTCGAGTAGCGATACCCGGCAATCGAAAAGTTCGTCCCGGTATTAATAAAATTCTTGCTGTATCGGGCCCGCCACGACTGACCGCTTGTTTTCGCGGCATGCTCCGGCGTTGACCAGCCCTGGGTGAGGTCTGCGGATATCGCCCCGAAATCGCCCATGTTCTTGCCCACCCCCAGAGCCGCCGACTGGTACTTATCTGCCCCCTGAACGCCTCCATAGAGCGTGAGGCCGTAAGGGAGGCCGTAGATTCCGGTCAGTTGCCCGAAGGGGGTTTTCTCCACGCTACGGTTATACGATCGATACTGCCCGGCGGTAAGGGCATATTTCAGGCGCCCCTCCCGTTGCAGGACCGGCAGCGAAGCGTACGGCAGGGTGAAATGTTGCTCACTGCCATCAGCTTCGACGATCGTGACATCAAGATCGCCCGCGCCGCCGGTGGGATACATATCCGCGATCTCAAACGCGCCCGGCGCCACATAGCTTTGGTAGATTTGATAGCCATTCTGACGCACCACGACCTGCGCGTTAGTTCGCGCAATACCGCGCACCACCGGCGCATAGCCTTTCAGGGAATCCGGTAACATATCGTCGTCGGACGCCAGCTGGACGCCGCGAAAAGGCATGCTGTCAAAGACATCGGCAGGGGCGGAACTGTCTCCGAGCGTAAGCTGGGCTTGCAGGGGAATAATCGCGCGCTGCATCAAGGTATAGACATTGTCCCACTTATCCTGGCCGGACGCATCGCGGGACCAGGTGGTGTAGTTGCGTAACCGCCAGGGACCGACGTTGATCCCCGGTCGCAGGTTTGCATACTGACTGTCGCTGCGGGTGCCTGCCCCGCTTCTTGCCCGGCTGTTCGCGCCGCTCAGGCTGTAGTTGAGCATAGCCGCGGTAATGCCTTCATCCCACATCTCCGGCGGAACGTAACCTCTCGCTGGCAGATCTATGGCCGCCTGTGGGATGCTGATTGCCAGACGCTGGGCGCCAAACTGGAAGTCCGCGCTGGCCTGTGGAATCGCCTTGAGATCGGCGCATTCTCCTTGCCCGGCGTCGAGCTGCGGGAAAAGCGCCGTTTTCACGCCCCACGCTTTTAACTGCCTGATACTCAGGCACGGCTGCAACGTTTCACTGCCGTTAGCATCCTTCACTGCCATGAAACGAATATCCCGCGTTTCCAGCAGCCGCTCGTCAAGAATAATATCCACGTGGTACGTCCCGGGCGCCTGCGAGCCGGATTCAAAGGCAGATAAATCCGCTTTTCCCATTCCGGGATTATCCAGTTCTACCAGTTCCGTATTAAACGTCTCACTGGCCCACAGTGTGGGAGAGAAACCCGCAAGCGCGAGGGCAATGAATATTGCCAGGCGCGCAGGCTGCACTGTATTAAATGCCGTTGTCATGACGAGCACCCGATTAATGCAAAGGGATCACAAACTGGCCCGGTGTAATTCGCCAGGATTGCCATAATCGTTAATGACTTTAAACGTCAGCGTATTGCCATTGGTCCCATTCGGTAACGGGAAACGAACTGAGCCTGAAGGCATTACGTACGTGACATCATCAAGTTTTTTACCCCCGACCGTTATTTCATTGAAATTGATAACGTACGGCGTTGGGTTATTTACCTGCAGAGCATTTCCCGCACGATGCCAGGTTAATTTGTTGGTTTGTTCCTCAGGGGTAGACGCACGAAGGCTCTCTGGCCGATAAATAAGTTTAATGCGCGTTTTGACGGCAATTTGCAGCGAGTTCATCTGCTTTGAAGCTGATGGAATAGCTTTAATGTTCAGCCAGAATAAACTCTCCTGCCCCTGAGGCAGCGAGCCTGTCATGACAATACGCTCAAGGTTTTTTTGCCCGCCATCCAGCCGATACAGCGGAGGCGTAATAATAAAAGGCGCTTTACCGGATTGCCCATCCTGAACATCAATCCACGACTGGATTAAATAAGGAACGTCATCAGGATTGGTGATACTTATTGACGCTTCTTTTTTTGCCCCATCGAAAATAATGCGGGTGCCGCCAATAACTACTCCAGCACTGGCGGATGTTAACGTCAGCGATAACAGCGCCATCGCCAGGCCAGTTGTCGTTATAAAACGCATTTCAATACCTCATAAAACAAGGGGCCGGGAAGCCCCCTGCTAATTACTGCCAATGACTTAGTTGTAAACCACTGAGAAGTTCGCGACCGAGTTAGCCGGGCCCGCGGTCACGGACGCTGCGGTGGAGATATACTGCGCGTAGAAGTTCAGTGTATTATCAGCCGTACTGCTGAGCGCGTAGGTATAGCTGTTGCTGCCGTACAGCGGCAGATCGGCTTTATCTGCAGTCATCAGGTTAATCGCTACCCCTGTGGCCGCCCCCGCCACGGACGTATCAATCGCCAGCAGGCTGGCGTTGGTTAAATCCGGCGTACCGTCAAAACGGACTTTTGCATTAGTGACCGTCACAGGACAGTTTTTCAAAATAATATTAAACTGCGTCGCAGCCGTTCGGGCTCCCGCCGTCGGGAATTCCGTTTTATAATAATCGCCCAATACCACCACCTGGTTCTGAGATGCCACATCTACGTCGCAGGCAGAATCCAGAATATTTCCGTTAAAATTAACGGTACCTGCCGCTGCAAATGCATTGGTCATGGTGAGTACAGAACCTGCCGCTAACATTGCCATCATCAATTTTTTATTCATAATTCTCTTTCCTGTATTACTTTATTTATTACCGATATTCAGTTGCAGAAATAAAACCCCTTTCGACGAATCAAAATTTATACAACTCTTTTTCTACGCACAATCGATTTTAGGGTCTAGCTGTAGACTCTCTTTTAACAAAAACAAAACAAATTACTTTGGAAATATCTTAACAATAAAGTCCCCGGTCTACTTTTAGACCTAAGTCAAAAATGTTTCAAATTCAACTAATTAACACTCATTAATAGGCAAGTCTATAATTAGACTCGACGAAAATATTCCCTGACCAACTGTTTTTTAAGATAATTCTTTATGTCGATCAAAAAATGATCGCATCAGTGTATGAGGCCTCTTATGAACACCCGTATTGCGCCCGTTTCAGGCAATGAAATAACAACAGTGCTTGGCGCTAAGCCTCTTAAGCACATTGAAAAAATAATCGATAATGTTTTGCCGCATACGGAAAGATGCATCATGGCTAAAGGTGAAGTCATCCATTATTATTCCGGTGATATCCGCCAGTGCTTTTTACTGTTACATGGCAGCGTGGCATTGCATCGTCGAGGTGACGGTATCGTCTTAAATTCCGAATCCGCACCTTTTATACTCGGCGTGAGCAGCCAGTTTTCTTCTGAGCACCTCTACGTCAGAGCGCTGGAAACTTCAGAGGTGGCTAGCGTTACGCTGGAGCGTTTTAATCACGTAGTCGCACAACAGAATTTATGGGAGTCCTTCTCGAACCTGCTGATCTATACCGCATCGCGCGTTTACGAACATTGTGCCCAGATATCGCAGATGTCGGCTTACGACATTATCCGCTTTCAGCTGGTAGAACTGATGCAGGAGCCGGAAGCCATAAGACAAAGCATTACCGCCGCAGCCTATATCAAAAGCCGCACCTATCTTTCACGCAGCGGCATTATGCGGATCCTGGCGGAGTTGCGGACGGGGAAATACATCACTATGGAGCGCGGCGTGCTAATCGAGATCCATCACTTACCCCGCAAGTACTGAGGCTGTTTTTATCTCTGGAGAAGGTGGAAAATAAGAGCGACACTATAGAAAGTACAGTCTCTTTCCAGGTTAACGCTATGTCTTCTGACAAACCATCGCATCGCGGCTCTCCCTATGCCCAGGAACTGATTTCCCACTTACAGCCGCACTGCGCCACGTATAAAACCGATCCCGGTGAGCAACTTGATCTGCAGGTTAACGGGCAGAGTATGTGTTATTTAATTCTCGAGGGCACAATCGCGATATACAGAAGAAGCGACGACATGATGCTTACCACCGCGCGCAGCCCCGCCCTGTTTGGTCTCGCTAATCTGACGGACATATATTTTAACGATTATCTCAAAACGGTGACGCCATGCCTGATCGGCGTGCTAGCAACCGATCGGGTGGCAGAAGTTATCAAAGAGAAGGCTTTATGGGGGCTGCTTTCTAATCATCTGATGTTTGTCTATAACCGCCTTTATCACAACGTCATGCCGAAAGGTGCGCCAACGGCTTACGAGATGATTCGTCAGCAGCTCATGATGCTGATGCAGGAAGATGACAACTACCGACGCAGCGTGACGGCGGAAAGGTACATCCGGGATAAAACCCGGCTTTCCCGCAGCGGCGTAATGCGGATACTGGCTGACCTGAAAACGGGCGGGTTCATCGAAATGGAAGAAGGCCGGCTCATTAAAATTAACAAACTGCCTGCCAAATACTGAGTTTCAGACACAAAAAAGGCCGCGCGGGCGGCCTTTTCTTCACTGCTCAATGGACGTGAACGCCCAACCGCCAGGCAAAGTAGATCTCTTCTTTCAGCTCGTTTGAAGAGAGCGCCAGCAAATCCGTAAATTCCAGCTCAAGTTGTTTCAGCTTTTTCAGGTACTGCGCCGGAGACAGATTGCTTTTATCGCGACGTAAATATTCAATTGCCAGCTGTGTTGGGGTTATTTCAGTATCCATGATGTCCTCGCTTATGTTCAAAACGTGACCAGTATATCACAATCAGACGGCTAATTTTTGACCAAAAGCAAGACATTCGGAAACTTTACACAACGGCCGTCGTCAGTCTGGATGAACAACACAGGCGATCCTGCTCGTCCAGAATATCAATCTGCCACACCTGATGACGACTTCCGGCGTGCAGTGCGCGGCAAACACCGCGCACGCGCCCGCTGCGAACGGAGCGGATGTGGTTGGCATTGACCTCCAGCCCGACCACCTTCTGCTCCCCTTCCGTACACAGGTAACCCGCGACCGACCCCAGCGTTTCGGCCAGCACGACGGACGCACCGCCGTGCAGCAGGCCAAACGGTTGATGAGTACGACTGTCTACTGGCATCGTCGCTTCAAGTTCGGTATCGCCAATGCGCGTAAACTGGATATCCAGCAAACCGACCATGTTTTCCGCACCCATGGCATTTAAGGCCTGCAGAGTGACCGCACGTTTCCAGATCATCCGATAATCTCCAGTAAAGCCTGCAAGGGATGGCGAACGCCGTTACCTTCCACCCGTTTCACCTGGCTGCGGCAGGAGTAGCCCGTCGCCAGACAGCGGTTACGCGGCAGGCGCTGCATTGCCTGGTGCCACGACAGCTCGTAAATGCCGAGCGAGTTAGCGTGGTTTTTGACTTCATGACCGTAGGTTCCGGCCATACCGCAGCAGCCCACGTTGACGCTTTCCAGCTTCGCGCCAAAGCGCGCGAAGATAGAAGCCCACTGGGCAGGCGCCGTCGGCAGCGCGGTCACTTCAGTGCAGTGCCCAAACAGGTACCAGGATTCTCCGCTGACCTCCTGAGGGGCCGTTTGCTTCAGCACCGCAGGCAGCCACTCATGCACCAGTAAGACCTGAAAATCACCGCGCTTATCGCCGAGCGTCTGCTTATATTCATCCCGGTAACAGAGCACCAGCGCCGGATCGACGCCCACCATTGGCATATCGAGCTGCGCCACGCGATTCAGGAAATCTGAAGTTTTCTGCGCGGTTTTCGCGAAGCGGGTCAGGAAACCTTTAATGTGCTGCGCCTTGCCGTTCGGCGAGAACGGCAGTACCACCGGCTGGTAGCCAATTTTCTCTGCCAGACGGACAAAATCAGCCACCACCTGCGCATCGTAATAGCTGGTAAACGGATCCTGCACCACCAGCACCACCTTCGCTTTCTGCTCAGGGCTTAATGCTTCCAGTTGTTCCAGGGTCATGTTCGCCGAGCGGTGCCCCACCAGCCGACGCTGGAGCGATGGCACCGACAGCAGCGGCAGATCCACCATGCCGATATGTTTTTCAGACAGTTTGCGCACCAGCGGCTGATTGATAAAGAAGTTAAAGGTTTTTGGCGCACGAGCCATTAGCGGCGCGTAACTCTCCACCGTTGCCACCAGATGATCGCGCATCGGGCGCAGATAACGCGTGTGGTACAGCTGGAGGAAGCGGGAACGGAATTCCGGCACATCAATTTTAATCGGGCACTGGGTTGAACACGCCTTGCACGCCAGGCAGCCGGACATCGCCTCTTTCACCTCATGCGAGAAATCGTATTCGCCTTTATTCGCATGCCAGCTGTTGCGGGTCCGTTCGATGAGCCCGCGCAGGCTGGCGCGTTTTTCCGGCAGCTCCAGTTCCAGCTTGAGCGGGTCAATGCCGCGGTCAGCCAGCAGGCGCAGCCATTCGCGCACCAGCGTCGCACGTCCTTTTGGGGAGTGGATGCGGTTGCTGGTGATTTTCATCGACGGACACATCGGGCTTTTCACATCGAAGTTGAAGCACAGCCCGTTGCCGTTGCACTCCATCGCGCCGCGCCAGGAAGCGCGTACCGCAATCGGAATTTGTCGGTCATAGGTGCCGCGCTTGACGGCGTCTACCTGCAACATCGGCGCATCAACGCCCTCTGGCGGGCAGATTTTACCCGGGTTAAGACGGTTATCAGGATCAAAAGCGGCTTTCACCTTACGCAGCTCGGCGTAGAGTTGTTCGCCAAAAAACGCCGGGCTGTACTCGGCGCGGAATCCTTTGCCATGCTCTCCCCATAACAAACCGCCATATTTGGCCGTAAGGGCCACGACTTCGTCGGAGATCTCCTTCATCAGGATCTCCTGCTGCGGATCACACATGTCCAGCGCCGGGCGCACGTGTAGCACACCCGCGTCAACGTGCCCGAACATGCCATAGCTCAGACCATGGCTGTCGAGCAGCGCACGAAACTCCACAATATAATCCGCCAGATGCTCCGGCGGCACGCAGGTATCTTCCGCAAACGGAATCGGCTTCGCCGCCCCTTTCGCGTTACCGAGCAGCCCCACCGCCTTTTTACGCATCGCGTAGATTCGCTCGATGCCGGAGAGGTCGTTACACAGCTGCCAGCCAATGACGCCGCCTTCCCCCTGTGCAATCAGCTCATCCAGACGCTGGCAGAGCGTGCTCACCTGGCTCTCAATCAGCTCTGCGTCATCGCCGGCGAACTCGACGATGTTCAGACCGAGCATCTCTTTATCCGGCACGTCGGTAATCAGTTCGCTCACCGAATGCCAGACAATATCTTCCCGGGCCAGGTTCAGGACTTTTGAATCAACGGTTTCCACCGACAGCGCCCGCGCCTCCACCATAAACGGGGCATTACGCAGCGCGGAGTCAAAGGAGTTGTATTTGACGTTCACCAGACGGCGCACCTTCGGCAGCGGGGTGATATCCAGACGCGCTTCGGTGATAAAGGCCAACGTCCCTTCTGACCCGGTCAGTACGCGGGTAAGATCGAACTGGCTCAGATCGTCATTAAAGACATGGCGCAGATCGTAGCCCGTCAGGAAGCGATTGAGCTTCGGGAATTTGTCGAGGATCAGTTCGCGATTTTCGCGGCAGCGCTCCAGCACGGTGCGATAAATCCGTCCGCTGGTGGTGCTCTCTTTTGCCAGCGTTTCAGCCAGTTCGACCGGCAACGGCTGGGTATCGAGAATATCGCCCCCCAGCAGCACCGCCCGCACACCCATGACGTGATCGGAGGTTTTGCCGTAGACCAGCGAGCCCTGCCCTGAGGCATCGGTGTTGATCATCCCGCCAAGGGTTGCGCGGTTACTGGTGGAAAGCTCGGGCGCAAAAAAATAGCCATACGGTTTTAAAAACTGATTCAGCTGATCTTTGATTACCCCCGCTTCCACACGCACCCACCCCTCTTCCGGGTTGATCTCAATGATGCGATTCATATAGCGGGACATATCAACGATGATGCCCTGGTTCAGCGCCTGCCCATTGGTGCCCGTCCCGCCGCCGCGCGGGGTAAAGACCAGGGAGCTGAAACGCTCCTGCGACGCCAGACGGGCGATGAGGGCCACATCGGCGGTAGAGCGCGGGAAAACGACGGCATCGGGAAGAAGCTGGTAAATACTGTTATCGGTTGCCATCGTCAGCCTGTCGGCATAATCGGTGGCGGTATCACCTGTAAAACCCTGTTGCTCCAGTGCCTGCAAAAAATTAAGCACCAGTTGAACGACGCCCGGTGCCTGAGAAATCTGTGGGATCATTGCTGTCGACCCTAATGAGAATAGTGTGAAATCGTTTGCGTTGTGTCTGGAAAGTTTTATCACATTTTTTTCTTATGTGCTTCGTAGAATTACGGGCAAAATCCGCCTGTCAAAAATCGCTGAAATCACTAATGATTAGAGAGATGCGGTTTATATTCCCATCAGCCTTGCTGGTGTTCATTTAAGGAAAGTTTCGTTTATGGTCAATCTTCGTCAGCCCAGGGATGTCGCACAGATACTGCTGTCGGTGCTGTTCTTAGCCATTATGATTATTGCGTGTCTGTGGATTGTTCGTCCTTTCGTGCTCGGATTTGCCTGGGCCGCGACCGTCGTGGTCGCAACCTGGCCTTTACTCTTACGTTTGCAGAAACTGCTGTTTGGTCGCCGCGGCCTTGCCGTGCTGGTGATGACGCTGCTGCTGTTCCTGCTGTTTATTATTCCCATTGCGCTGCTGGTTAACAGCCTGGTTGACAGCAGCGGCCCGGTTATTCGCGCGGTCACCAGCGGTGACATGACGCTGCCGGATCTCGCGTGGCTGAACAGCATTCCTGTTGTGGGCGCAAAACTATACAGCGGCTGGCACAGCCTGCTGGAGATGGGCGGTAGCGCCCTGATGGCCAAAGTGCGCCCGTACATCGGCACAACCACCACCTGGTTTGTCGGGCAGGCTGCACATATTGGTCGCTTCATGATGCACTGTACGTTGATGCTGGTCTTCAGCGCCCTGCTGTACTGGCGCGGCGAGCAGGTTGCGCTGGGGGTACGCCATTTCGCCACCCGGCTGGCAGGTAAACGCGGCGATGCGGCCGTGCTGCTGGCAGCCCAGGCCGTTCGCGCGGTGGCGCTCGGCGTGGTGGTCACAGCGCTGGTGCAGGCGGTGCTTGGCGGTATCGGGCTGGCGGTTTCCGGCGTACCTTATGCCACCATTTTCACCGTTGTCATGCTGATGACCTGTCTGGCACAGCTTGGTCCGCTGCTGGTGCTGGTTCCCTGCATTATCTGGCTTTACTGGACGGGGGACACGACCTGGGGCACGGTGCTGCTGGTCTGGAGTTGCGTGGTGGGCACCATGGATAACGTGATTCGTCCTCTCCTCATCCGCATGGGCGCTGATCTGCCGCTGATTCTGATCCTGTCCGGGGTGATCGGGGGGTTGATTGCCTTCGGCATGATTGGCCTGTTTATCGGTCCGGTGCTGCTTGCGGTAACCTGGCGTCTCTTCTCTGCCTGGGTGCATGAAGTGCCGCCACCCGGAACCGATCCGGACCTCATCTTAAGCGAACTTGAAGAGCTGGAAGATAAGAACGCGCAGTAATAACCTTTGCCGGGTGGCGCTAACGCTTACCCGGCCTACACTCTTCGCAGGAATACTTAAACGTTGCTAAACTATTTATTCTCTGCGCACTGGTCAGACCCGCCTTTTCATGCCTAAAACCGTCATTCTCTTCAAGAAATCTTTACCTCCCTTTAACTATTGAGACGAATCCGATCGACTCATAAAGTTGGCATGCCTACTATTAAGACACGGTTATAAATCAACACCTTGATTTATAAGCATGGAAATCCCCTGAGTGAAACAACGAATTGCTGTGTGTAGTCTTTGCCCATCTCCCACGATGGGCTTTTTTTTATTTACCTTATGCTGAGCGCACAGGATTTAGGCGTGTTTTAAACGAAACAACCGTTCATTACAGACGGATGAATAGCGATGAAAGAGTTTTACTGTTTAGTTCCATTCGTCATAAGCATATGCCATTTCACTATCAACTGAATATCTTTCTCGTACCAACAGCCAATTGGCGTTCCTAAAAACGCCATCATTTAGCTTTATCTTTTATACTTTTTTCAACCTGAGCATGAAGATTCATGCAGTTTATATACCCTTCTCTACGCGCTGCGTTGACTTCCGTAGCGTGTCTTAACTCCATTGCTAACAACTTATCTTCCATGACAGAAAGGCGATAAATCAGGGCGCACACAATCATTAAAAGAATAATGAATAACACCGAAATATCTACAACCACTTAACCTCTCCAGTTACTTATTGAATCCTGAGTTCTGACGCTATGCACTGTAGTTCTTCGTTTTCCCTGCATTGCGTTGTCATGTAGCCGTTGCACAGGGAACTTAAATCAGACAGAGTCCGTATCTTCATTTAAATTTCATCTTTTATAGCTCATCAAACCTATCAGGCTATCTGGCGCAGTCCTGCAACCAGCAGACGGTGAGGAGTAGCTATATCAGTTCCAGGCTCAGAGCAAGGCGGCTAAGACTATTCTTATGCGAACTATTTTTTTAAGTTATTAGTGCTTTGTAAGTTCATTTTCTTCTTTTAATTGCTTGAAAGAGGACTCGCCTTTGTGGCCAGGCGAGTCCTGAATATTAATTTTTACAAATTTCACTCCTACTCAACATCTGCCATTCCCCCTCCAGCACCCGCGTCTCCCCGGTCACCTGCACGTTCACCACCTCGCGTATATCCGCCGAGGATGCGCCAACCTGTAGCTCAAATTCCCCTGGCTCGACAATCCGCTTCCCGTCCCGGCGGGTGAAATTAAACATCTCCACCGGCAGGGTAAAGGTCAGGGTGGCGTTTTCTCCCGGTGAAAGCGTAACGCGTTGAAACGCTTTCAGCTCCTGAAGCGGACGAACCTGCGTCGCGACTTTGTCACGCACGTACACCTGTATTACTTCGCTGCCGCTGCGCTCCCCGATGTTGCTGACATCGACGCTTAACACCACCTCTCCGTCGACCGGGACGTGGCTTTCAGCGAGACGCGCCGCACTCCAGCGAAACTGCGTCCAGCCCAGACCGTAACCGAACGGGTAAAGTGCGCCGAAATGGAACGCAAACGGCGTGCCGCCGCTTTTCAGCTTGTGGTTATAGTAGTACGGCATCGCCCCGGCGTTTTTCGGCACGCTGACTACCAGCCTGCCCTGCGGCTCCGCGCGGCCGGTTAAGATATCGGCAATCGCCCAGCCCCCTTCCTGCCCCGGCGCCCAGGCCATCATCAGCGCGGCCACCTTCTCTTCCAGCCCCTGAAGGTTATAAGGACGCCCGCCCGTCATGACGACAATTACCGGCTTGCCGGTTGCCACCAGCTCCTCAAGCAGCTGTTGCTGCACGCCCGGCAGATTCAGCGAATCGGTATCCGATCCTTCCCCCACGGTGCCGCTCTGGAATAGCCCGGCGAGGTCGCCCACGCAGGCCACCACCACGTCACTCTCTTTTGCCGCGCTCACGGCTTCGGGGATCAAATCCGTGCGTTGTGAAACCGGCGATTGCTGCATCGGTTTACCGCCGCTGTCGCCCGGGAACACCGGCGCACCCGCCATCCGTTTTTCGATAATGTGGCACCCTTTGGCGTAACGTATCTGCGATGCACCAAGGTACTGTTCCAGCGCCGCGCGCGGGGTTGTCACCTGCGAGGTCTCTTCAACCATATCGCTGATGATCAGGTGAACCGGGAAGCTGTAGCCGCTCAGCAACGCCAGCGGATCGTCCGCCGTCGGCCCCACTACCGCTACACGGGGTTTTCCGCCGAGGGGCAAAATGCCGTTATTTTCCAGCAGCGTGATCGATTTTGTTGCCACCTCGCGCGCCACCTGCCGGGTCGCCTCATTCTGCAAATCGATACCTTTTTCGTCGGCGTACGGTTTTTCAAACAGCCCGAGACGGAATTTTTCACTTAGCACGCGCGCCACAATCTCATCCACTTTCGCCATTGAGATAAGCCCACGCTCTACCGCTTCCGCCAGATGACGCGCGCAGTCATCCTTCGGCAATTCCACGTCCAGCCCGGCGTTAAACGCCAGCGCCGCCGATTCTGCTGGACCGTGAGAAATCCCATGGTGCTGGTGCAGCAGGCTGACGCCGCCGTAATCCGCGACAATAATGCCGTCGAAGCCCCACTGTTCACGCAGCACGGTGGTGAGCAGGAAATGGTCGCTGTGCCCTGGCTGATTATCGATGTCATGATAGGCCGGCATCACCGAACCGGCGTTGGCCAGCTTCACCGCCATCTCAAACGGTAGCAGGAAGGTATCGTTTAGCTCGCTGAAACCCAGATGGACCGGCGCATGATTGCGCGCCCCTTCGCTGAAGGAGTGCCCCACGTAATGTTTCAGGGTCGCCAGCAGATCGCGCTTATCGCCCTGCAACCCCTTCACGTACGCCGTCGCCATCACCCCTACCAGCCACGGATCTTCCCCAAAGGTCTCTTCCGTCCGTCCCCAGCGCACATCGCGCGAGACATCCAGCACCGGGGCCAGCCCCTGCTGGCACCCGACAGACCGGGCCTCGTTGCCAATCTGCTCCGCCGCGCGCTGCACCAGCGCCGGGTCCCAGGTGGAACCGTAGTTCAGCGACGACGGGAACAGGGTTGCATCTTTGCACAGCAGCCCCACCAGACACTCCTCATGAAACAGCGCCGGAATGCCGAGCCGGGTCTCCTCCATCATCATACGTTGCAGGCGGTTAGCGGCACGCACGCCGGTTTTTGCATCAACAATGTGCGTGCCGAGCGGACGGGTGATCTGCCCGACGCCCAGCTTCAGCCTTTCGCTGAGGGACGCCTGTTCGCTCACGCCGGCGAACTCATCGCTCAAATCGCTACGCTCGCGGTGGTTGCCGTGTTCATCGAGGATCAGCCAGTACGCGTGCATCTGGGCAAATTTCTCTTCCGGCGTCATACGCGCCAGTAAATCAGCGACACGCTCGTGTACGGGACGTCCCGCGTCCTTGTAGATCACAGTCATGGTTTACTCCTGTAGTGCGGATTGGGTTACCGGGCTGAGCTGCCCCGCATCGTTTCGAATGTCTCGCTTGCTGGCCAGCTCACGGGCAATGGAATCCACCAGTCGGCTGTTGAGTTTGTAGATAGCAAGGAGCGCCACCATGCAGAGGAACAGCGCGCAGGGGATCAGGGTGAACAGGGCATTGATGGTTGCGAGAACGTGAGGCGCCTGGTTTGCCTGTCCGGGCGCGTAATCCACCATGCCCAGCACCCAACCGACCACCGCCCCACCCAGCGCCAGCCCAAACTTGATGGCAAACAGGGCGGTAGAAAAGACCAGCCCGTCCAGACGGCGGCCGCTGCGGTGTTCTTCGTAGTCCACCACATCGGAGAACATGGTCCATTGCAGCGGCGTGGTCAGGTTCTGAATAAAACTAAACACAATATTCAGACCGAATATCAGCCACACCTGCGAAGGAGGAATGAAGAAAATCAACGCGCCAAAAATAACGAAAGAAATAATGGTCCACTGATAGGCACGTACGCGATCAAATTTCCCCAGCAGGCGTTCAGATAATAATGCGCCGCTTAAGGATGCCACCATGCCGGAAACAATAAAGGCAAAGACCAGTTCAGGACGTAACAGAACATAGTTAACGTAATACATGGTCGCAGAGCCACGCGTCACGACGGCGGTTAACAGTAAAATATTAAACAGAAAAACAATTCGCCACTGGCTGTTGGCGGCCAGCAGTTTTAAATCCGTCAGCATCGAGCCGGAGGTGTCATTGCGTGGCGAGTAACGCTCCCGGGTCATAAAGAAGCAGCAGAAGAATAAAATAATACCCAGCAGCCCCATCAGGCTCATGGCATAGAAATAACCTTTTTGCACATTCCCCTGACCTAATAATGAGACCAGCGGCAGCGCGATGACCGTTACAATCAACCCGCCGATAAACGACAGGCCAAAGCGCCAGGATTGCAGCGAGTGGCGCTCGCGCGGGTCGAGCGTCAGCGCGCCGGGCATGGCGCAGTATGGAACGTTAATCGCGGAGTAGATCAGGCTCAGGATGGCATAGGTTACGCAGGCATAGACAATTTTCGCCGTCTGCCCGGCATCCGGTACGTAGAAGGTAATCAGGCAGCTCACGCCAAACGGAATGGCAAACCAGAGCAGCCAGGGACGAAAACGACCGTGGCGGGTCTGAGTGCGGTCCACCAGCGCGCCAATGCACGGATCGACAAACGCATCGATCACGCGCACCACTAAAAACATGGTGCCCATAATGGCCGCCGGCAAACCGAATACGTCCGTATAGAAATACGCGAGAAATAACGTTGCCGTTTGCCAGACCAGCGCGCTGGCCATATCACCGAGGCCATAACCTATTTTATCTTTGGTACGTAATACAGAGGAGATTGTCATTGTTATTTGCCTTTTTATCAGGTTAAAACGTATTTCAACCAGTCGCGCATCACCCCGACGGATGTACGCGGTAAGGCTCAAGTATTAGCAACGCCCTGCCCACTAACAATTGTCTAAATTAACAGATAAATTATGATATTTGGTTTTTTGCTTTATTTGTGATGGTGAGCATATTCGCAGGAAAATAAAAAAGGCGAGGACAGATATCCTCGCCTTTTTCAGGTTATGCAGGTTTTACTTGTTCAGCTCTGCCAGGCTCAGCCAGGTTTGCACCACGGTGTCCGGGTTCAGGGAGAGGCTATCAATTCCCTCGTCCATCAGCCAGGCCGCAAAGTCTTCATGGTCAGAAGGACCCTGGCCGCAGATCCCGACATATTTACCCTGTTTCTTCGCCGCGCGGATGGCCATGGAGAGCAGCGCTTTCACCGCCTCGTTACGCTCATCGAACAGCTCAGAGACGACGCCGGAGTCGCGGTCCAGGCCGAGCGCCAGCTGCGTCATGTCATTCGAGCCAATGGAGAAGCCGTCGAAGTGCTCCAGGAACTGCTCGGCCAGCAGGGCGTTGGACGGAATTTCACACATCATGATGATCTTCAGCCCGTTCTCACCGCGCTTCAGCCCCTGACGCGCCAGCTCATCCACCACCGCTTTCGCCTGATCCACGGTACGGACGAACGGGATCATGATTTCCACGTTGGTCAGCCCCATGTCGTTGCGCACGCGTTTTACCGCCTCGCACTCCAGCGCGAAGCAGTCGCGGAAGCTTTCCGACACGTAGCGTCCGGCGCCGCGGAAGCCCAGCATCGGGTTCTCTTCTTCCGGCTCGTAGCGTTCGCCGCCCACCAGGTTGGCGTATTCGTTGGACTTAAAGTCCGACAGACGCACGATCACGCGTTTCGGGTAGAAGGCCGCGCCGAGCGTGGCGATCCCTTCCGTCAGACGACCCACATAGAACTCTTTCGGCGAGTCGTACCCCTTCATCATCTCGCGGATTTCGTTTTGCAGTTTTGCGTCCTGGTCGTCGAACTCCAGCAGCGCACGCGGGTGCACCCCGATCATGCGGTTAATAATAAATTCCAGACGCGCCAGGCCCACGCCTTCGTTCGGCAGGCAGGCGAAGTCAAACGCGCGGTCCGGGTTACCGACGTTCATCATGATCTTCAGCGGCAGGTCCGGCATGGTATCCACGCTGGAACTTTTCACGCTGAAGTCGAGGATATCGGCATACACGTACCCGGTATCGCCTTCAGCGCAGGAGACCGTCACCTTCTGGTCGTCCTTCATGCGCTCGGTGGCATCACCGCAGCCGACTACCGCCGGGATCCCCAGCTCACGGGCGATAATAGCCGCGTGACAGGTACGGCCGCCGCGGTTGGTGACGATGGCAGCCGCTTTTTTCATGATCGGTTCCCAGTCCGGGTCGGTCATGTCGGTCACCAGCACGTCGCCGGGCTGAATGCGGTTCATCTCGCTGATGTCGTGGATCACTTTCACCGGACCGGCACCGATGCGGTGACCAATTGCGCGGCCTTCCGCGACAATTTTGCCCTGCGCGTGCAGGGTGTAGCGCTCCATGACCTGACCGCGCGAACGGACGGTTTCCGGACGCGCCTGCACGATAAACAGCTTGCCGGTGTGTCCGTCTTTCGCCCACTCGATGTCCATTGGACGGCCATAGTGTTTTTCAATCTGCACCGCCTGCTTCGCCAGCTCTTCCACTTCGGCGTCGGTGAGCGAGAAGCGATCCCGCTGCTCCTGCGGCACATCTTCAATGGTGACCTGCTTGCCATGCTCTTGCGTCGGAGCATAGATCATGCGAATTTTTTTCGAACCCATGGTGCGACGTACCACTGCCGGACGGTTAGCCGCCAGCGTAGGCTTGTGCACGTAGAATTCGTCAGGGTTCACCGCCCCCTGCACCACCATCTCGCCCAAACCCCACGCGGAGGTGATAAACACCACCTGGTCGAAGCCGGACTCAGTGTCGATAGAGAACATCACGCCGGAAGAGCCTACGTCCGAGCGCACCATGCGCTGCACGCCGGCGGAAAGCGCGACGCCGCGATGGTCGTAGCCCTGGTGCACGCGATAGGAGATGGCGCGGTCATTAAACAGGGAAGCAAACACGTGCTTCACCGCCACCAGCACCGCATCGTAACCCTGAACGTTCAGGAAGGTTTCCTGCTGTCCGGCGAACGAGGCATCGGGCATATCTTCTGCGGTTGCAGAAGAACGCACGGCAAAGGAGGCCTGCGCATCGTCAGCGGAGAGCTGGTTGTAGGCGTCGTGAATGGCTTTTTCCAGTTCCGGCTGGAAAGGTGTGTCGATAATCCACTGGCGGATTTGCGCGCCGGCTTTGGCAAGCTCGGTGACATCATCAATATCCGTTTTATCCAGCAGGTCGTAAATGCGCTGGTTTACACCGCTCTGGTCTAAAAACAGGTTAAACGCATCGGCGGTTGTGGCAAACCCGTTTGGTACGGAGACACCCATACCGGACAGATTTGTAATCATTTCACCCAGGGAGGCATTTTTGCCCCCAACTCTGTCTACATCATTCATGCCGAGTTGGTTATACCAAAGCACCAGCGGTGACGAGCCATTGTTGGACATCGAAACAATCCTTTTGTGATATTTGATCGGAGTAAGAAACACCTGACTACGTATTTATACTGGCATATTTATTTCCGCTAAAAAAACGGTGAATCGTGTAAGCAATTTAAATTTTCAACTTTTCGGACAGTTCCCCCGCCCTCGCTAACCCGATGATTCCTATAGATTCCGTCAAAAACCATAGAAATAACGCCGCTAATCAGAAAATGAAATCCACTTTTCAGGAAAATCAAAAACACCATTTCATTTTAAATTCAGATAAGTTCTTTGCTGTGCAATTAACTTTTTTAATTTATGCTTTCAGGCAATTACGTACGCTATTCAGGGTGGATAAAATGGATAATGCTGTCGATCGCCACGTTTTTTATATTTCTGATGGGACGGCGATTACCGCCGAGGTGCTGGGACACGCGGTGATGTCGCAGTTTCCCGTGTCGATAAACAGCATCACGCTGCCGTTCGTGGAAAACGAGAGCCGGGCCAAAGCGGTCAAGGACCAGATCGACGCCATTTACCAGCAGACCGGTGTTCGTCCGCTGGTGTTCTATTCCATTGTGATCCCTGAGATCCGCAACATCATTCTGCAAAGCGAGGGCTTCTGTCAGGATATCGTGCAGGCGCTGGTTGCACCCTTGCAAAGCGAGCTGAAGCTCGACCCGACGCCGATCGCTCACCGTACCCACGGGCTGAACCCCGGCAACCTGACCAAATACGATGCGCGTATTGCCGCCATTGACTACACTCTGGCGCACGACGACGGGATCTCGCTGCGCAATCTGGACCAGGCGCAGGTCATTTTGCTAGGCGTGTCGCGCTGCGGTAAAACCCCCACCAGCCTTTACCTGGCAATGCAGTTTGGCATTCGCGCCGCTAACTACCCCTTTATTGCCGATGATATGGACAACCTGGTGCTGCCTGCCGCGCTCAAGCCGCTTCAGCATAAGCTGTTTGGGCTGACCATCAACCCGGAACGACTGGCGGCGATCCGCGAAGAACGTCGCGAGAACAGCCGCTACGCCTCAATGCGCCAGTGCCGAATGGAAGTCTCCGAAGTCGAAGCGCTGTACCGGAAAAATCAGATCCCCTGGCTGAACAGTACCAACTATTCAGTAGAAGAAATTGCCACCAAGATCCTCGATATCATGGGACTGAATCGCCGCATGTACTAATATGCTAGTACATTAATCCAGTTTCAGTTATTATCATGCCATCCTCGGGGCGACGTGCCCCGAACTTGAAATCAGCAGGGATTGGTTTAAGGTGATGCCCATCACTTCCCGGTAGTCTGCCGATGAAGCAAAAAATTTCTGAGACATTCCATGAACAAAACCGACGAACTGCGCACCGCGCGCATTGATAGCCTGGTCACCCCGGCTGAGCTGGCCCGGCTGCACCCCGTTTCCGCCGAGGTGGCGGACCATGTGACGGCCTCCCGTCGCCGCATCGAAAAAATTCTCAATGGTGAAGACAAACGTCTTCTGGTAGTAATTGGCCCCTGCTCCATCCACGACCTGGACGCGGCGATGGATTATGCACAACGCCTTCAGACGCTGCGCGGCACGTATCAGGATCGCCTGGAGATCGTGATGCGTACCTACTTTGAAAAACCGCGTACTGTCGTGGGCTGGAAAGGATTGATATCCGATCCCGATCTGAACGGTAGTTACCGGGTGAATCACGGCATTGCGCTGGCGCGTAAGCTGCTGCTACAGGTTAACGAGCTGGGCGTGCCGACCGCTACCGAATTTCTGGATATGGTGACCGGACAGTTTATTGCCGACCTCATTAGCTGGGGCGCGATTGGCGCGCGTACCACCGAAAGCCAGATCCACCGTGAAATGGCGTCGGCGCTCTCCTGCCCGGTGGGCTTCAAAAACGGAACGGACGGCAATACCCGCATCGCCGTTGATGCCATCCGCGCGTCACGCGCCAGCCATATGTTCCTCTCCCCGGATAAAAACGGCCAGATGACCATCTACCAGACCAGCGGCAACCCGTTCGGACATATCATTATGCGTGGCGGTAAAAAACCGAATTACCATGCAGAAGATATTGCCGCCGCCTGCGAAACGCTGGCGGAATTTGACCTGCCGGAGCATCTGGTGGTGGATTTCAGCCACGGCAACTGCCAGAAACAGCACCGCCGCCAGCTGGACGTCTGCGATGAAGTCTGCCAGCAGATCCGCAGCGGCTCGACCGCCATTGCAGGAATTATGGCGGAGAGCTTTATCAAAGAAGGCACGCAGAAGATCGTCGCCGGACAGCAAATGGTGTACGGCCAGTCGATCACCGACCCGTGCCTGAGCTGGGAAGACAGCGAACGGCTGCTGGAGAAGCTGGCTTCAGCCGTGGACACGCGCTTTTAAAATCCTGCCGGGTGACGCTGCGCTTACCCGGCCTACGGTACGTGCCCTTCTCCCTCTCCCCATGGGCTGAGGGATCCCCAGTAATTTTTTTATGCAGAAGCAATAAAGTTGCTTTCTAAAT
>NZ_JBMKJN010000032.1:0-49994 GCF_049236805.1 Enterobacter cloacae complex sp. XAL002
GGCCGCACTGATGTTGTTGAATATGCCCGCGCAGAACGTGTTGCCGGGGATTCTAAGTTCAATGGATGGAAGCTGTGGAATCTTGCATTAGAGGGCATTACCAGTTTCTCAACTTTTCCACTGCGCATGTGGACGTATATCGGTTTGTTCGTTGCAGGCATGGCCTTTATCTATGGCGCATGGATGATCGTCGACACGTTAGCATTCGGCAACCCGGTTCGCGGCTATCCATCAATGCTGGTATCAATACTTTTCCTTGGCGGCGTTCAGTTGATAGGTATAGGTGTGCTTGGGGAGTATATCGGCAGGATTTACGTTGAGGTTAAAAACCGTCCTCGTTATATTTTGAAAGGGAAAAATAATGTTTAGTTTTCACAAGAAGGAATTGTCGTCATTTAACGCCTTCATGCTTTCTCTTGTCATAATTATATTTGGTTATTACCCGCTTATTAATGACAGAATTTATCTTGTTGATGATATAACCAGATCTATCAAAGGTTACTTTGGATGGATTGGGTTAGGAAGACCGCTAACAGAATGGCTTGCTATTGTTTTAAGCACAAGCTCTGTAAGGCTAGCGGATATAACACCATTACCTCAATTATTAAGCATGCTTGCACTAAGCTCTTTGGTAATTATTTTGCTAAAGAACACATTCAAAGATATTACTGTAGGTAATGTTTTAATATGTATCACAATTGCTGTTAATCCGCTTACATTTGGGAATATGCTTTTTAGGTTTGACTCACTGTCAATGGTTCTTTCTGTTTTGTTGCCCGTGATGGCATGGGACTCGCTGAATAAAAATAGAGTAGTTTTCCCATGCTTACTGCTTATTGCCTGTCTTTCATTTTATCAACCTGCAATTGCAATATTCCCATTATTGGTAATAACAAACTTTCTTCAGTCAGATAAATACAGCGAGAAAACAATAAGTTATATTTTAAAGGCTGTATTATCAACTTTCATTGCATGCATAGTCTATTATCTCGCGGTGGTTAAGTTAACAATAAATGGATCCGAACATAGAGCCGATCTTACTTCAAACTTTGCCCATGCTATTTTATCTGGGTTGAAAAACGCACTTGAGACAGCATCACAATCATATGGTTATATTTCGTGTGCGATCATTTCTATTGCCGCTATTATTTTTGCTGTAACTTATGTAAAAATATTCATTAAAATATTAAAGGGAGAAGCCAATAGAATAAAATGCATAAACATATTGATAATGATGGTGATTCCTTTTGTCATTCTCCTTTGCGCTATTGGGGTTAATTTAATTCTTAGCAATGGATATTATCCTGTTAGGGTTCTGTTTCCGGCAACCTTTATTATATTTATGATGCTAGCGGTTCCGGCCAATAGCAGCAAAAAAATAAATAATATAGCATCGATTTTATCAATATGTGTTATATTCTCATCTTTATCAGTTATATATGCGACAACATCTGCACTTTACCATCAGCAGAGATATGATTCATACATATTGTTCTCACTGACAGATAAATTATCAGCAATAAATAAAGGCAAGGATACCTACATATTTGGTGCCACAGAAGACTCTGAAGCATCTAAAACATCAGCGCGAGTATTCCCTATACTTAAATACATAAAAAACAATTATTTCGATATGACTTTAAGCCAGTCATTAATTAATAACGGGGTAAGAAATATTATTTTTTCTGGAGAAGCAAGGAAATTTTCGCAAGCTCTACAGAAAAAGGCTTGTGATGGCAGCATGGATAAAATATTTTCCACACATCAATATTCTATTTTTGAGAATGAAAACAACCTGCTTATTTCATTAGGTCAAGACAACTGTAAAAAATAGATATAGCCTGGCTCAGGCTTCTGAGCCAGCTTTTATTTGTTTCCTAAATCTCCCAAACGCGTTCGCCAGAGCTATAAATTCTGGATGTTGTCCCTGTTGGTATGTTGGTACCGTAAATTGCAACGCGCATCCATGCAGCCCCTGCCGGAACCGGAATCACTGTTGCACATTCAGTAAGGGTGCCATCAGCGCTTACAGCTCGTTGAGCTAACGCAGCTGATTGCACAGTGACTGATTTGTCTTCATTCAGGAAAGTTGTCTGAATAGTGGCAGTACCGCCGTTAGCTATGATCGCAAGGGTTTGCAACCATGCTTTAACTATCATTGTCTTGCCAGATCTGACACGCACATCCTGATAAAAAGACATACCTGTTGCCGTACCTGACGATGACCTTTCAAGCTGTCTAGCACCACTGTCATGTGAAGCCGATACTGAGGTCACTGCTGTCAGTGTAACGCCGTTGGCAGAATTAAGTGTCCAGCCACTGATTGACCCAAATCCCAATGATGTGAGCAGATTCTGAAAGAATGAAGGGTTTAGAGGCCATCCTTCCGTAGTTGCAGGTCCGGCATTCTGTAAAATACCGATTTCAAGCTTACGCATAGTTAATGAACTACTGTTTCTGACAACCTGCGTAACGTTGCCAATAGTGTAAAAACTCCCAACTTGCAATCCGTTAATAACCACACTTGTTCCTGCTGAGGTAACATCGATATAACAAGGCCTTCCTGTCGCACTTTCCACAGTTGGATTAAGACTGCTTGCCCCTGGTCCGCCACCCATGCTACCTCCCTTAATTTTTAACTTGGAAGGCTCTTTTGATGCTGTATTTGCTATAGTTATCTTGGGATTATTGTTATTATTCTCCATATGACAATCATTAAGTGTTATGTTCCCTAGGTTTTGAGAAACATCTACGTCGTTGTAATCAAAGCTTGTTCCGTTAAATGTAAGCTCAACCGAGCTTGCGGTTGGTGCAATATATAACCCTTGTGCTGTTCCAGCAGTGTTTATGCAGTTATAAATTGAACCACCAAAGAATTGTATATTCTCACCTGAGTTAGAAGATGCTGTCCATGCAAAACCTCTAAACCAGGCAACACCACAATGCAAATTATCAAATTTCAGAAGATAACTATTAGGGCCAGTTACCGTTATGCAAGACTGGAAACCACGAACTATCAGATTAACAATGTTCAGATCTGATGTTTGCGATGATGCAGACTCACCGATCACCAATCCATTTGTTGTGAAAGTCTCATCAGGAACTGCTGCTGTTCCTGTTTTATATCTCCCCTCTATCTCGAGCTGATCAAGAGGCGTCCCAGGTTTATATGGTGGTGCCGGAATGGTCGCACTTCCACTACTGAGACGCACAGCAGTGATAGAGTTTGTCACCGTTTTTATTTTCATACCGCGCCAATCTGCGGTCAAGAATGGTGGTATGTAAATAGTAGATGTAATGTAAATTGTATTCCTTGTTGAACCGATAAACTTACGATTTTTTTCTACTGCAAAATAAATTGCTGCCTGAAGAAGGCTGGTCTGATCACCTGTATAAGTGGTGTTATAACCGAAGTGTTCTGGTTTCACATCAACTTCTTTTCGCTTCCATCGCGCTCCGGCAGTAGTGACAATATAATGTCCATTATTATCTGTTGACGTCGTATCCGTGGCGTCATACCAGAATACCCCGCCACCCGTTTTTCCCAGTCCAACGGTGTGCTCCCGTACGGTGATGCGCTGCTTGTCGAAAGATGGCTCGATTGTCCGTAGCGTTGCAATGTCTGGACATTCGCCGATGTACTTTTCGCCATCGGGTTTAGCAAGTTCTATCATTACATCGGACGCCGAACCAGAAGCTGGCAGAACGACGATTGGTTGCCCTGCAGCGTTAAACGCCAGAAGCTTGTTTGCGCGCTGATCAGCAGGCGGCAGAATGGAGACTGAAGACTCAGGAACACGCAGCGTACGCACCAGGCTGACATTATCGACATAGTTCCTGGTCGCTGCATCCTGCGCATTTATCGGGTCACCGAGATTCGCGATCCTATAACCTTCTGCGTTGAACGGACCACCAAATAGCGGACGTCGCAGCGCTAGCCCGAGATAAATAAAGGCACGCTGTATTGCCATCCAGAGGCGGTCGAAATCCTTATTCACTGTGTCGGCCAACAGATCGCCGTTGTCCTGGTAATCCGTTAACCGGTAGGTAGGAACAACACGTTCCAGCATGACCACTGCACCGCTTGCAGGTGGAGTAACGAAAACCACGTCACCCCCGCCGACGTTACCGACTCCTGATACGGAATATCCGCTGGTAACGACAGTACCGTTGATTGATACCTGAATATCACCGGCATTGATGATATAGAACTCGAAGGGGAAAACAGTCGTCAGACCGTTGGCGTTATAAATAATATAGGGAGTCTGGTTGGGTACCGACATGATGCGAAACCTCTGGCAGGTTAGTAATCGACGTCGACCAGATGATCTCCGTCACTTAACTGCCAATCTTCGCGCGCATGCCCGGTCGGAATCCCGACCACTTTCCCGATACGTACTGGTGTCTGACTGATTGCGCCGGCACCAGAATCGATAAAGTCATCCGGCTGGTTGGTCAGAGCCGGATTAAAATCACGCATCTGGTCATAGACAGGGCCGTCCAGTACATCGGTATGCGCCCATAAGAACCGCGACGACAGAGGCGCTTCGAATGCATCGAGGATGCGTTTCTGCTTGTTGGTAATGCTGAATTCTTCGCGCACGCCGCACCCGGTACCCTTGAGCGCCTGACGCAGCAATTTACCCGCGAAACTGCCGGGGCCGTTCACCTCAACGCACACAACCGGGATCTGATATTTGAGTACAAGCTCTTTGATCTGTGCGACCTGCCCGCCAGTGATTTTGTCGTTATCGTCAAATTCCGCGAGTTCCCCCGTAAGTTCCTTGCAGATGTGCCAGTACAGGTGCCCTCTGGCATCAGTCAGCATCAGCGAGAACGCCTAAGCATCGGCTTTAACTTTACCTGTGGCCACATCCCACCAGGCGACAGCGCCAACGATTTGCACGTTACCCAGCCAGAGCGAGGCCGTACGGTTCGCATAGCGGATCTGCGGATGGATGTTGTACTCACGGATACGGTCAGGATCGAGACGAACGTCGCCAACGGGTTTACTGTGCAGCTGATACTGGCTATCCCACTCGTTAACCGTGCGAGTTTCTTTACGTCGATTCTCCATTTCCTCGCGAGTGAATCGCTCAGGCCAAGCGCAATCCGCGTAGAAGTCGATAACGGTATCGGGCGCGGTGGCAAACTCAACACCGCCGGCCGTAATTTTATAATCGACATCCTCGACCAAGAGCCGCGCCGCTTTATGGATGCCCGCGAAAACGTACTCTGGCCTGAAAGATAATTCGTAGCGCAGCTGCGTGGCGTCTTTCGCTTCAACGCGTTTTTCTTTCTCAAACAGCCGGATGGTAAGACAGTCTGCGCCCATAGACTCGACCTCATCATAAAGGCTGTCATGCGTGTGCGGTGTACCGATGTAGAGCTTTCGGCCGCCTGGGATAAGAATGTGTGTCTGCTCGCCTAGGCGATAGCGCAGTTTTTCGCGTGCCTCAGGCGTCTGGATATTACGGGGGACCTCAACGTCATCGTTCTGACATTCGTTAGCTCGGGCCGAGGTTACGTTAGACAAGATGCCTTTGGCGTACATGCTGCCGTTACGTAAATCCAGCGCGCCGTTGACCCACCACTGCTCAACTGTCCCCTGCCCGTCCGGCAGCATGCCTTTGGTCAACGGATGGTTGCGCAGAACGTTCTGCGTATCGCGGCTGGTTTTATACGCGGTGCCGTCTGATTCCGACTGGTGAAGAATGCGGTACTGACGCTCGCAGTAGTATCGCCAGGCGTTGTAGACCGCAAGGATCGTTGATTTACCGAAACCACGGAAACAGCGAAGCACCGCGAGGTTTCCGCGATGCTCCAGCCAGTGGCAGGCCTGATAGTGGCAGTCCGGAACGTCCCAGTTCATTCGCTCCGCCCACATTAAAAAGAAGGCGAGGAACGAAATCATTTTTTCCCTTTCTGCAGGCGCTCAATAATTGCGGCCGCCTCTCGCTCTGCTTTTGAAACCTGCTGGCCCAGTTCAAAGGCTTCGTCATCCTTTCCGGGATTATCCGACGGTGTACCGCCTCGCGTCTGCATGCCGATAAGTGAATGCACCTTAATCAAGAGCGTCAGCGATGCAGCTGCATTCTTCTTATCCCAGTCGCGGTCGCCGCGTTCGTCTTTGGTCAGTTCACTCGGTTTTTTACCTGCCCCCGGCCAGTTATCCGGATCGGCTTCTTCAAGCACCACATCGGTGAGTTTATCGGTTAGCGCGGTAAGGCGTGTTTTGTAATCCTGATGCATAAAAAAGCCCCGTAGTGAATACAGGGCTATGATGACGCGGGTTTAAGGTCGGAATCCCGACCGATTATCGCATGCCAGGGTCAACCTGATTTATCAACGGTGCGATCCAGAAAAGGTTATTACCAGGCAGCAGCGTACGTACGTTGTGCAGCACCCGATCACCGGCATCGCCATTAAGCACGCCAGCAGTAACATCAGTGATGGTATCGAGCAGGCCGAACGTTGGGCCAAGCGCGGAACCAATAAAGCCGCGGCTGGCATAACGTGACTGTGTTCCAGTACCGAGCAATGCGCCCAGCCCCACCATACCACCAGAGGCTTTCTCTGCCATGTTGTTATATTCCATTAACGGGCCAAGAATACCTGAACGGTCGATCCCCTCAATGACCAGTTTCTGCGGAGACCAGTCAACCTCTTTACCATTTGCGGACTGTTTAAGCGCGTACGTCAGCGCGCCAAGCCCAATCTGAAAAGCGGTACCATAATAAAACTGACCGGTTCCCTCCTGCAGGCCACCCAGCGTGGCTCGGTTGTAGGATGCGGTAGCGAATGATTTAAACTGGAAGATAGTTTTACCCAGCGGTGTACTGGCCCACAGCGGTGTATCACCGATCCCCGGAGTGATAACGGTATTGTTAACATCTTTGAGCACCGCCGACTGGAAAACGCCAGCAATGTGCTGATCGTCCCATTTTTCAAAATTGCCGATATGCCAGCCGTTGATTACCTCACCGTGTTTTTCGAACTCGCTGCGGATACGCGCGGCCACATTATCGTTAATGCCGAGCTTAGCCAGACGGCGGCCAGCGAACGTGCCGGAGAGAATGCCGTCGGACGTGATCATGCCGTTTACCGATTTGTTCATATCATCGAAGTGCCCCATCAACGTGAGCTTGCCGAATGCATCGGTGACGCGCTCCATACCCGCTTCGACCGCCGTTGTTCTGGCAGAGCCATCCACCAGGTCGCCCATCGTACGCGCACGGGTATGGAGAATGGTCTCCAGCCCGACGGCCATTTTTAACTGTTCGGCACGGCTGGCCTTGAATGCCGGTGACCGCGTGATCAGCGCAGAGTAACCACGCATGGTATTACCAAAGCCATTACCCGGCGGCCGTCTCGTCTTTGTCGAATGCAAAGCACCTGGCAAACCACCACGTGTCGACCAGCTGCGCGAGCATGAACGGCTACGCGCGCTGGGTTTTAACGTGGTGGTACTAGATAGCAAAAATCTGGAGGAAATAATTACTTATTAGGCTTATTAAATGAGCAATGCGCAAATAGGTTGGCTTTAATATTACTTGCTAACTCTATAGCTTCATCCAAAACAATTGTTGAATCGGTTACCACTTCACCCATATTATTTTTTAAAGGAAATTCTTGAAGTCTATCACGATAGGTAAATAGCTTTTTAAAATCACCAATAAGAACATCATCCTTAAAAACACCAAGTAAAGCATTGTACTTTGCAAGTTCCAAGCGATGATTTCCGAATAAGTCATTGTTACTAACAGATACGCCGTTTCCTATAGCGTATATGCGCTGTATATAGTCGGTTTCGGTATCAATATATTTTAACAAATCAGCTAGAACGTGATCAGTAAATAGTTTCACCTCTGTTTTTTGGTTCTCCAACTGCAGCGCGTTTTTGTGTTGCCAACGTTGGGTAAAATATGACGTTGCCAATCCAAGAATTGCACCTATTGCGATACCAATTAGGCCTATTATCGGGGCACTTAACCCAGTATTAGTCATTTTCTCACAATATACAGTAAGCATTCGTAACCTCTTCTTATTACTACTCTTTGCGGGTTACCATCTTAGTCTTATTAAAGATTTTTCCCAATAATTAACTTCATAAACTTTTCTAGTGACGGTATGAGAAATGTTATGACCTCATCTAAAATCTTTATCCCCCGTCCTTATCAAGACCTCATCATCAACCACGAAATCGATATTAACCGCTGCAACATCTGGGCGGGAATGGGTATGGGTAAAACCGTGGCAACGCTCACCACGCTGGAAGATCTCTTCATGGCGGGAGCGGAGACACAGCCCGCGCTGGTTCTCGCGCCGCTGCGCGTTGCCGCCAGCACCTGGCCGGATGAAGCGGTTAAATGGGGGCATCTGCGCAATATCGAGGTACAGCCAATTGTCGGTAATGCCAAAGCGCGCGCCGCGGCGCTGGCGAACAGCAACGCCAGCGTGTTTACCATCAACTACGACAATCTGGTCTGGCTGGTGGAAGAGCTGGGCGGCCGCTGGCCGTTCGGCACCGTTATCCCCGACGAAAGCACCCGGCTGAAATCCTTCCGGCTGCGCGGAGGTGGTAAGCGCGCGGCGGCACTGGGCAAAGTGGCGCATAAGCACGTCCGGCGCTGGATGAATCTCACCGGTACACCAGCGCCGAACGGCCTGGTGGATTTGTGGGGGCAGGCGTGGTTTGTGGACCAGGGGCAGCGCCTAGGGCGCACCTACGGCGAGTTTACCTCCCGCTGGTTCAACTCAATACAGTTTCCGGGGCAGAGCTGGACGAAGCTGGAGCCGTTTGCACACTCGCAAGACGAGATACAGCGTGCACTGGCCGACGTGACTATCTCCCTGGACGCCGCCGACTGGTTCGATATCAAAGAGCCCATTCATAACGTGATCCGCGTGGACATGCCGCCGAAGACCCGCCAGCAGTATCGCGAAATGGAAAAGGAAATGTTCCTCGAACTGAACGGCGAAGGCATCGAAGCGCCAAACGCCGCGGCAAAGACGGTGAAGTGTCTGCAAATCGCCAGCGGCGCGGTGTACACCGACGACGCCGGGAGCTGGTCCGAACTGCACGACGCGAAGCTGCAGGCGCTGGACAGTATTCTCACCGAAGCAGCTGGCGCGCCTGTACTGGTGGCCTACCACTGGAAACACGACCTTGAGCGCCTGCTTAAAGCGTTTCCCCGAGGTCGCCACCTCGACCAGGATCCACAGACGCTACGTGACTGGAACACCGGAAAAATACCGGTGCTGTTCGCGCACCCGGCCAGCGCGGGCCACGGCCTGAACATGCAGGATGGCGGCAACATACTGGTGTTTTTCTCGCACTGGTGGGACCTGGAACAGTACCAGCAAATTATCGAACGCATCGGGCCAACCCGGCAGATTCAGGCCGGACACAACCGCCCGGTGTTCATTCACCACATTATCTCTGCCGGCACTATGGACGAAATGGTGATGGAGCGGCGCAACTCAAAACGAACAGTGCAGGACATCCTGCTCGATGCCATGAAAAAGAGAGGTATAGCATGACACCGGTTATCTCTGACACTGACCTGATTAACATCAAAGAGGTTGAGCGCTCAGTTGGCCTGAAAAAATCCAGCATTTATGAGCGCATCAGTAATAACGAGTTTCCGAAGCCTAAGAAGCTCGGGAGCCGAACCTCCCGCTGGGTACGCGGCGAGGTCGAAGAGTGGAAAAAACAGTTTCTTTAAATCAAACGCAGCTGGTCAATATAATCCGCATACCACTGCATCATTTCCCGACGCCCTTCCATATACAGGGCATGGTTATAAACCCCGCGAATATTGTTCTTGTCCACGTGAGCGATCTGGAGTTCAACCCAGTCAGAGTTGAATCCTTTATCGTTCAGGATGGTGCTGAACGTATGCCGGAAGCCATGCCCTACTACCCTCCCCTTATACCCCAGCGTGTGGATCATCCTGTTTATTGTGTTCTCGCTCATGACCTTTGACGGGTCATTCCTGCCGGGGAACATATTCACGTATCGACCTGTCAGACCGTGCAACTCCTTCAGCAAGACAACAAGCTGATCGGAGAGCGGTACCAGGTGCGGGCGGTCCATCTTCATAAATTCGGCGGGTATCTCCCACAGCCGATTATCGAAATCTACCCATTCCCATTTTGAATGCCGCAGTTCGTAAGTACGCAGCCCTGCCAGCATCATGATCTGCAACCCCAGCCGGGGCAGCGGGCTCCCCTTGTAACTCTCAAGCGCCGCGAGAAAATTGGGCAGTTCTTCAGCCGTCAGGAACGGGAAAGACTCTCCTTTATGCCCGGTCATTGCGCTGTTCAGTTCGCTGACGGGGTTATACTTCGCGCGCCCGGTCGCAACTGCATAGCTGAACACCTCACCACACAACCTGCGTGTTTTGGCTGCTTTCTCGGTTGCGCCGCGATTCTCAATTTTACGCAGCGCCGTCAACATCTGAACCGGTTCGATTTCAGCAACTGGCAGCTTACCCACCGCTGGGAAAATATCTTTGTTGAATGCTTCGAGAATGTCAGAGGCATAGCCAGGTGACCAGCGTGGCTTCTTGAATTCGTGCCATTCTGTAGCAATCTCTTTAAACGTGATCGTCTTTGCTGCCGCAGCTGCAACATGGCTTTTGACTTTTACTGGGTCAACACCTGCTGCAACGTTCCGCCTGGCCTCGTCTCGCTTTTCGCGAGCGGCCGCCAGCGAAACAGCCGGGTACACACCGAGCGCCAGCATCTTTTCTTTGCCGGCGAAAGTATAGCGATAGCGCCAGTATTTCGCCCCGCTGGTTTTGACCAGCAGAATAAGCCCGTTGCCGTCTGGTAGCTTATAGTCTTTCTCGGCAGGTTTTGCCGTCTCGACCTGTCGTGCGTTTAGTTTCATAGGTACCCGCCTCAAACTCAGATACCCGTTTATGTACCCGTTTTAAATTTGGATTGCAACGGCAAAAGGTGGATAACGATGGACAAAAAAACAGCCAACGCCGCGAAAAACAAGGAAAAATGGACAATTGAGGATGGTACTGGATGAAATGATGGTGCCGATAATAGGAGTCGAACCTACGACCTTCGCATTACGAATGCGCTGCTCTACCAACTGAGCTATATCGGCCCTGAGAGGCCGGTTACGAGCGTAACCACGGGGCAAAAGAGTAGATCTAACCGGGTGATGCGTCAATGCCCTTTTGAATCAAACGGCTATTTTTGCATCACCCGAGATTATTTACGCACGAATGGTATCATCACCGAAGCCGATCCACTTGTAGGTGGTCAGCGCTTCCAGGCCCATCGGACCCCGGGCGTGCAGCTTCTGAGTGCTCACAGCCACCTCCGCGCCAAGACCAAACTGGCCGCCGTCGGTGAAGCGCGTCGAGGCATTCACGTAAACCGCAGACGAATCCACTTCATTCACAAACCGATCGGCATTGCGCAGGGTGCGCGTCAGGATCGCATCAGAATGCTGGGTGCCGTGTTCACGAATGTGCGCAATAGCGTCATCGAGATCCGCAACTACCTTCACGTTCAGATCCAGCGACAAATACTCATCGTCGTACTGCTCCGCGTTAACCGGAACGACCTTTGCCGGACCGTCTTTCAGCAGGGCGAGAGCCTTCTCGTCCGCATGCAGCGTAACGCCACTTTCCGCCATCTGCATGCTCAGCGCTGGCAGGAAGGTACTGGCGATGCCCTGATGCACCAGCAGCGTTTCGACCGTATTACAGGTGCTTGGACGCTGAGTTTTAGCGTTGACGATAATCTTCAGTGCAGGTTCGATCTCCGCGGTGTCATCCACCACGATATGGCATACGCCGATACCGCCGGTAATGACCGGAATGGTGGAATGCTCACGGCACAGCTTGTGCAGGCCCGCGCCGCCGCGTGGGATGAGCATGTCGATGTGTTTGTCCATGCGCAGCATCTCGTTGACCAGCGCGCGGTCGGGGCTTTCAATCGCCTGCACGGCAGCCGCCGGTAAGCCGCACTCCTCCAGCGCCTGCTGAATGACGTTCACCGTCGCGGCGTTGGTGCGCCAGGTCTCTTTCCCGCCACGCAGGATAGCGGCGTTACCGGTTTTCAGGCACAGGGAGGCAACATCCACCGTCACGTTTGGACGCGCTTCGTAAATCACACCGATGACGCCGAGTGGCACACGACGACGCTCAAGGCGTAACCCGCTGTCGAGCACCCCACCGTCAATCACCTGCCCTACCGGGTCGGCGAGGTTGCACACCTGACGGACGTCATCGGCGATACCTTTCAGACGCGCCGGGGTCAATGCCAGACGGTCGAGCATCGCTTCGCTCAAGCCGTTGCGACGCGCTTCCAGCAGATCCTGCTCGTTGGCGAGCAAAATTTCCTGCGACTGGGATTCCAGATAATCAGCGATTTTTTCCAGCACGCGGTTTTTCTCGCGGCTGGAAAGGAGCGCCAGTTTATACGAGGCGGCTTTCGCGGCTGCGCCCATTTGTTCCAGCATGTTCTGGCTCCTTAACGAATAATCATATCGTCGCGATGCACGGCAACCGGGCCATATTCATAACCCAGGATGGCGTCGATCTGCTGGGAATGGTGGCCAGCAATCCGACGCAGCGCGTCGCTGTTATAACGGCTTACGCCATGAGCGATGTCGCGACCTTCAAGGTTACGGATTCGGATCACTTCACCACGCGAGAAGTTGCCTGTCACGCTTTTAATTCCTTTTGGAAGCAACGAGCTTCCTCTTTCCAGAATAGCGGCGGTCGCGCCTTCATCCACGGTCAATTCACCAGCCGGGGGCGCGCCAAAGATCCAGCGTTTGCGGTTTTCCAGCGGGGAGTCCTGGGCGTGGAAGCGTGTGCCCACAGAGATGCCTTCCATCACATCACCTATCACGCCCGGACGGCTGCCCGCGGCAATGATGGTGTCGATACCAGCCCGGCACGCCACGTCCGCAGCCTGGAGCTTGGTGCCCATACCGCCTGTCCCAAGACCAGAAACGCTGTCTCCTGCAATGGCACGCAGCGCATCGTCAATGCCGTGAACGTCTTTGATCAGTTCTGCCTGTGGATTGGAACGCGGGTCAGCGGTAAACAGCCCCTGCTGATCGGTCAGAAGCAGCAGCTTATCGGCCCCTGCCAGGATCGCCGCCAGCGCAGAGAGGTTATCGTTGTCGCCTACTTTGATTTCAGCGGTGGCAACAGCGTCGTTTTCGTTGATGACCGGAACGATATGGTTATCCAGCAGCGCGCGCAGCGTATCGCGGGCGTTCAGGAAACGTTCCCTGTCTTCCATATCCGCACGCGTCAGCAGCATCTGCCCGACGTGAATGCCATAAATGGAGAACAGTTGTTCCCAGAGCTGTATGAGTCGGCTTTGTCCTACGGCGGCCAGCAGCTGTTTGGAGGCGATCGTCGCGGGGAGTTCGGGGTAGCCCAGGTGTTCACGCCCGGCGGCAATCGCCCCGGAGGTCACAATCACAATACGATGCCCTGCGGCATGCAACTGAGCGCACTGACGTACAAGCTCAACGATATGGGCACGATTAAGGCGGCGCGATCCGCCTGTTAACACACTGGTACCGAGTTTTACCACCAGCGTCTGGCTGTCACTCATGATTCTCTGCCGTTCAACAATAAGGGAAAATGATGTCAGTCAGACGTTTTAACAGGTGTCAGCCCCGTTGCCAACTGCCTTAGCACATCACCCGTCACTTTGTTGCGCGGGATCAGGAAGCGTAGCGGCAGATTTTGACAATTTTATTACCGAAAAATTAAAACATACTTTTTTAGACATATTCTTACTTTGTCATAAAACGTTCACCCACTAACGATAAAACCCTTCCTGTTTTTCACGGGGTAATAAGTTGAATCTTATTGCTCAGCGAATATTAGCGCGTTTTTATAAAATCAGGATTGAAAATGAAAAAGAGCACTCTGGCATTAGTGGTAATGGGCGTAGTTGCATCCACATCTGTTCACGCAGCAGAAGTTTATAATAAAAACGGTAATAAACTGGACGTGTACGGCAAAGTAAAAGCAATGCACTACCTCAGTGATGATGACGCGAAGGATGGTGACCAGACTTACGTTCGTTTTGGCTTTAAGGGTGAAACGCAGATTAACGATCAGCTGACGGGCTACGGACGTTGGGAAGCAGAGTTCGCGGGTAACAAAGCAGAAAGCGACTCTTCTCAAAAAACGCGCCTGGCATTTGCGGGTATTAAACTGAAAGATTTTGGTTCTTTTGATTACGGTCGTAACCTGGGTGCGCTGTATGACGTCGCCGCATACACCGATATGTTCCCGGAGTTCGGCGGTGACGGCCTGGCGCAGACCGATAACTTCATGACGAAACGCGCTTCCGGTCTGGCCACATACCGTAATACCGATTTCTTTGGCATGGTTGACGGTCTTAATATGACCCTGCAATATCAGGGTAAAAATGAAAACCGCGACGTGAAGAAGCAAAACGGTGACGGCTTCGGTACCTCCCTGAGCTATGACTTCGGCGGCAGCGATTTCTCTGTGATTGGTGCGTATGCCAGCTCCGATCGCACCAATGAGCAAAACCTTCAGGCACGCGGCGAAGGTAAAAAAGCAGAAGGCTGGGCGACCGGTCTGAAATATGATGCCAACGATATATATCTGGCCACTCTCTATTCTGAAACCCGCAATATGGCCCCTATTTCCGGTGGCTTTGCAAATAAAGCGCAAAACTTCGAAGTGGTTGCGCAATATCAGTTTGACTTTGGTCTGCGCCCATCTCTGGGTTACGTGCAGTCTAAAGGCAAAGATATCGAAGGCATCGGCGATGAAGATATCGTGAAATACATCGATGTAGGTGCGACCTATTATTTCAACAAAAACATGTCTGCGTTTGTTGATTATAAAATCAACCAGATCGATGACGATAATAAACTGGGCGTAAGCAGCGATGATATCGTTGCGCTGGGCATGACCTACCAGTTCTGATGTTGTGGTAATAAAAAAACCGGCGCTGAGCCGGTTTTTTTGTGCCCGGTGACGCTGTGCTTACCGGACCTGGGGAGTAATACGTTTTTAGGCCGGGTAAGGCGTAGCCGCCACCCGGCGCTGTGACATCATCAGGCTCTCAGTTTCACCGCTTCGCTGGAAAAATCGTCCGCAGGCTCCAGCTTCAGATCCAGCGTTGCCAGCAGGTCGCGAGCTCTGCCGTGAAATTCTTTTAGCGTATGCTCCAGGCGATCGATCACTTCCTGATCTTTGATGCTCGTCGCCTGCCAGTGCCCGTCTTTATTAAACAGGCCAAACTGATAGCTATAGGTAAAACGCTTTTCCTGTGCTTCCATTTCCATCCACCAGCCCCAGAACTCACGTTTTTCGGGTGCAGGCTTCACGTTGACGCAAACAGCCAGGCAGTCGAAAAAAAAGCGATTCTCTTCACACTGCTCTTCTCGAATATACGGGCCAAGAGCCATGAACTTCTTAATCAGTCTACTTTTCGGGTGTCCACTCGGTAACGTCATTGCGATCTCCTTTTGTGAAGCACTGTTTTACCAAACCAACGAAATTTAGCAAACTATTAACACAATCTCTGCGTGATCCAGCGTGTGATCTCTTTAAGCGCTTTGTCAAAATTCTGGTACACCGGGCTGAAGGGTACCTCCAGCAATTTGCCATCCGAAGATGACGAGGTGATTAAGCGTGACTCCTCTTCCGGGCTAAATGGATCGTTCTTCCAGAAACCGGACATCATCGGGGTTGGGCAACGGCGGCCCAGCAAGCCCTGCGTTTTTAATGAATACCGATTAAGTTCAATGCGCAACGCTTCATCTGAAGCATCATGCATGCCAAGTCGGCTCGCCAGCACGTCCAGATACATTTCAGGAACGCTACCCTGACGCGCAGGCTCGCTTAGCAGTGCATGCACTACCGGGCCAAGACAGGCGACGGCCTTCAGGCGGGAAGATTCAAGGTAGGCCAGCCGTACCGCGACGTTAGCGCCAAAGCGGAAGCCAAACGCACCTACCCGGGTATGGTCAACCCAGGGGATATTCTCCAGCGCTTTTAATGCATGCTGGTGCAGCAGGCTGGAGTCTTGCGTAAGTTTCCATTTGGATGAAAAACCAATTGATGGCATATCGAGCGTCAGCATGGCGATCCCGTTTGGGGCAAAGTAGCGCTCATACAGGCTGTAATAATCAATTTGTAACGAATCCAGGCCGCCGCACATCAGAACCGTCGGGAACGGGCCTTCCCCCTCCGGCATATGCAGGAATCCAGTCACCGGGCTACCGCCGGGAATGGCGAACTCAATTTCACGCATCCGGCCAGGCAGCCGCTGGGCGGCCTCTTCATAAGCCCGGTTTGCCAGCGCCTGGGCCTGCTCCGCCAGTTCGTCTCCTTTCAGATGCGGGTATGCAGCGATGCTGTAAAGGTTTGCCGCATGCAGCCAGTGTTTGCCGCTGAGAGTAGCATCTTCTTCCCGGCTCGCTTTTTGCTGCCAGAGCATGGCCTGCTTTGACCATTCGTAGATCCAGTTCCCACCACGGTAGCCCACTACCGTGTCGTAGAGATCGCTGTCGGTGCGCTCAGACTCGCTCATCACGATACGCGCCTGCACGTCGAGGATTTCACGTGGATCGATACCACGCCAGATCCACATCAGGCGGTTAATCATGCGATACCAGTGGGGCACGTTTTTACCATCTAGCGCTGACTGAACAGCAGGCATCGTCCCCGGATTAAAACGACGCACCAGCGTCGAGGTTTCAGGGTGCTTGAAACGGGGTTTGAAAAGAGTTTCGGTGAGATTCGCCTGCGCCATTGCGTTGCCTCCATGGATACATCACTTGGAGACCATTGTAACGCGTGGCAGGCCAAAAAGAACAACGCCCGGCATAACCGGGCGTGTAAAGTTACGTACTGAAATTAACGGCCAGAAATAGGCGGTACGAAGACCACGCCCATATCCCATGGCTGTTCAATCCAGGTATCCTGCGGGATATCAATGACGTAATCATCAACCAGGGGACGACCCGCTGGTTTCGCGAAGATAGTGACGAAGTGCGCTTTTGGATACATTTCGCGGATAGCCACAGCGGTACCGCCGGTGTCCACCAGATCGTCGATAACGATAAAGCCTTCACCGTCGCCTTCCGCGCGCTTCAGAACTTTCAGCTCACGCTGGTTATCGTGGTCATAGCTGGAGATACATACGGTATCGACATGACGAATACCCAGCTCACGTGCCAGCAGCGCCCCCGGTACCAGACCGCCACGGCTGACGGCAATAATGCCTTTCCACTGTTCGGAAGGCATCAGACGCGCAGCCAGTTTGCGTGCGTGAATCTGCAACATGTCCCAGGTGACGACGTATTTTTCGCTCATGTGAAGTGTCCCAGCCTGTTTATATACGGCTTAAAAAAATGAGGGTGAACCAGGTTGCGCGAGATTATAGAGATCTGACGCACTAAAAACCAGTGTTACGCGCCATGAGCCTGAGTTTTTACATGCTTAATGCTACCAGCCACGGGAGAAAGTGGTATTCTCAGATGCATCTCGCAAGCCCGTCTTGTGGTAACGATTAACCTGCTAACCCAGTGACCTGCAACATTGTTTTGCAGCGCAACGACAAGGAGACCTATCGTGTCTGAACTGTCTCAATTATCTCCACAGCCGCTGTGGGATATTTTTGCCAAAATCTGCTCTATTCCGCACCCTTCCTATCACGAAGAACAGCTTGCCGAACATATTATGGGCTGGGCAAAGGAAAAAGGTCTGCATGCTGAGCGCGACCAGGTTGGCAATATTCTCATCCGCAAACCTGCCACCGCAGGTATGGAAAACCGCAAGCCGGTTGTATTGCAGGCGCACCTGGACATGGTTCCGCAGAAAAACAACGACACCGTTCACGACTTCACAAAAGACCCGATTCAGCCGTACATCGACGGTGAGTGGGTGAAGGCGCGCGGCACGACCCTGGGCGCAGATAACGGTATTGGTATGGCTTCCGCGCTGGCCGTGCTGGCTGACGACAGCGTTGAACACGGTCCGCTGGAAGTACTGCTGACCATGACTGAAGAAGCGGGCATGGATGGCGCGTTCGGTCTCCAGGCAAACTGGCTGCAAGCGGACATTCTGATCAACACCGATTCCGAAGAAGAAGGTGAGATCTACATGGGCTGCGCGGGCGGGATCGATTTCATCTCTACCCTGCCGCTGTCCCGCGAAGCGATTCCTGCCGGTTTCGAGACCTTTAAGCTGACGCTGAAAGGGCTGAAAGGCGGTCACTCCGGCGGTGATATTCACCTGGGCCTGGGCAACGCCAACAAACTGCTGGCGCGTTTCCTGGCGGGCCATGCCGCTGAACTGGATCTGCGTCTGGTGGACTTCAACGGCGGCACTCTGCGTAACGCGATCCCTCGCGAAGCCTTCGCGACCGTGGCGGTGCCTGCGGCGAAAGCGGAAGAACTGAAAAACCTCTCCAGCCTGTATCTGGATATCCTGAAAAACGAGCTGTCTGAGAAAGAGAAAAACCTGACGGTGGTACTGGAGTCCGTTACAACGGATAAAGCCGCGCTGACCGCACAGTCTCGTGACACGTTCGTCCAGTTGCTGAACGCAACGCCAAACGGCGTGATCCGCAATTCTGACGTTGCAAAAGGCGTGGTTGAAACCTCCCTGAACGTGGGCGTAGTGACCATGGGCGACGACAGCGCAGAGATCATTTGCCTGATCCGTTCCCTGATCGACAGCGGTAAAGAGTACGTTGTGAGCATGCTGGAATCTCTGGGTACCCTGGCGGGCGCGAAAACGTCTGCAAAAGGCAGCTACCCTGGCTGGCAGCCGGATGCAAGTTCTCCGGTCATGGCACTGGTGCGTGAAACTTATCAGAGACTGTTCAACAGCACCCCGAACATTCAGGTTATTCACGCGGGTCTGGAATGTGGTCTGTTCAAGAAACCGTATCCGGATATGGACATGGTCTCCATCGGGCCGACCATCACGGGTCCACACTCCCCGGATGAGCAGGTTCACATTGAAAGCGTCGGTCACTACTGGACGCTGCTGACTGAGCTGCTGAAAGCAATCCCTGTTAAGTAATAAGCCGTTTGATGCCCGGTGGCGCTTCGCTTACCGGGCATAAGATTAGCCTAATCTACAGTCCCAGCACCAGCTGACGCTCCAGCTGCGGATCCAGCAATGTGACGTGCAGCCCCACCAGCCTTACCCCTCGTCCGCCCCGCCGCTCTTCCCATGCCTTTTTTGCCGTCGCAATAAGATCCTCTTTGTTGAGGCGTGGCCAGACGTGCTCCTGCGTCGTCTGCTGAAAATCGTTAAATTTCAGTTTGATGCCCTGTCGTGCAATAAGCAGATCTGGTTTGACCTTCAGTAAGCGTCGTTCAAGCTCAGGATAGAGTTGTTCCGTAATAATGGTTTCACACTCTGTCCAGTCATGGATATCTTCGCTCAGCGTGCGTTCAACGCCGACCGATTTACGCAGCCGTTCGTTGTTCACATCCCGGTCATCAATGCCCTGACTGCGTTCCCACAGTACGCGGCCAAACTTACCAAAACGCTTAAGCAGCAGCGCCAGATCGCTGCGCTGAACGTCTTCACAGGTGCGTAGCCCCATATTTTCCAGCTTCGCGGCGGAGACTTTACCCACACCGGGGATTTTGCTGAGCGGCAGCGTCTTTAAAAACGCCGGAACCTCTTCCGGGGTGATGACGTACTGGCCGTTGGGCTTATTTAAATCGGAAGCGATTTTGGCGAGAAATTTTATCGGCGCGACGCCTGCCGATGCCGTCAGGTTCAGCTCGTTAAAAATAGTCTGGCGGATCTCCTGCGCCATCAGGGTGGCGGAGCCGTGGCAGTGCACGCTGTGGGTGACATCCAGATAGGCTTCATCCAGCGATAACGGTTCAATCAGAGAGGTGTAGCGGGAGAAGATCTCCCGAATGTGGCCCGATGCTTCTTTATAGGCATCAAAACGTCCGGGCAAAAGAGTGAGATGCGGGCACAGTTTCAGCGCCATCGCTGTCGGCATGGCGCTGCGCACACCGTATTTGCGAGCAGGATAGTTGGCGGTGCTGATGACACCGCGCTGAACCCGGCTGCCGCCAATGGCGATGGGAATATCCCGCAGCGCCGGGTTGTCACGCATCTCCACTGCGGCAAAAAAGCAGTCCATATCGACATGGATTATTTTGCGCATAGTAAGCCCTCACTCATTACTGGATAAGTATACAGTAAACAAATGAGGGTTGAGAAGTATGCGTGGGAATTGTCGGGTGGCGGCGTTGCCTTACCCGACATACAAAACTAAATAATGCGTTGCTGCTCGCGAGCCATCCGTTTTTTTCGCGCATCGCACGGTTCCGGACAATCGCACACTTTTTCCATTCCGATGGAAGATATACCTCCACAGCTGCCCTGGATGCTTTTACGCTTGATGATCCAGCCTAAGGACATCCCGAATATCACCAGTACAAACACCGCAAAGGTCGCCAGAAAGGTCAGCATAATCAGCCTCCGAAATCATCGAGCATGATGTTCTCATCTTCCACGCCAAGATCTTTTAGCATCTTAATCACGGCAGCGTTCATCATTGGCGGGCCACACATATAAAACTCGCAATCTTCCGGTGCCGGGTGCTGTTTGAGGTAATTTTCATACAGCACGTTGTGGATGAAGCCCGTATAACCTGTCCAGTTATCTTCCGGCTGCGGATCGGATAACGCCACATGGAAGGTAAAGTTAGGGTTATCACGTGCCAGTTGTTCAAACTCATCGTCATAGAACATTTCGCGCAGTGAACGCGCCCCGTACCAGAAGCTGATCTTGCGCTTGCTGCCAAGGCGTTTGAGCTGGTCAAAGATATGTGAACGCATCGGCGCCATACCCGCACCGCCGCCGATAAAGACCATTTCCGCGTCGGTGTCTTTGGCAAAGAATTCGCCGAACGGGCCGGAAATCGTCACTTTGTCACCAGGCTTGAGGGACCAGATATAGGACGACATGACGCCAGGGGGTGCATCAGGCACATTCGGCGGCGGCGTGGCGATACGCACGTTGAGCATAATAATGCCCTTCTCTTCCGGGTAGTTAGCCATGGAATAAGCGCGAAGCGCGGGCTCTTTTACTTCGGAAACAAAGCGGAAGAGGTTAAATTTATCCCAGTCGGCCCGGTACTCCTCGGGCACGTCGAAGTCAGCATACGCCACGGTATGTGCCGGACAATCAATCTGGATATACCCACCCGCACGGAACGGGACGCTCTCCCCTTCAGGAACGCGCAGCTTGAGCTCTTTAATGAACGTGGCTTTATTATCGTTAGAGATAACTTCGCACTCCCATTTTTTCACGCCGAAGATCTCCTCCGGCAGCTCAATCTTCATGTTCTGGCGCACTGCGACCTGACACGCCAGACGGCAGCCCTCTTTCGCTTCACGCTTCGTGATATGCGACAGTTCTGTTGGCAGAATATCACCGCCTCCCTCTTTCACCGTCACACGGCACTGTCCACAGGAGCCACCGCCGCCACAGGCAGACGAGACAAAAATCCCGTTGCCGGAGAGCGTGTTAAGCAGCTTATCCCCTGCCGGGGTACGGATCTGATTCTGCGGATCGTCATTGATATCAATGATCACATCCCCGGAATTAACCAGCTTCGCACGCGCTGCCAGGATCAGCCCTGACAGCACCAGTACTATCAGCGTGAACATCACCACGCCAAGAATAATTTCCATCTTTTAGCCCTTATAGCTGCACACCGGAGAAGGACATAAAGCCCAACGCCATCAGGCCGGTGGTGATAAAGGTGATCCCTAAGCCACGAAGCCCCGCAGGTACGTTGGCATATTTCATTTTTTCACGGATCCCCGCCATGGTGACAATCGCCAGCATCCAGCCGATACCGGAACCGAAACCATACACAACCGATTCACTGAAGTTGTAATCGCGCTGAACCATAAATGAGACGCCGCCGAAAATGGCGCAGTTCACTGCGATTAGCGGCAGGAAGATCCCCAGTGCGTTGTACAGCGACGGGAAGTATTTATCGAGGATCATCTCCAGGATCTGAACAAGCGCCGCAATCACCCCGATAAAGGTGATGAAGTTCAGAAAGCTAAGATCAACTCCCTCCACCAGCGCGCCATCGCGAAGCACGAAGTTGAACACCAGGTTGTTAATCGGAACGGAAAGCCCCAGCACAACAGTGACCGCCACACCCAGACCGAATGCCGTCGATACCTTCTTAGAAACAGCAAGGAACGTACACATGCCCAGGAAGAAAGCGAGCGCCATGTTTTCAACAAACACCGCGCGCACAAATAAACTCAGGTAATGAGCCATCGTCGGTTACTCCTTTTCCTGCTGTTCAGGCTTCAGCGTACGAATCAGCCAGATCAGCAAACCGATAATGAAAAATGCGCTTGGTGCCAGCAGGAACAAACCGTTCGGCAGATACCAGCCGCCGTTCTGTACCGTATCCAGCACCGGAATGCCAAACAGTTTTCCGCTGCCAATAAGTTCGCGCAGGAAACCAACCGTCAACAGGATCACGCCATAACCCAGCCCGTTGCCGATACCGTCCATAAAGCTCGCCAGTGGCGGCATTTTCATCGCATAGGCTTCAGCGCGCCCCATCACGATACAGTTGGTGATAATCAGGCCGACAAACACCGAAAGCTGCTTCGAGGTTTCATAAGCGAAGGCGCGCAGAAGCTGATCAACCACGATCACCAGCGAGGCGATGATCGCCATCTGGACAATGATCCTCACGCTGTTGGGTATGTGGTGGCGGATCATTGAGATAAACATGCTGGAAAACGCTGTCACCAGCGTTACCGCCAGCGTCATAACCACCGCCGTTTCCAGCTTAGTGGTTACCGCCAGAGCCGAGCATACACCCAGCACCTGAAGCGTTATCGGGTTATTGGCTAAAAGTGGGCCAATCAGCACCTTTTTAACTTCTTTCAGTTCACCCGTATCAGCCATTGTTCAGCGCTCCTTCACGTACATTCTTCAGGAAGGGACCAAAGCCCAGTTCACCCATCCAGAAATCAAAGCTGTGCTGCACCCCATTAGAGGTGAGCGTGGCGCCGGAAAGGCCATCAACGGCAAATTCATCACCGGGACGCGCTCCTCCTTTCACCACCTTCAGCGCAGGCTGGCCGTTGTCATCGAGCACTTTTTTACCGACAAACTGTGCCCGCCAGTTAGGATTCTCAACTTCGCCCCCCAGCCCTGGTGTTTCGCCCTGATCGTAATATGTAATGCCTTTGACCGTACGGCCATCGGTATCCAGCGCCACAAAGGCGTACATCATTGACCATAAACCGTTGCCATAGATGGGCAACACGATTTCCTGGATGCGCTTTTGCTCGTCGCGGACGAGGTAAATCTCCGCGACATTGCTGCGGCGCTTAATGCCTGCCGGATCCTGCGAGGCGTCAAGCATGGTGCTCATCTGCGGATCTTTTAGCGCCAGCGCCTGGTTATATTTCGCCGGGTCTTTATCCATTAACTCCCCGGTTTTTAAATCCACCAGCCGTGCGGTAATGCGTTCGGCAAACACCGCTGCGACGTCATCCTTCGTCATGCCTTCCTGCATCAGCCCGGCAACGGCAAGGATGTTACGCTGTTTATCCAGCGCTCGTTGCTCCTGCTGTAGCGGTTTCAACCCTACGGCAGAACCGGCCACGACAATGGAACAGACCAGACACAGTACCAGCACCACCAGCAGCGTTTTGCTGATACTGTCGTTATTTTTGATCTCAGCCACGCGCCTTCCTCCGCTTAATGTTGGCGCGCACGACCAGGTAGTCGAACAGCGGCGCAAACAGATTGGCAAACAGAATGGCCAACATCATCCCTTCCGGATAGGCCGGGTTGACCACGCGAATCAGTACACACATCACCCCAATGAGCGCGCCGTAGCACCATTTTCCTCTGTCGGTAAACGAAGCCGAGACAGGATCGGTGGCCATGAACATCATGCCAAACGCAAAGCCTCCCAGCACGAGGTGCCAGTACCACGGCATGGAGAACATCGGGTTAGTGTCTGAACCAATGAAATTGAAAAGCGTGGCGGTGAGGACCATCCCAAGCATGACGCCAGCGACAATGCGCCAGGACGCCACGCGGCCAAAGAGGATGATGGCTCCGCCGATCAAAATCATCAGGGTAGACACTTCACCGATGGAGCCTGGAATATTGCCAATAAACGCATCAAACCAGGTGACAGGCTGTCCGGTTGCATTGTTAACCAGCGTTTCGCCGCCGCCAGCCGCCCACTGTGAAAGTGGCGTCGCGCCGGAGAATCCGTCTGCTGCCGTCCACACCAGGTCGCCCGAGATTTGCGCCGGATAAGCAAAGAACAGGAACGCGCGCCCTGCCAGTGCCGGGTTGAGGAAGTTGCGTCCGGTCCCGCCGAAGATCTCCTTGGCAATCACCACGCCAAAGCTGATCCCCATCGCCGCCTGCCAGAGCGGCAGCGTTGGCGGAACAATCAGCGCAAACAGAATAGAGGTAACAAAGAAGCCTTCGTTTATCTCATGTTTGCGAATAATAGCGAACAGAACCTCCCAGAAACCGCCCACAATAAAGACAATCATATAGATGGGGAGGAAGAAGACAGCGCCCAGCGTCATCATGCTGATCCAGCCTGCATCTGCCGCAAAGCTCACCCCCAGCGACTGCGCCAGACGATAGTGCCAGTCAGACTGAATCACCTGCGCCAGCTGCTCTGCATCGTACATATGGTGCAGCGCCGGAATAGTCTGCAACCCAACGTTATACATCCCCCAGAACATGGCCGGGAAGACCGCAAACCAGACCAGAATCATCATTCGCTTGAGGTCGATGGCGTCGCGAACGTGCGCCGCGCCTTTCGTCACCAGACCCGGGGTGTAGAAAATGGTCGTTGTCGCTTCATACAGCGGGTAGTACTTTTTGAGCTTCCCTTCGGTAAAGTGCGGCTCAATTTTTTCAAAGAGGTGTTTTAAGCCCATGGTTATCCTTCCTGCTCAATGCGGGTTAACACCTCGCGCAATACGGGTCCATATTCGTATTTACCTGGACACACATAGGTACACAGCGCCAGATCTTCCTCGTCCAGCTCCAGACAGCCCAGCGCCTGGGCACCGTCGGTATCGCCAGCCAGCAGATCGCGCAGCAGCACAGTGGGCAGAATATCCAGCGGCATCACGCGTTCGTAGTTGCCAATCGGGACCATGGCGCGCTCACCGCCGTTGGTGCTGGTGGAGAAGTTAAACAGCTTACGACGCAAAAAGTGGCCGAGCGTGGTACGGGTTACCGAGTATTTTTCCGCGCCAGGCAGCACCCAGCCGAACAGCTCTTTCTCGCGCCCTTCAAGCACCACGCTCACCTGAAGATGGAAACGACCCAGCCAGGCCATCGGGCCTGTCGCGTGTCTGCCGCTCAGCACCGAGCCGGAAATAATGCGGTTCTCACCCTCTTTCGTTTCGCCAGCCAACAGCGCCGTCAGGTCTGCCCCAAGCAGCGTGCGAACCAGACGCGGTTGGGTTGCCTGAGGGCCGCCGATGGCAATAATGCGTTCTGCGCATAGCTCACCCCTGGTGAAGAGCTTACCGATAGCGATCACGTCCTGATAATTAAGATGCCAGACCTGTTTCGTCAGGCTTACCGGCTCCAGGAAATGAATATGCGTTCCCACCAGCCCGGCCGGATGCGGGCCGGCAAATTCATTAAAGGCGACCTGCCCTTGCGGATGCCCGCCCAGCTTACCGCCGCTGGCCTGGCAGACATGCACTTTGCCCGGCGTCAGGCGCGTTAACACGGTGAGGCCGGCATCGAAAGCTTTGCGTTCCGCCAGGATAAGAGGCTGCGGATCCGCGCTGAGCGGGTTAGTGTCGATGGCCGTAACGAAGATAGCGGCTGGCATCGTGCCAGGTACGGGCGTTTTGCTATAGGGACGCGTGCGAAGCGCCGTCCACAGTCCTGATTCCAGCAGTTGCGTCTGCACCGCGTCGTGGCTGAGGCTAGCGAGATCGGCGGCGTCAAAACGCGTAAACTCGCGTTTCTCATCGCCTTCAATTTGAATAACTACCGATTGCAGAACGCGACGCTCACCACGATGGATGGCGACGACGGTACCGCTGGCAGGGGCTGTAAACATAACGCCAGGATTTTTTTTATCCTCGAAGAGTGCCTGGCCTTTTATTACACGATCGCCTTCCTGTACCAGCATCGCGGGGCGCATGCCCACGTAATCATCACCCACAATAGCGACATGATGAATACTGGCGCCGGTCGTTACGTGCTGTTCAGGCACGCCAGAGATTGGCAGATCGAGTCCTTTTCTGATTCTAAACATGTGGTTAGCAGGTATCCATGAACAACAATCCAGAGAGGGCGGAGTGTACCATTTTCGGCCCTGCCAAGGGCAGTAAATCCGCCGTCTGGCGCGCCGAAATGCGAGCTATTGCGCAAAGTTCCTGGAGTCAGGACAATATGAATGGGTTATAAAGTAAAACTAATTTGTAAACGCAAAGGTTGGCTCTTGCGAAAATCTCCATCGGTGCTAATGTGAGCGCTCCTGTCCAGATTAGTCTGATTTCGGGTGTCTTTTGCCGTTCTGGCAAGTTGGTCATTGTTTTATCAAGGAACCAGTAGTATGCGTAAAATCGCATTGTTCATTGCGATGCTTCTGATACCGTGCATGTCGTTTGCCGGGCTGCTTGGCAGTAATAGTTCAACGACGCCGGTCAGCAAAGAGTATAAACAGCAGTTGATGGGTTCCCCGGTTTATATTCAAATCTTCAAGGAAGAGCGCACACTCGATCTGTTTGTCAAAATGGGCGAGACGTATCAACTGCTCGATAGCTACAAAATCTGTAACTATTCTGGCGGACTGGGGCCGAAACAGCGCCAGGGTGACTTCAAAAGTCCGGAAGGGTTTTACAACGTTCAGCGTAACCAGCTAAAACCGGACAGCCGCTTCTATAAAGCGATTAACATCGGTTTCCCTAACGCCTTTGACCGTGCGCACGGTTACGAAGGGAAATACCTGATGATCCACGGCGCCTGCGTGTCTGTCGGCTGTTATGCGATGACGGATTCCGGCATTGATGAAATCTTCCAGTTTGTCACGGGCGCACTGGTCTTCGGCCAGCCGAATGTTCAGGTCAGTATCTATCCGTTCCGTATGACGGATGCCAACATGGCGCGCCATAAGTACTCTGTTTACACAGATTTCTGGAAACAGCTAAAACCGGGTTATGACTACTTCGAGCAGACCCATAAGCCGCCGGTGGTGTCCATCGTCAATGGCCGTTACGTGGTGAGTAAACCGCTCAGCCATGAAGTGGTTCACCCTCAGCTGGCGTCAAATTACGCGGTCCCCGAGACAAAATAGCGCCCACTCGCCTGGCATGATCTTTTGCCAGGTTTCGTTGCCCGTCAGCGGCTGCGTTGCAATGACAGTGACCACATCGTTCGGTGTGGTCTCCTTCTGAAAATCAATTTCCACATCCTGATCGAGCAGCGTGGCGACGCCAAACGGCGCACGTCGGGTGATCCAGAACAGATTCGTCGAGCAGAATGCCATCACGTAGCGTCCGTCAGACAGCAGCATATTAAACACGCCCTTCTCGCGTAACTCAGACGCCAGTGACGCTATGTACTTAAATACTGCGGTCATGTTGCCGGGCGTACGGGGGTAGCGCTCGGTCAGCTTGTGCAGCAGCCAGCAAAATGCTTTTTCGCTGTCCGTTTCACCGACAGGACGAAAATTGCCGGTTTCCAGTGATTTATAGCCCGAGAGCTGCCCGTTGTGCGCATAGGTCCAGTTACGTCCCCACAGTTCACGGGTAAACGGATGGGTATTTTCCAGCGCCACTTCGCCGCGATTGGCCTGGCGGATATGGGCGATCACCGAACAGGATTTAATAGGATAGTCCTGCACCAGTCTGGCAATGGGTGAGTTAAAGCTGGGCTGTGGATCTTTAAACGTGCGGCATCCTTTGCCTTCGTAGAAGGTAATGCCCCAGCCGTCTTTATGCGGCCCGGTTCCTCCACCGCGCTGAACCAGCCCGGTGAAACTAAAGCAGATATCGGTTGGCACATTGGCGCTCATCCCGAGCAGTTCGCACATAGAACACCTCCACAACAGCGGGGGGCACCGGCGCCCCCCAGCGAAGTCTTACTTAACCATCTCTTTTTCGATCAGTTGGATCAGGATGTGGATCACTTTGATGTGAATTTCCTGAACGCGATCCGCATAACCGAAGTGTGGTACACGGATTTCAATGTCCGCTGTACCGTCCATCTTACCGCCATCTTTCCCGGTCAGGGTGATCACTTTCATGCCCTTCTCACGCGCGGCGGCGATCGCTTTGATCACGTTAGCGGAGTTACCGGACGTGGAGATCCCCAGCAGCACGTCGCCTTCACGGCCTACGGCTTCAACGTAGCGGGAAAAGATATGGTCGTAACCAAAGTCGTTGCCTACACAGGAGATGTGGCTCACGTCGGAAATCGCAATCGCCGGGTAGCCCGGACGGTTTTCGCGATAGCGTCCGGTCAGCTCTTCGGCGAAGTGCATGGCGTCACAGTGGGAACCGCCGTTACCGCAGGAGAGCACTTTACCGCCGGCTTTGAAACTGTCGGCAAGCAGGACCGCCGCGCGCTGAATAGCGTGAATATTGGCATCATCTTTCAGAAAATTCGCCAGCGTTTCCGCCGCTTCGTTCAGTTCGTTACGAATAAGATCCTGGTACATGAGGATAATCCTTCAGTATTGATGAAATAACACAGTGGAGTGTACCGGATAGCAGTAAAAGCGAGAAGCTAAAGCCATGCGAATCGTCCGGCGTTTTGATTTTTTGTGCCGGCTAAAACGCGAACAATGTGAACCAGGTTGTAATTATTTTGTAAACACATTGATAAAGGAAATGACATCAACTACAACCATATCATCACAAGTGGTCAGACCTCCTACAAGCAAGGGAGCTTTTCTTTATGATGATTTTGAGCATTTTCGCAACCGTTGTGCTGCTCGGGGTGTTGTTCTATCACCGTGTCAGTTTATTCCTGAGTAGCCTGATTCTTCTGGCCTGGACGGCTGCACTTGGCGTCGTTGGCCTGTGGAATATCTGGGTACTTGTTCCCCTGGCAATCATTTTGCTGCCGTTTAACCTGACGCCGATGCGTAAGTCGATGATCTCTGCGCCGGTGTTCAAGGGATTCCGTAAAGTGATGCCGCCGATGTCGCGCACGGAGAAAGAGGCGATTGATGCGGGCACGACCTGGTGGGAAGGCGATCTGTTCCAGGGCAACCCGGACTGGAAAAAGCTGCACAACTACCCGCAGCCGCGTCTGACCGCCGAAGAAAAAGCCTTTATTGACGGCCCGGTGGAAGAAGCCTGCCGCATGGCGAACGATTTTGCCATCACTCACGAAATGGCCGACCTGCCGCCTGAGCTGTGGGCATATCTGAAAGAGCATCGCTTCTTCGCGATGATCATTAAGAAAGAGTACGGCGGTCTGGAATTCTCCGCTTACGCTCAGGCTCGCGTCCTGCAAAAACTGGCGGGTGTTTCCGGGATCCTGGCGATCACCGTTGGCGTGCCAAACTCCTTAGGCCCGGGCGAGCTGTTACAGCATTACGGTACGGAAGAGCAGAAAGATCACTATCTGCCGCGTCTGGCGCGTGGTCAGGAAATTCCGTGCTTCGCGCTGACCAGCCCGGAAGCCGGTTCTGATGCCGGTGCGATCCCGGATACTGGCGTGGTCTGCATGGGCGAATGGCAGGGCGAACAGGTGCTGGGCATGCGCCTGACCTGGAACAAACGTTATATCACCCTGGCGCCTATCGCCACCGTACTCGGTCTGGCGTTCAAACTTTCTGACCCGGAAAAACTGCTGGGCGGTGATGAAGATCTGGGCATTACCTGTGCGCTGATCCCAACCTCGACCCCGGGGGTTGAAATTGGTCGTCGTCATTTCCCGCTGAACGTACCGTTCCAGAACGGCCCGACTCGCGGTCAGGATATCTTTGTGCCGATTGACTACATCATCGGTGGTCCGAAAATGGCCGGTCAGGGCTGGCGTATGCTGGTGGAATGTCTGTCGGTGGGCCGCGGCATTACCCTGCCGTCGAACTCTACCGGCGGTCTGAAATCGGTGGCGATGGGGATTGGGGCTTACGCGCATATCCGCCGTCAGTTCAAAATCTCCATCGGCAAGATGGAAGGTATCGAAGAGCCGCTGGCGCGTATTGCGGGCAATGCCTACGTGATGGACGCCGCAGCCTCGCTGATTACCTACGGTATTATGCTGGGCGAGAAACCCGCCGTGCTGTCGGCAATTGTGAAGTACCACTGTACCCACCGTGCACAGCAGTCAATTATTGATGCAATGGATATCGCAGGCGGTAAAGGCATTATGCTTGGCGAAGGCAACTTCCTGGCACGCGGCTATCAGGGCGCACCGATTGCCATCACCGTGGAAGGGGCAAACATCCTGACCCGCAGCATGATGATCTTCGGCCAGGGTGCGATTCGTTGCCATCCGTACGTGCTGGAAGAGATGGCTGCCGCGCAGAATAACGACGTGGATGCCTTCGACAAGCTGCTGTTCAAACATATCGGTCACGTTGGCAGCAATGAAGTTCGCAGCTTCTGGCTCGGCCTGACGCGGGGGCTGACCAGCGCGACGCCGACCCGCGATGCAACCAAACGTTACTACCAACACCTGAACCGTCTGAGCGCTAACCTGGCGCTGCTGTCTGACGTCTCCATGGCCGTTCTGGGCGGAAGCCTGAAGCGTCGCGAACGCATCTCCGCCCGTCTGGGTGATGTGCTGAGCCAGATCTTCCTGGCCTCTGCGGTGCTGAAACGCTACGACGATGAAGGCCGTCAGGAAGCGGATCTGCCGCTGGTGCACTGGGGCGTGCAGGATGCGATGTATCAGGCGGAACAGGCGATTGACGACCTGCTGGCAAACTTCCCGAACCGCTTCGTGGCGGGCGCCCTGCGCGCGGTGATCTTCCCGACCGGTCGTCACCATCTGGCACCGTCTGACAAGCTGGATCATAAAGTGGCGAAGATCCTCCAGGTACCAAGCGCAACCCGTTCCCGTATTGGCCGTGGTCAATACCTGGAACCTACCCCGCATAACCCGGTAGGTTTGCTGGAAGAAGCGCTGCTTGACGTGATGGCCGCCGACCCGATTCACCAGAAGATCTGCAAACAGCTGGGCAAAAACCTGCCGTTTACACGACTGGATGAGCTGGCAAAACAGGCGCTGGCGGGTGGCATCATCGACAACAGCGAAGCTGCGATTCTGGTGAAAGCCGAAGAGAGCCGTCTGCGCAGTATTAACGTGGATGATTTCGAACCAGAAGAGCTGGCGACTCAGCCGGTAAAGCTGCCAGAGAAGCTCCGCAAACCTGAAGCGGCATAAGGTATTTTGCTCTCACAAACCCCGCCCCGCGCGGGGTTTTTTATTGCCACATTTTCTGGTAATGACGTGCTACAGTGTCAAAAAGTGTTTATTAAGGAGCCTGTATCGTGCCTGGTTTAAAGATTTCTGTTTTGCAGCAACCTTTAGTGTGGATGGACGGCCCCGCCAACCTTCGCCATTTTGATCGCCAGCTGGAAGAGATTACCGGACGCGATGTGATTGTCCTGCCGGAGATGTTCACCACAGGTTTCGCGATGGAGGCAGCAAAACAGTCCATGCCGCAGGACGAGGTGGTGGCCTGGATGCACGCCAGGGCGCAGGAAACAAACGCGCTGATTGCCGGCAGCGTCGCGCTCCAGACCGGGCGCGGACCGGTCAATCGCTTCCTGCTGGTCGAGCCGGAAGGAAACGTCCATTTCTACGATAAGCGCCACCTGTTCCGCATGGCGGATGAACATCAACATTATGAAGCCGGAAACGAACGCGTGGTATTTGAATGGCGCGGCTGGCGTATTCTGCCGCTGGTCTGCTATGACCTGCGCTTCCCGGTGTGGTCGCGCAACCGCAACGATTATGACCTGGCGTTGTACGTCGCCAACTGGCCCGCCCCACGCTCCCTGCACTGGCAGGCTTTATTGACCGCGCGCGCGATTGAAAATCAGGCTTATGTCGTTGGCTGTAACCGCGTAGGAACGGACGGCAACGGGCATCACTATCGCGGTGACAGCCGGGTGATCAGTCCGCAGGGTGAGATTATTGCCACCGCCGAGCCGCATCAGGCGACACGAATTGACGCTGAGATCTCGTTAACGGCGTTAAAGGAGTATCGGGAGAAGTTTCCGGCCTGGCAGGATGCAGATCCATTTAGCATTGGATAAGAAAAAGCCGGGTGGCGGCTGCGCCTTACCCGGCCTACAAATCAGCTCACCAACGCCTGCCCGTCTTTGCGGCTCTCCGTCGCAGCCACGTAGTGCCCTTCCGGCATACGGTAAATCACCTGCGCGCCGCCAAAATTGTAATCCTGAAGCGGATCTTCCACCACGATCTGGTGTCCGCGCTCGCGCAGCGCCGCGATGGTATTGCGATCGAAGGTCGATTCAACAACCACTTCCCTGCCCTGCACCACGCGCCAGCGCGGGGCGTCAATCGCCGCTTGCGGGTTTTGCCCGTGCAGCATAATGCGCAGCGCCATCTGCATGTGCCCCTGCGCCTGCATCGGGCCGCCCATCACGCCGAAGGACATCAGCGGTTTGCCGTTACCGTCCATCGCAAAGCCCGGAATGATGGTGTGGAAAGGACGCTTGCTGCCCGCCAGCGCGTTCGGGTGTTTGGGATCGAGCACAAAGCCGCAGCCGCGGTTTTGCAGGCTGATCCCCGTCTCCGGCACCACGATCCCTGAACCGAAGCCCATAAAATTAGACTGAATAAAGGAGATCATCATCCCGCTGGAATCCGCTGCGCTGAGGTAAACCGTCCCACTCTGCGTCGGCGATCCGTACACAAAATCAGAGGCTTTATCGTGGTTGATAAGCGCGGCGCGCGACTTCAGATAATGGTCGCTCAGCAGCGCTTTGGCGGCAAACTCCATATGCTCTTCATCCGCAACGTAGCGATCGAGATCCGCCAGCGCCAGCTTCATTGCCTCTATAGAGAGGTGCAGCCCCTGCACGGAATCCGGGTGATGTTTCTCGATGCCGCACTGCTCCAGAATGCCGAGCGCAATCAGGGTGGCGATCCCCTGACCGTTTGGCGGCAATTCCTGCACCGAACCGCCCGCGAAGTCGCGCGATAGCAGTTCCACCCAGTCCACACGGTGATTCGCCAGGTCTGCTTCGGTCAGGTGTGCACCATGTGCTTTGGCGAAGGCGGCAATTTTCTGCGCCAGTTCGCCACGGTAAAACGCGTCGCCGTTGGTTTTGGCGATCAGCTCCAGTGAGTTCGCCTGCGCCGGGTTACGGAAGATCTCCCCCACGCGCGGCGCGCGGCCTTCCGGCGCAAAGCAGGCACTAAACCCGGGCTGATCTTTCAGCTTGTTGTAGCCGCGCTGCCAGAGATGGCCGATCAGCGGCGAGACCGGGAAACCGTTACGCGCGTAATCAATGGCTGGCTGCGCGAGCGTGGTCAGCGGCAGCGTGCCAAAACGTTCAGCCAGCGCCACCCAGCCCGACACCGCACCCGGCACGGTCACCGCGTCCCAGCCGATTTCCGGTACGGCGGTTTTTCCGGCAAACAGATCCGCATGCCAGCTGGCTGGCGAACGACCGGACGCATTCAGACCGTGAAGTTTTTCACCGTCCCAGACAATGGCAAAAGCATCGCTGCCGATGCCGTTGCCGGTCGGCTCGACAACGGTCAGCGCCATGGCGGTCGCAATCGCCGCATCAACGGCATTTCCGCCCAGCTGTAGCATCTTCATTCCCGCCTGTGCCGCCAGCGGCTGCGAGGTGGCAACGGCGTTATGGCCCATCATCGGCGGGCGTCGTGAATCGTAACCGGTTGTAAAATCGAGCGCTTTGGTCATCATGACTCCTTAGTCGTGGCGCGGATCGAGCGCATCGCGCAGCCCGTCGCCGAGTAAATTAAAGCCCTGAACGGCAAGGAAAATCGCCACGCCGGGGAAAACCGACATCCACGGCGCCTGTTCGAGAAACCCTTTTGCGGTGTTGAGCATGGAGCCCCAGGATGGGTTCGGCGGCTGTTGGCCTAACCCTAAAAACGAAAGGCTGGCTTCGGCGATAATCGCCGAGGCAATGGCCAGCGTGGCCTGCACCAGGATAGGTGACATCACGTTGGGCAGAACGTATTTAATGATGATCCAGCGGTCCGGCAGGCCAATCGCCCGCGCGCCGTCGATGTACTCTTCGTTGCGAATGGCGATCACCTGGCCGCGCGTCAGGCGGGCGAAGATCGGCATTGCCGAGAGTCCAATAGCGATCATGGCATTCGTCAGGCTTGGGCCTAAGAATGCCCCCAGCGCGATCGCCATGATCAGGAATGGACAGGCCAGCAGTGCCTCAATAAAGCGGGAGATCACCCCGTCCCACATCTTCTGGAAATAACCCGCCACCAGCCCCAGCGGCACGCCGATGACAACCGCGATCGCCACCGACATACAGCCCGCCATCAGCGAGGTTCTCGCCCCCCAGATAATGCGGGACAAGATATCGCGCCCCAGCTCGTCGGTGCCGAACCAGTACATCGCCGATGGCGCTTTGCGCACCGCGAGGAAGTTAGCTTTGACCGGGTCAAATGGCGCGATCCACGGCGCCAGCAGCGCCACCAGCACAAAAAAGCCCACCACAATCGCGCCAATCACCGCACTTTTATTGGCGAGGAATTTTTTCAGCACCCGGTTTTGCGCGCGCGGTAGCGCGGGCGCCACGGTTTGCGTCGTCAGTTCCGCCATGGTTAACCTCGCATTTTCGGGTTGATAAGGACGTAGAGCACGTCAGCCAGCAGGTTGAGCATCAGGAAACCGATCGCCACGATCAGCACTACGCCCTGCACCACCGCGTAGTCGCGGTTGAACACCGAGTCGACGATCATTTTGCCGAAGCCCGGAATGGTGAACACCTGCTCGGTCAGCACCGCCCCGCCCAGCAGCTCGCCGAACAGCAACGTGGTGAGGGTGATCACCGGCACCAGCGCATTGCGAAAGGCGTGCTTCAGGATCACCGCTTTCGGCAGCAGCCCCTTAGCGCGCGCGGTGCGGATGTAATCCGCTTTCAGCACCGCAATCATCGACGCGCGGGTATGGCGCATCAGCGTCGCCGCCAGGCCGGTTCCGAGCACGGACGCGGGCAGCAGCAATGTCCGCAGGTTCTGGATCGGATCTTCACTGAACGGCACATAACCGGACGCAGGCAACCATTGCAGGTTTACTGAAAAGACCAGAATCAGCAGGATCCCCAGCCAGAAGTGCGGTATTGAGATCCCCGAGATCGCCACAAAGTTCGCCCCGTGATCGACCCAGCTGTTTTTGTTCACCGCCGCGAGGATCCCCATGCTGATACCAAACACCAGCGCGATAATCATCGCCAGCAGCGACAGTTCCAGCGTGACCGGCAGCTTGCTGGCAATCAGTTGCGTGACCGGCTCATGAGTGCGTAAGGAGACACCCAGATCGCCTTGCAGCGCGCGCGTCAGCCAGTTGAAATACTGCACGGGGATCGGCGCGTCCAGATTCAGCTCAGCACGCAGCTGGGCGATCACCGCCGGATCGCGCTCCTCCCCGGCCATGGCAATCAGCGGATCGCCAGGCAGCAGCTTTTGCAGGCCGAACACCATCATGCTCACCAGCAGCAGAGTGGGTATAGCCAGCAGCAGACGTTTGCAAATCAGTTCCAGCATGGGTTCTCCTCAGGAGGTTTATTTCGCCAGCGTTAAGCCAGCCAGACGCACAATGCCGTCCGGGTACGCTTTAAAGCCCTGCACGCGCTTGTTCAGGCCAAAAATGCGCGGTTCGAAGTAAAGGTATGCAATCGGCATATCGGTCTGAAGCTGCTTCACAACCTTGTCATACAGCGGCTGGCGGGCGGCCTGATCGGTGCTCTGACGCGCCTGCGTTAGCCATTCATCCACCTGAGCATTGCTGTAGCGGCCGTCGTTGAGGGTGCCTTTGCTGTTGATAAAGCCGTAGATGCTGCCATCTGGATCCGGGCGACCCGACCAGCCGGAGAAGCTCAACTGGTAGTCACCGCTCTGCTGGCGATCCAGCAGCGTGGCGAACTCGGTCATTTGCAGGTTCAGGTTAAAGCCCGCCTCTGCCACCATCGCCTGCAATACCTGGCCCACCTGCTGCGAGGTTGGGTTGTTCGGCACCAGTAGATTGACGGTCAGCGGTGCGGTGACGCCTGCGGCTTTCAGCAGCGCTTTGGCTTTGTCGACGTCACGCGGGGGAACCGGGAAATTGACGTGATACGGGCTTACCGGCGAAAACGCCTGGTTTGCCGGAGTGTAAAGCCCTTCGAACACTACCTGGTTTAAAGCATCGCGATCGATGGCCTGGGAAAATGCTTCACGCACGCGGGCATCTTTGAAGGGATCGTTTGCCGGGACTTTGCCATTGTTAATATTGAAGGTGATGCCCTGGTATCCGAGGCCCGTCACCTTCGCCAGCGCCAGCTTGCTGTCGGCTTCGACGGTTTTGACGTCGCTGGCGGCAATGCCTTCGGTCAGGTCGAGATCGCCCGCGCGCAGGTTCGCCAGGCGCACGGAGGCATCCGGGATCGGCAGATAGATAATTTTATCGAAGTGGTAGGCGTCTTTGTTCCAGTAGTTGTCGAAGCGGGTCAGCACAATGCGGTCCTGCGACACGCGGCTGTCGAATTTATACGGGCCGGAACAGACCGGATGGGCGGCAAAATCGGCTTTTTTCGCGGCTTCCGGCGCCATCATTGCGCCTGCGCGATCGGTGAGCTGCATCAGAAGTGCGGCATCCGGCGTTTTCAGGTGCAGGGCTATCTGCATCGGGCCGGTGACCTCCACCGACTCAACGGAAGAGAGTTCACTTTTACGCAGAGAGCCTTTTAGCGTCAGGGCCCGGTCGAGGTTGTATTTCGCGGCGGCGGCATCAAATTTTTCACCGTCGTGGAAGGCCACGCCTTCACGGAGATCCAGGGTCAGCGTTTTGCCGTCATCGCTCCACGCCCAGGATTTCGCCAGTCCCGGCACCACCTTGAGGTGCTCGTCCACGTCCACCAGCCGGTCACACAGGGAAGCAAAGACGAAGCGGCCATAATAGGTACGCGCCAGATGCGGGTCCAGCATGTCCGGATCTGCACCCAGGCCGATTCGCAGCACGCTTTCAGAATGGGCGGGCAGCGCCGCACCAAGCAACATAACACTTCCCAGTACGGTCAAAAGAGAATTACGCATTGTCATTATCATGAGTTCCTTGAAGGAAGGGAGGAGTGAGTAGCCGCGTGTTCAAACAGCGCGCGGCGGCGCAAAAATGCGGCGGATGGCGGTGCGATCTGTATAACGCTGCGATCGCGATTAATCTCCTGCCAGCGGTGGCAGGCGACCTGACGTCCGCCGTCGATTACCTGATGAATCGGCTCAACCTGACGACATTCATCGCTAACATAGGGGCAACGGGTGTGGAAACGGCAGCCGGAGGGCGGATTAGCCGGGTTCGGTAAATCACCCTGCAACAGCGGCGCATCCCGCGCTACGCCTGGCTGCATTTGCGGCGCAGAGGCAATTAATGCCTGGGTATAAGGATGCAGCGGCGCGTCGAAGATATCGTCGACGGTGGCCAGCTCGACGATTTTCCCAAGATACATCACCGCCACGCGGTCGCTCATATGACGGATAACCGCCAGACCGTGGGCGACGATCACCATCGTTAGCCCCAACTTGTGCTTCAGGCTTTCCAGTAAATTGACCACCTGTGCCTGGACGGAAACATCCAGTGCGGAAACCGGTTCATCGCCCAGCAGCAGCTTTGGGCCTGACGCCAGCGCGCGCGCAATGCCGATACGCTGACGCTGCCCGCCGGAAAATTCGTGCGGATAACGTCCGGCCCAGGCCGCGGGCAAGCCGACCGTCCTGAGCAGCTCGGCGACGTGGTACTGGCGATCCGCTTTTTTCATGTTCTGGTGCAGCCACAGCGGCTCACCGACAATCTGTTCTACCGTCATGCGCGGGTTCAGCGAGGCGAAGGGATCCTGAAAGATGATCTGTAGCTCACGCCGGAGCTGGTTCAGACGTGCGCCTGAGGCGTGGGTGATCTCCTCACCCTGATAAAATACGCGCCCTTCGCTGGCGCCCAGCAGGCGCAGCAGCAGCCGGCCGAGGGTGGATTTCCCGGAACCTGATTCGCCGACAATAGCCAGCGTTTCGCCTGGCAGCACCGACAGTGAAACGCGGTCAACAGCCGTGACAAAGCGGGCCGGCGTAAACAGTTTTTTCGGGCCGGGGAAAAGCTTGCTCAGATCCCGGGCTTCAAGAATGGGCGTGGTCATGCAATTTCTCCCAGGGCAATGTGTTGTTCCAGCGGCACGCGGAAGCAGGCAACCTGATGACCCGTGCCGAGCATAGTGAGCGGTGGTTTTTCAGCATGACAGCGCGTCTGCGCGAAGGGACACCGGGTGGCGAAGCGGCAGCCCTGAGGCATAGATTCCGGCAGCGGGACCGATCCGGGAATGGTGGAAAGCTGGCCCTTGCGTACGCCAAGGGAGGGGATCGAGCCCATCAGGCCAATCGTGTACGGGTGCTGCGGGTCGGCAAATATCGCCTCGACGCTTCCCTGCTCTACTACCTGGCCGGCATACATCACCGCCACCTGCTGTGCCACTTCGGCCACCACGCCTAAATCGTGGGTGATCATCAGCACCGCCGTGCCCGTTTCTTCTTTTAAGGTATTGAGCAGAGCGAGAATTTGCGCCTGAATGGTCACGTCCAGAGCGGTAGTGGGTTCGTCAGCGATCAGTAATTTGGGATGGTTTATCAGCGCCATCGCAATCATCACGCGCTGGCGCATACCGCCGGAAAGCTGATGCGGGTAAGCCTTAAGGCGCATCTCTGCGGCCGGGATCTGCACCTTCTCCAGGATCTGTAGCGCAACCGTCATCGCCTCAGCCCGGGAGATCGTTTGATGGCGCATCACCGCTTCACTGAGCTGATCGCCAAGCGTGAAAGCCGGGTTGAGCGAGGTCATGGGCTCCTGGAATATCATCGCCAGCTCGCTGCCGCGCAGATTGGCATACTCGCGCGGCGAGAGCTTGCGCAGATCGTGGCGGCGGAAGTGCATCTCCCCACTGACGATCCTGGCGCTGGCAGGCAATAACCCCATCAGCGCCAGGGAAGTGATGCTTTTACCGCAGCCGGACTCGCCCACCAGCGCCAGCGTTTCGCCCGCCCTTACCATCAGCGAGATATCTTCGAGCACACTCACCGGCGAGCCCGCGAATTTAACGTTGAGGTTTTGCAGCCGCAGTACGGGAGTGGAATCCTTAAAGGGTATCGTCGTCATAGCGTGGAATCGTCCTCAAGGTGGATAGCCTGAATCAGGGCGGTTTGCAGGCTGAGCAGGTGTTCGCGCATGGCGGCCGCAGCTTCATTAGGCTGGCGATGAATAATCGCTGACATGATTTTGTGATGGTGGTCGTTATAGTTGTCGACACGTTCGGGGGTGCGGGCAAGCTCGCGTAAATACTGCCAGCCGGGCTCCCGGCGGACGGCATCTATCGCATCGAAAAGCCCTAGCATCAGGCGGTTGCCGGCTGCTTCCGCAATGGCGCGGTGAAAGGCGCTATCCCACAGTTCGTTAAGATCGCGGTCATCCGGGCTGACCTTGTCAATGCGTTCCAGCATGCGCTGCATGAGCGCGAGGTTTTCCCTGGTGGCACGCAGTGCCGCAAGTCGGGCTAAGCCGGGTTCGAGCTGTAGTCGAGCTTCCATGACTTCCAGCAGGTTGGTTTGCTGAACCAATCCCTGAAGCGCCAACGGCTCAACAGGGGCAGCCGGACCAATGAAGGTACCTTTGCCCTGCTTGCGCCAGATCCGCCCTTCTTCTTCCAGCACGTCCAGCGCGCGACGCACTTCGCGTCGTCCTACGCCGAGTGTTTCCGATAGCTCACGTTCAGTGGGCAGCGGAGTGCCTGGTGTTGACTCGTGCTGGTTGATAAGCCCGCGCAACTGGTCAAGCGCGGTGCTGGAATTTGCTAAAACCCGTGAAGGTTTTTCCATATTGGTTCGCTCGCTTTCATCATGACTTTATTTTCATTAACGATAAGTTATTGATATGACGAACTACTTATCGTGCTAATGATTAAGCAATAAGCGAACCAATAACGTATTGGTTCATGAGTTTTCTGAAGAATGACAGGTAACCGAATGATTTCTTATGAATTATTTTTACATAATTATTACATATCAACATGAGGGCAGAAGGTGAGATGGAGACATAATGCACAATAACAGTGCAAATTACGCACCAATAATGTGCATTTGTTAATAAATTGCACTTTGTTTATTAAATTTTTGTTAATGAAAATAGAATGAGAATAGGTGAGTTTTTAGGGGGTATAAAACGACGAAAGCCTGAATCATTTCTGATTCAGGCTTTCTGAATAGTGGCGGAACGGACGGGACTCGAACCCGCGACCCCCTGCGTGACAGGCAGGTATTCTAACCGACTGAACTACCGCTCCACTGTTCCCGTTTGGGGAACGAGGCGAATATTACGGTTTGCCTCTGAACTCGTCAACGCTTTTTCTCAGGTTTTGAATCGTTTGCTGCAAAAATCACCCAAACGGCGATTTAACAAACGTTTCCGCCTTTTTTCATCCACGCCACAGACAGCTTCCGCCCTTCTTCTGAACTAAATCGAGGCGAGATTCGTGGTTCATCAGCTCTTCATCACTGGCTAAAACAACCCGCAGGCGATTCGCCTGACGCACGACCCGCTGAATACCGCCTTCGTCCCGCGTCTGCTGGGATTCATTTTCCATACTGAATTTTATCGACGTTTGCCCGCCGGTCATGGTCAGGTATACATCGGCCAGGATCTGGGCATCGAGCAATGCGCCGTGCAGGGTTCGCTTGGTGTTGTCTATCTCATAGCGAGAGCACAGGGCATCAAGGCTGTTACGCTTGCCGGGAAACATCTTCCTTGCCAGCGCCAGGCTATCCGTGACTTTACAGAACGTATTGGTCTTTGGAATATCGCGGTTGAGCTTGCTGAACTCATAGTCCATAAAGCCGATATCGAACGACGCGTTATGAATGACAAGTTCCGCACCTCTGATGTAGTCGAGAAATTCATCCGCGACATCGGCGAAGGTGGGCTTATCCAGCAAAAACTCATCGGCAATCCCGTGAACGCCGAACGCTTCCGGATCCACCAGCCGATCGGGTTTGAGGTAAACGTGGAAGTTGTTGCCCGTAAGACGACGGTTCACCACTTCAACGGCACCAATCTCAATGATTTTGTGCCCTTCGTAGTGGGCGCCAATCTGGTTCATACCGGTGGTTTCGGTATCAAGAACAATCTGGCGAGTAATTGCAGTGCTCATAGCGGTCATTTATGTCAGACTTATCGTTTTACTGAACGTTTCAAATACAGGAAGTCTACCAGAGATGCGTAAACAGGTAGAAATTTTCACCGATGGATCTTGTCTCGGTAACCCAGGGCCCGGCGGCTATGGCGCCATTATGCGCTATCGCCAGCATGAAAAAACATTTAGTGAAGGCTATTTCCTGACCACCAACAACCGCATGGAGTTGATGGCGGCCATCGTGGCGCTGGAAGCCTTAAAAGAACATTGTGACGTGGTGCTGAGTACCGACAGCCAGTATGTTCGCCAAGGCATTACCCAATGGATCCACAACTGGAAAAAGCGCGGCTGGAAAACGGCAGAGAAAAAACCCGTCAAGAATGTCGATCTCTGGAAGCGTCTTGATGCCGCCCTCGGTCAGCACGAAATCAAATGGGAGTGGGTAAAGGGGCACGCCGGTCACCCTGAAAACGAACGCTGTGACGAGCTGGCTCGCGCGGCGGCATCAAACCCAACCCATGAGGATGCAGGTTATCAACCTGAATCCTGATCACGGTTTTTTGTACTGCCGCGTGGCACCCACGGTCTGGCGGATCCGCGTTTTTGATTTGCTTTGCTTCATTGGGTTGAGCGTAAGTGGGATCGTCCTCTTACGCGCGACAATAAATTGCATGCAGCCCAGCGCGGGTAAATGGGTACTTAATAAGACCCCGCCTTTACGCGTCCAGGGGATGACCTGAAAACCCCCGTAGCTCAGCACTTCGAAATTTAACAGTGAAAGCCAGTCCAGCTGGCGCATCATGGTAAACATCCGGCTGTTATATGGCGGCTTGCGGCGCAGAACGGGCGTCAGTTTACGTAGCCCGATCAGACTCAGCGGATTAAAACCGCTCAGGATCAGCCAGCCGTCATCAATCAAAACGCGGTCGGCTTCACGCAGCAGACGATGGGGATCGCTGCACCAGGGCAGCGTATGGGCGAGCAGACAGGCATCAATGGATTTTTCCGCAAAAGGCAAATGCAGCGGATCAGCCTTCACCTGAACCGGGGAGCCATTAAGCGATACGCTAACCTGATGCGAGATAGCGCAGCTTTCGGTATTGATTTCTGCGCTCAGATTGCCAATCTTAAGCAGGTGAAAACCATACATTTTCGCGAGCCAGGGTTTAAGCTGAAGTTCTAAGGCCTCGCGATAATATTCACCCCAGGGCAACTCTGCCCAACGTTCCGGTGGTGCGACAGTCTGAGGTATCCTTGCCGGTTTCATCAAAACACCCGCCACGCTATAAGAGGTAATGCATGAATCTTATCAGTATTTCCGCCTTTCAGGACAATTACATCTGGGTTTTAGTCGATGACGATCGCAGATGCATCATTGTTGATCCCGGCGAATCCGTACCGATCCTGCACGCGATAGAAGAAAACGACTGGCAGCCTGAAGCGATCCTCCTTACCCATCACCATCACGATCATGTCGGCGGTGTTCCCGATCTCCTTGCGCGCTATCCCCATATTCCCGTCTACGGACCAGCAGAGACACAGGATAAGGGTACGACGCAAGTTATCGAAGAAGGCGAAAGTATCTTCATACTCGGGTGCGAGTTTTCCGTATTTGCTACGCCAGGTCACACTTCCGGTCATCTCTGTTTCTACAGCAAACCTTATCTTTTTTGTGGCGACACGCTGTTTTCCGGCGGCTGTGGAAGGCTGTTTGAAGGCACGCCAGAACAGATGTATCAATCTTTACAAAAAATTAATGCTCTGCCAGCCGACACCGTAATTTGTTGCGCACATGAGTATACATTAGGGAATATGAAGTTTGCTGCAAGCGTACTACCAGAGGATCGGGCGATTCAGGATTATTACCAGAAAGTGAAGGAGTTACGTGCAAAAAACCAAAAAACACTCCCCGTAATTCTGAAAAATGAGCGACAAATAAATTTATTTTTAAGAACGAATGACGTTGATTTAATTAATAAAATTAATCAAGAAACAAATTTGTTACAACCTGAAGCGCGATTTGCATGGTTAAGGTCAAAGAAAGATAACTTCAGATAATTGCGGGTTGCCTTTTCAAAATTTCGCCGTTATCATCGCTCGTCTTTTAAGCAACTATTGACACACACATGAAGGCAAAAGCGATATTACTCGCCTCTGTCCTGCTTGTAGGTTGCCAGTCACAAAACGGCAGCAACGTACAACAGCACGCACAGAGCCTTTCTGCGGCTGGTCAAGGGGAAGCAGGGAAGTTTACGAGTCAGGCGCGATGGTTGGACGATGGGACATCCTTCGCGCAGGAACAAGACTTGTGGGCCTCTATTGGCGACGAGCTAAAGATGGGAATTCCGGAAAACAGCCGGATTCGCGAACAGAAACAGAAGTATTTGAGAAATAAGAGCTATCTCCACGATGTAACATTACGGGCAGAGCCGTATATGTACTGGATAGCAGGGCAAGTTAAGAAACGTAACATGCCTATGGAACTGGTACTACTACCCATAGTGGAGAGCGCTTTTGACCCGCACGCGACGTCTGGCGCCAATGCAGCAGGCATCTGGCAGATCATTCCGAGCACAGGGCGAAATTATGGTTTAAAGCAGACCCGCAACTACGATGCGCGTCGTGATGTTGTCGCTTCAACGACAGCCGCTCTCGACATGATGCAACGTCTGAACAAGATGTTTGACGGCGACTGGTTATTGACTGTCGCGGCGTATAACAGTGGTGAAGGTCGTGTACTGAAGGCAATGAAAGCGAATAAAGCGCGTGGAAAATCCACAGACTTCTGGTCGCTCTCACTGCCACAGGAAACAAAGATTTACGTACCGAAAATGCTGGCATTGAGTGACATTCTCAAGAACAGCAAACGTTACGGTGTACAACTGCCAACACCAGACGAAAGTCGTGCACTGGCGCGTGTCCGCCTCAGCAGCCCTGTTGATATTCAACAGGTTGCCGATATGACGGGTATGTCGGTAAGTAAGCTTAAAACCTTTAATGCAGGTGTTAAAGGCTCCACGCTGGGTGCAAGCGGCCCGCGCTATGTGATGGTTCCGCAGAAACACGCGGAGCAGTTACGTGAGTCTTTAGCTTCGGGTGAAATTGCAGCCGTTCAGTCTACGCTGATTGCTGATACGTCGCCTGTAAGCAGCCGCAGCTATAAGGTGCGTTCAGGTGATACGCTTTCAGGTATTGCATCACGTCTTGGCGTGAATACGAAAGATCTCCAGCAGTGGAATAATCTGCGCGGATCCGGTCTGAAAGTGGGTCAAACGCTGACCGTAGGTGCAGGTAGCAGCGCACAGCGTCTCGCTAAAAACAGCGATAGCATTACCTATCGCGTACGTAAAGGCGACTCGCTGTCCAGTATTGCTAAGCGTCACGGCGTAAACATCAAAGATGTGATGCGCTGGAACAACGATACTGACAACCTGCAACCTGGCGACCAGCTGACGTTGTTTGTGAAAAACAGCGCTACGCCAGATTCCTGATAGTACGATCGCTTATTAAAAAGGCACCGATTCCCCTCGGTGCCTTTTTTGTTTATCCCGCTTTTTGCGCTTCAGCCATAATGGTGTCGCTGGTAAACGAACCATCGTCATGCAATTCAAAGTACGCCTTGACGTCAGCAGAGGCACTCTCCTGATACAATCGGATCGCCTGAGTTAATGCGTCCGGTGTGCGCATCCGTGCAATCCATGACGTGAACTCCAGCGGCAAACGGTCGGTTATCAATGAGCGTGAAATCAAGCCAGCTTCGGTGATAAACGTAAGCCACTCTCCACTGGAGTAGTTTTGCACGTGCGAGGTATCACGCAGCGCTTCAACCGTCTGGAGCCAGATATTCCGTACCGGATGCCCGGGAGACATCACGTCCATGATGATGAATATTCCGCCCGGTTTGAGCACGCGTTTCACTTCCCGTAATGCCTGCCCCACATCATGCCAGTGGTGTGCAGAGTAACGGCTAATCACAGCCTCAAAGGATGCATCCTCAAAGGGTAAAGATTCAGCGTAGCCCTGGCGCGTCGTGACGTTATTCAGCCCTTTCGCTTTCGCCGCTTCAGCAACCACATCCAGCATCTGGCTCGATAAGTCATACGCCGTCACCTGAGCAACCTGCTGTGCGGCGGTAAAACTGGCGTGCCCCGCTCCGCAGCCTAAGTCCAGCACGTGCGCGTCAGGAAACGCGGCGAGCCGTTCGCCGAGACGTACCAGATCGCGGCCAGAGGCATGTACGGCACTGCTCAGGTAGGCACTTGCCTGAGAACCAAACTGTTTTTCGACGTTGTCATGATGGGAGTGTGTTGTTGTCATGTTGCTGTCCTTTTATGGGTTAAAAAATAAAGGGCAGCACCCGCACAGGCCTGCCCCACGGCAGACCTGACGCACCATTATTTATCAGGTTTGCCGGGACTGAATTCGACTAGTAGAGGATTATGATCGGAGGCGCGCGTCACCAGAACGGAGGCGTCGTGCACGCTTAAACCCCGATAGAAGACAAAATCGAGAGGACGACCAAACGCTTTCTTGCGCTGGTCATCGTTAAAACGAACTTCACGCAGCGACATTTCACGCGCGAAGCGGTACAACGCGTTCATACGCGGACGGCTCCAGGCATTGAAGTCCCCGGCCATAATGATCGGCCCACTGTGATGAGCAATCTGATCGCCGATGGGAAGTAACTGCTTACTGTACACATCAACACCCAGGCTGAAGTTCACCGCATGAATGTTTACCACCATCAGCAGACGGGTGTCGGGCAACGGATAGACCGTGACCAGCGCTGATTTTGCCAGACGCAGGATCGGCTCACGTTCACGCAGCGGGCAGCAATAGACCGGATGTGCGGCTGAAAGGGTCATCACCCCGGAAGGATGCTGTGGCAGAACAAAGGCAGGCACCTGATCGGCTGCAAGATAGTTCGTCGTTGCAAACCTGACCAGTTCAGGCGTGGTTTGCGCCTCCTGTAACAGAACCAGATGCGCATCTTTACCAAAATTTTGAAGTACGGATAACCACTCCGCACGCTGTTGCTTAAAGATGTTCCACACCAGTACGCGAATTTTTTCGTCACTGCTTAATGGAGTGCCCGCTGGTAATGCCTGGCTAAGGCTCGCAAACGACCCCGGAGGCAAGATCCTCTCCGCAGGCATTCCGGCAACATAACGCATGGCATAGGTATTTTTTCGCACTTTTGGAAACGGCCTCTGTAACATGAACCAGCCCGGAAAACGGACTGGTTCTAATGTTATAGGGATTTTAGGTCACACTTTCAACGCAATTACTGAGAAACCGCTTTCCAGTTTTGTAAGCAAGCACTTACTGATACTTATCCAAGTGCAACGCGAGCGGGTTTATCAAGCCGTCCACTGAGACCAATAAGGAGGAAAGCGATAAGCACAATTACCGCACCAATCCATGGCGTTTGGGTTAATCCAACATGTTCAACCACCAGCCCACCGATAACCGAACCGAGTGCGATACCGATATTAAATGCGGCGATATTCAGCCCAGATGCGACATCCACCGCATTAGGCGTATAACGTTCGGCTTTCTGCACAACATATACCTGCAATCCCGGCACATTACCAAAAGCGAATATCCCCATAACCAACACCGTTACCAGCGCGGCGTATTGCATCGATGCGGTGAACTGGAAAATCATCAGCAGGGCAACCAGGGCGGCGAAGATGAATTTCAGCGCCGGTACCGCACCATGCTTATCCGCAAGCTTGCCGCCCCAGATATTGCCGATTGCGACGGAGATACCGTAGCCCAGTAAAATCCAGCTCACCGCGCCCGGAGAAAAACCAGCCAGTTCCTGCATCATCGGTGCAAGGAAGGTGAACGCAGTGAACACACCTCCATAACCCAGGGCCGTAACGGCATAGATCAGCAGCAGGCGCGGGTGTGTCAGAACTTTAACCTGATCGCTCAGGCTGGCGCTCGCGCGTCCCGGAATACTGGAGGGCACCAGCAGCAGGCTGGCTACCAGAGCAATCACGCCCAACAGCGATACCGCGAGGAAGGTTTCACGCCAGCCAAAATGTTGTCCGATAAACGTTCCTAACGGCACGCCGGTGACCAGCGCGACGGTTAAGCCACCAAACATAATCGCAATGGCTGACGCCGCTTTCTCTTTTGGCACCAGGCTGGTTGCAATCGTGGAACCGATGGAGAAGAAGACACCGTGCGCGAGGCCTGTCAGCAGGCGGGCAATGACCAGCGTGGAGTAATCCGGTGACTGCCACGCCAGAATATTGCCAGCGGTGAAGAGCACCATCAGGGCCACTAACAGTTGTTTACGTGGAAAGCGTCCAGTCAGTGCGGTCAGCACAGGCGCCCCAACAGCGACGCCTAACGCGTAAATAGATACCAGCAGCCCGGCAGAAGGCAGCGAGATAGCTAGTTGTTCAGCAATGGTAGGAACAAGTCCTACAATAACAAATTCGGTCGTGCCAATTGCGAAGGCACTGATCGTCAGGGCAAGAAGCGCCAGTGGCATAAAATACTCCGTCTCTTCAGGATTAAGATGACAGGCAGTATGCGCCAGTGTTTAAATAACAAAAATGGTTAGAATCTCAATAGAATTTTGCAGGTGATGCAATAATGAAAGCCACATCGGAAGAACTGACTGTCTTCGTTGCCGTTGTTGAAAGCGGCAGCTTCAGCCGTGCTGCCGAACAGCTCGGGCAGGCGAACTCCGCCATCAGCCGCTCGGTGAAAAAGCTGGAGATGAAGCTCGGGGTGAGTCTGCTCAACAGAACAACGCGGCAGCTCAGCCTGACGGAAGAAGGTGAACGTTATTTTCGACGCGTGCAGTCCGTTTTGCAGGAGATGGCGGCAGCAGAAACGGAAATCATGGAATCTCGCAGCACGCCGCGTGGGCTGCTGCGCATAGATGCGGCGACGCCGGTCGTGCTGCATTTCCTGATGCCGTTGATTAAACCCTTCCGCGAACGCTACCCGGAGATGACCCTGTCTCTGGTCTCCTCTGAGACGTTCATTAACCTGATTGAGCGTAAAGTTGACGTGGCGATCCGCGCGGGAACCCTGACGGATTCAAGTTTACGCGCTCGCCCTCTGTTCACCAGCTACCGCAAAATTATCGCGTCACCGCAATATATTGCAGAGCATGGCAAACCTGAGACCGTTGAGGAGCTGAAGCAGCACCTGTGTCTGGGCTTTACGGAGCCTGTCTCGCTGAACACCTGGCCCGTGGCCTGTCATGACGGACAACTTCATGAGATCACCTGCGGACTTTCGTCTAATAGCGGGGAAACGCTGAAACAGCTATGTCTTGAAGGAAACGGGATCGCCTGTTTATCAGACTATATGATTGATAAGGAAATTGCCGCGGGCCAGCTAGTTGAGCTAATGGCTGACAAACGCTTACCTGTAGAGATGCCTTTTAGCGCGGTGTATTACAGTGACAGAGCAGTAAGTACGCGCATACGCGCATTTATCGACTTCCTTAGTGAGCATATAAAAACAGCTCCCGGAGGAGCTGTATGAGGGTTTAAAGGCACAGAGGGAGGGTTTTTACTAATCCCAGTTAGGTGCTAACCCTTCGGGACTGACCAGACGATCGTTGCATTCCAGTGCAGCGATCGCTTTTTTATCTTCATCATCGAGCTGGAGATCCCACGCTAACAGGTTACTTGCCAGGTTTTCACGTTTGGTTGAAGACGGGATCACGGCATATCCTTCACCTATCGCCCATGCCAGGATCACCTGTGCAGCTGTTGCATTGTGTTTTTCAGCGATGCGCGCAATCACTTCATCTTTCAGGGCCTTACCATATGCCAGCGTCATGTACGAGGTGATGTGAATGCCATGCTGTTTCGCCCAGTCCACAACTTTGCGGTTTTGCAGGTAAGGAGAGAGTTCAATCTGGTTAGTAGCAATATTCTCTTTACCCACTGCGGCAATGGCTTTTTCCATCAATGGGATAGTGAAATTCGAGATACCAATTTCACGCGTCAAGCCCTGCTCTTTTGCTTCCAGCAGCGCATGCATGAACTCTTCTACGGAGACGGCATCGCCAGGTGATGGCCAGTGGATCAGCGTCAGATCAACATAATCAGTACGCAGCTTTTTCAGACTTTCCTTCAGGCTTAGGATCAGCTTGTCTTTGCTGAGGTTCTCAATCCAGATTTTGGTGGTGATGAAAAGCTCATGGCGCGGTACGCCGCTCTCCTCGATAGCCTGACCTACGGCAGCTTCGTTGTCATAAATCTGCGCCGTATCAATAGCGCGATAGCCCAACTCGAGTGCGGTTTTAACAGATGCGATAACAACGTCGTCCTTCAGGCGAAAAGTGCCCAGACCCAGTGCAGGGATAGTCATATCATTCCTCAATCGTTATGTTCGTAAACTGAGGAGGATTATCGCTGTGGTTGTTATGTCGAAAAAGATCGTAAAACGCAGAGGATTTTTGCTAATTTCGCAATAGTTAAACGACAGAAAAGAAAAAAGCCCTGAGCGTTAGCTCAGGGCTTTTAATAAGTGGCGGAACGGACGGGACTCGAACCCGCGACCCCCTGCGTGACAGGCAGGT
>NZ_JBMKJN010000033.1:0-48996 GCF_049236805.1 Enterobacter cloacae complex sp. XAL002
CCACCCGGCAAAAACGTCGCAAAAGCCGCCTCCGGGCGGCTTTTTTAATGGCGAAATCTGGAGAGTGGCACGCAAAAGTGGTATAACAAATCATTCGCCGTACCCTGCCTGGAGCGCATATGGAAATCACCGAATCACGTCGTTTATATCAACAACTTGCCGCCGAGCTGAAAGATCGCATCGAGCAAGGGGTCTATCTTGTCGGTGATAAACTTCCCGCTGAGCGTTTTATTGCGGATGAAAAAAGCGTCAGCCGCACGGTGGTCCGCGAAGCCATCATCATGCTGGAAGTTGAAGGGTATGTTGAGGTACGCAAAGGTTCCGGTATTCACGTGATTTCCAGCCAGGCGAAACACTCCCCCACGCCGGACGAAAGTCTGGAATTTGCCAGCTACGGTCCGTTTGAGCTTCTCCAGGCTCGCCAGCTGATTGAAAGCAATATCGCAGAATTCGCAGCGACGCAGGTCACCAAGCAGGACATCATGAAGCTGATGGAAATCCAGGATCATGCGCGTAAAGAAAAATGTTTCCGCGATTCCGAATGGGACCTGCAATTCCACGTCCAGGTCGCCCTTGCGACTCAAAACACGGCGCTGGCGGCAATCGTTGAAAAAATGTGGACTCAGCGCGTTCACAACCCGTACTGGAAGAAACTGCACGATCACATTGATTCCCGCACGGTAGACAACTGGTGTGACGACCACGACCAGATTCTTAAGGCCCTGATTCGTAAAGATCCGCATGCGGCGAAACTGGCAATGTGGCAGCATCTGGAGAACACTAAACAGATGCTTTTTAATGAAACGAGTGATGACTTTGAATTTAACGCTGACCGCTATCTTTTTGCTGATAATCCGGTGGTTCACCTCGATACCGCGACCAATGTCGCAAAATAACCTCCTGAACTGCTGGCAGGCGCACCGCCGCGCCTTCCGGCCAGACAGGGTAAGAAAACCTCTATAGTGTCAGCCTTTGTAAAATCTCTCGCTCCCCTCCGTGGCTTACGCCAAAATCGTGTTTCCCCTCAAATTCTGTGACGCAGAACGTCGGGCTTTGTTACAATTGGATTCACTTCGTTATTTTGTAAGTTAGTGCTTGCTAACCAGCCAATTAACAGGGAACAGTGTTGGCCACACATCATTGTGTCCGCGAGCGACCATAATGAAATCATAACAATGTCGCCGTGCTGTTTTCCCGTATGACAGGCGTGACGTTAACCGATTTCCAGGAACACTGAATGGAACTTTTGACCCAACTACTGAACGCCCTCTGGGCTCAGGATTTCGAAACGCTGGCCAACCCGTCCATGATTGGCATGCTCTACTTTGTGTTATTTATGATCCTGTTCCTTGAGAACGGCCTGCTGCCTGCTGCCTTTTTACCGGGCGACAGCCTGCTGGTGCTGGTTGGGGTGCTCTGTGCAAAAGGGGCGATGGCTTTCCCACAAACGGTTCTGCTGTTGACCATTGCCGCCAGCCTGGGTTGCTGGGTGAGTTATATTCAGGGGCGATGGCTGGGCAACACGCGAATCGTTCAGAACTGGCTTTCGCATCTTCCGGCACATTATCACCAGCGAGCGCACCACCTTTTCCATAAGCACGGGCTCTCCGCCTTGCTGATTGGCCGCTTTATCGCATTCGTACGCACCCTGCTGCCGACCATTGCGGGCTTGTCCGGCCTGAGCAGCGCGCGCTTCCAGTTCTTTAACTGGATGAGCGGCCTGCTGTGGGTTCTGATCCTGACCACGCTCGGCTATGCGCTCGGTAAAACGCCGGTCTTTATGAAATATGAAGACCAGCTGATGTCTTGCCTGATGCTGCTGCCCGTCGTCCTGCTGGTGTTTGGCCTGGTCGGTTCACTGGTCGTACTGTGGAAAAAGAAATACGGAGCCAGGGGTTAACGATGGTTATCTCCCCGCTCGCGCTGCGCCGCTTCTCTTACGCCATCGTCGCGCTAATGATGTTCAGCGCTCTCATCCTGCTATGGTCTGCCCTACAGCACCAGGAGTCGACGCTGACTATCCGTCCTGTGAGTCAAGGAACCAGCGTGCCGGATGGTTTTTCCATCTGGCATCATCTGGACGCTAACGGGATCCGCTTTAAGAGCATCACGCCGCAAGACGATGTGCTGCTGATAAAATTTGACTCCAGTGCGCAAAGCGCCGCGGCGAAAGCGGTGCTGGACCGCACGTTGCCGCAGGGTTACATCATCGCGCAACAGGATGATGACAGCCACGTAGCCTCCTGGATGTCACGGTTACGCGACACGTCGCATCGATTTGGCTAACGACTAATATTCCGAATATTTTCACCCACTTTGGTGAAACTCCCGTTTACTTACTATGCTTAAGTACGCGGAGCACCCCTCAGATGTTCTCCGCATAGTTCTGGAACACGGCTTACGCCGTAACACAATGGAAGGTTTCTATAATGAAATACCGCATCACCCTGGCTCTGGCCCTTTTTTCTTTAAGCACAGCTTCCTTCGCTATGTCTCTTTGTCAGGAGAAAGAACAGGATATTCAACGCGAAATCAGTTATGCCGAAAAGCATAACAATCAGCACCGGATCGACGGACTGAAAAAAGCGTTGAGCGAAGTGAAAGACAATTGTACGGACAGCAAGCTGCGTGCCGATCATCAGGAAAAAATCGCTGAACAGAAGGACGAGATAGCCGAGCGCCGTCAAGACCTGCAAGAAGCGAAAGAGAAAGGTGATGCGGAAAAAATTGCCAAGCGCGAGAGGAAGTTGCAAGAGGCGCAGGACGAACTGAAAGCGCTGGAAGCTCGCGATTATTGAGTTAACGGAAATCTCAACAGGAGAGAATCATGTCAAAAGATACAACTTCAGAACATCTGCGCGCTGAGCTGAAATCCCTGGCGGACACCCTGGAAGAGGTGCTGAACTCTTCTGCCGATAAATCGAAAGAAGAAGTCAGCAAACTGCGCAGCAAAGCGGAGCAGGCACTGAAAGAGAGCCGTTACCGTCTGGGTGAAACCGGTGATGCACTGGCGAAACAGACCCGCGAAGCGGCTGCGCGCGCAGACGAATATGTACGTGACAATCCATGGACAGGCGTTGGTATTGGTGCCGCAGTGGGTGTGGTGCTGGGTGTCCTGCTGACGCGTCGTTGATTATGGAAGATCCACGTCACGCACAAGGGCCTGCTAAAAACGTCCTCGGCATCGGCCAGCGTATTCTTACGACGCTGGTCGGGATTGCCGAAACGCGCGTCCGGCTTGCGGTAGTGGAACTGGAAGAGGAGAAAGCCAATCTCTTCCAGATGCTGCTCATGCTTGGGCTTACGATGCTCTTTGCCGCGTTTGGTCTGATGAGCCTGATGGTGTTAATCATCTGGGCTATCGATCCACAGTATCGGCTGAACGCGATGATTGCGACTACCGTGGTTCTGCTGGTGGCGGCGCTGATAGGCGGTATCTGGACCCTGCATAAAGCGCGCACGTCGACCTTCCTGCGCCATACTCGCCAGGAGCTGGCCAACGACCGCGCCCTGCTGGAGGATGATAAGTCGTGAGCGACAAAGCCGAACGTCAAAAGCGGAAAGCGTATCTGCTGAGCCAGATCCAGCAGCAGCGGCTGGACCTGTCCGCCAGCCGTCGCGACTGGCTGGAGCTGACCCAGCGTTACGATCGCGGCTGGAATACTCTTCTGAGCCTGCGTTCGTGGGCGCTGGTGGGTAGCAGCGTGATGGCGATCTGGACGATTCGTCATCCAAACATGCTGATTCGCTGGGCACGCCGTGGCTTTGGTGTCTGGAGCGCATGGCGTCTGGTGAAAGCAACGATTCGTCAGCAGCAGCTGCGCTAGCCTTCTCGCCGGGTGGCACTGCGCTTACCCGGCCTACGGTAAAAAAGTAGGCCGGGTAAGGCGTAGCCGTCACCCGGCAAAATCTCTCTATGCTCCCTTACTCAATATCTTTGAAAAAGATTGACAGTTTTCCTTGCTAACAATTGCCATCCGCCCCGTTTACACTCCTCTCCATCGACAGCAAAGACGCGGTATCTACCCGAATTTGCACGCAAATAACGTTTAGCCGCTGATGTGGTTTCCTGGAGAGTAAAATGAAAAAATTAGAAGATGTTGGTGTATTGGTAGCGCGTATTCTGATGCCTGTGCTGTTCATCACCGCAGGCTGGGGCAAGATTACCGGCTATGCGGGCACTCAGCAGTATATGGAAGCGATGGGCGTGCCGGGTTTCCTGCTGCCACTGACCATCCTGCTTGAGTTCGGCGGCGGCCTGGCAGTGCTGTTCGGTTTCCTGACCCGCACCACGGCGCTGTTCACCGCAGGCTTTACCCTGCTGACCGCGTTCATCTTCCACAGCAACTTTGCGGAAGGCGTGAACTCCCTGATGTTCATGAAAAACCTGACCATCGCGGGTGGCTTCCTGCTGCTGGCTATCACGGGTCCGGGCGCCTACAGCATCGACCGTCTTCTGAATAAGAAGTGGTAAGCACGCTATACTGATTACATTCAAAGCGAGGAGACATATCCTCGCTTTTGCTATCTGACGGAGGAGAAAAAAATGGGACAACTCGTAGACGGCGTCTGGCAGGATGTCTGGTATGACACCAAATCCACCGGTGGACGCTTTAAGCGCTCTGTTTCGGCCTTCCGTAACTGGCTGACCGCCGACGGCGCACCCGGCCCGAGTGGCGAAGGGGGCTTTGCGGCGGAGAAAGATCGTTATCATCTGTATGTTTCTCTCGCCTGTCCGTGGGCGCACCGCACGCTGATTGTGCGCAAACTTAAAGGTCTCGAATCGCTAATTCCGGTTTCGGTGGTCAACCCGCTGATGCTGGAAAACGGCTGGACGTTCGACAGTGACTTCCCGGCCGCGACGGGTGATGAGCTTTATCATCACGATTTCCTGTATCAGCTCTATCTGCGCGCCGATCCGCACTACACCGGACGCGTAACGGTGCCTGTGCTGTGGGACAAGAAAAACCAGACGATCGTCAGCAATGAATCCGCTGAAATCATTCGCATGTTCAATACCGCGTTTGACGCGCACGGCGCCCGCGCCGGGGATTACTATCCGGTTGAGCTGCGCGAGAAAATTGACGAGCTGAACGGCTGGATCTACGACAACGTCAACAACGGCGTCTATAAAGCCGGTTTTGCCACCAGTCAGGAAGCGTACGACGAAGCGGTCGGCAACGTGTTTGGATCCCTGGAACGTCTGGAGCAGATCCTCGGCCAGCATCGTTATTTAGCGGGCGATCGCCTCACCGAAGCAGACATCCGCCTGTGGACGACGCTGATCCGCTTCGATCCGGTGTATGTCACCCACTTCAAGTGCGACAAGCATCGCATCAGCGATTATCTGAACCTGCACGGTTTCCTGCGCGACATCTATCAGATGCCGGGTATTGCGGAGACGGTCAATTTTGACCATATTCGCACCCATTATTTCCGCAGTCATAAGACCATCAACCCAACGGGCATTATCTCCATTGGTCCGTGGCAGGTTCTGGATGAACCACACGGGCGCGACGTGCGTTTCGGATAATTATTTAGGGAATCAATTGATTCCCTTTTTTAATTCACGGCATACATCTATCCTTACCTCGATCGCTTAGAAAACAAGTGATTGACTGACTAAGAGGCAAGGAAAAATGGACTGGTATTTAAAAGTACTGCGCAACTACGTTGGATTTGGTGGCCGTGCCCGCCGTAAAGAGTACTGGATGTTCGTTCTGGTGAACTTCGTCCTGATTATGGTGCTGGGTATTGTGGACAAAATCCTCGGCTGGGAACGCGAGGGGGGCGAAGGCATTCTCACCACCATTTATGGTGTGTTGGTTCTGCTGCCTTCATGGGCCGTACTGTTTCGTCGTCTTCACGACACCGATCGTTCGGCGTGGTGGCTGCTGTTGCTGTTGATCCCGCTTATCGGCTGGATCGTCATTTTGATTTTCAACTGTCAGAGCGGAACGCCGGGAGAAAACCGCTTTGGTCCGGATCCGAAGATCTGCGCATAAAAAAAAGCCCGGTGGCGCTTCGCTTACCGGGCCTACAAATTACGATTTTATTTATTATATTGCGTGAAAAGCTTCGGAATTTCGCGTAAACACCACGATTTGGCTTCGCCCATGCTGTCACGACGCCACGCCATAATAATATCCACTTCGCTGGTGTATTCCGGGCTGACAACGCGCAGCCGTCCCTCTGCAATGTCCTTTTCGACGAACGGATACGGCATGGTCGCCACGCCCAGCCCCGCCAGCAGCGCCTGACGCTTATCTTCCAGCGACGTCACCGTCAGACGCGGCTGTTTATCCAGCAACTGCACCGTTAACACCGGGCGCTCGCGCGCGGTATCCGCCACCGCCACGCCGCGGTATTTCACGCGCGTGACCTCAGAGAGCGGTTCCGGCTCCTGATGGATCGGGTGACCCGGCGCAGCGACGTAGACGTTCATCACGCTGTACAGTTTGCGCGAGTTAATTTCTGACGATGAGCGGAAATGCATATCCGGCGCAATGACGATATCCGCCCTGCCCGTCTCAAGACGCTCCCACGCCCCGGCCAGTACCTCGGTGATGATCGACAGCTGGGTATTGGCTTTCGCGGCCAGTCTGTCCACCAGCGGGAACAGCGCCTCGGTGGGCACCAGCGCTTCGGTCACTAACGTCAGATGGGTTTCCCAGCCGCGGGCCAGCGCTTCGGCATCGGTCGTCAGTTTATCCGCCGCTTCCAGCAATACGCGGCCGCGCTCCAGCAGCATCCGCCCAACGTTGGTGAATTTTGTTCGATGACCGGAGCGATCGAAGAGCACAACATCCAGCTCCTCCTCCAGCTTTTGCATGGTATAGCTCAGCGCAGACGGAACGCGCCCCAGTTCATCTGCCGCCGCGGCAAAACTGCCGCGCCTGTCAATCGCGTCCATGACGCGAAGCGCCTCAAGCGTCAATGCTCTCTCTTTAGCCATCTCGTTCTCATTCAGGAAATTTGAACATACCGGGCAGAATATCTGGCTAACAATGCAGCGTCCATACCTTTACCATTGATTTAGTGTAAAGAGAGGTCAAGTTTATGATTACGACAAGAACAGCGAAACAGTGCGGACAAGCCGATTTCGGTTGGTTGCAGGCCCGCTACACCTTTTCCTTTGGACACTACTTTGACCCTAAACTTCTCGGTTACGCTTCACTGCGCGTATTGAACCAGGAAGTGCTCGCCCCGGGCGCGTCCTTCCAGCCGCGCACGTACCCGAAAGTCGATATCCTGAACCTGATCCTGGAAGGCGAGGCAGAATACCGCGATAGCGAGGGCAATCATGTCCAGGCGAAGGCTGGCGAGGCGCTGTTAATTTCCACGCAGCCGGGTATTAGCTATAGCGAGCATAACCTCAGCAAAGACAAAACGCTGACCCGCATGCAGCTGTGGCTGGATGCCTGTCCGGAGCGGGAAAATCCGCTGGTGCAAAAAATCGATCTGAAGGGCGATAAACAGCAGCTGATTGCCTCGCCAGACGGCAGCAAAGGCAGCCTGCAGTTACGCCAGCAGGTGTGGCTGCACCATATCGAACTGAAAAAAGGTGAACAGGCAAGCTTCCAGCTTCATGGCCCGCGCGCCTATCTGCAGTCCATTCACGGAACGGTGCATGCGGTGACGCACGCGGAAGAGAAAGAGGCGCTCACCTGCGGCGACGGCGCGTTTATTCGTGATGAAGCGAATATCACCCTGGTGGCGGATACGCCGCTGCGCGCGCTGCTGATTGATTTGCCGGTTTAAAGAACAGACTCGCCCCTCACCCTAGCCCTCTCCCCAAAGGGGAGAGGGAACGATCGAGCCCTCGCCCCTATGGGGAGAGGGGTTGGGGTGAGGGGAAATTTTTACACCTTACTCGCCATAATCTCAATAATCTGCCGGTCCGTTGCCTGCATCGAGCGGCACGCCAGCGCGCACAGGTTCGCGATCGACTGCTCCACGTCGTGGGCCACAATCCCCTCGTTGCCCGTCACGGCAGTATCATCCAGCGCCATCATCACGGCTTTCCAGGCGCTGGTGACGCTGGTCGAGACCTTCATTGCGCAACTGTTAGACGCCCCGTCACAGATCATCCCGCTGACGTCGCCGATCATACTGCCGATCGCCATGGCAATAGTCTGGTAAGATCCGCCCATCAGCCACGCCATCCCTGCGGCGGCCCCCATTCCGGCCGTTGTCGCCGCGCACAACGCGGACAAGCGCGGAAGCTGGTAATGGATATAGATCGCCGACAGGTGCGAGAGCATCAGCGCCCGCGCCAGCCGTTCGTCATCGGCCTGAACGTGCTCAGCCACCACCACCACCGGCATGGTGGCGGTGATGCCCTGATTCCCTGAACCCGAGTTGCTCATCGCCGGCAGTGTCGCGCCCCCCATGCGGGCATCCGAGGCTGCGCTGGTGCGGATAACAATGTCTGAACCCAGATCCTGCGCCATCCATCCGCGTGTGCGCTGTTTATTGAGCGTCGCACCAATATGCAACCCCCAGTTGCCACGTAAACCTTCGCGGGAGAGCGCATCGTTCAGCCGTCCCGCATCGAGGATAAAGCGGATCGCGTCGAACGGCACCTGTTCCACAAACTCAAGGATCTGCGACAGCGTGGTGGTCGAGAGCACCGCCAGCGGATCGTCGCTGTTCTGGCTCTGATTATCGTCAAGCCTGAAGCGCGTTTCGCCCTGACAAACTACCTCCACCACGCGAGTGTGCCCGCCAGCGATGGTCACCATCGCCGAGGATTCACCGACGTAAACGCAGGCACGTGAATAGAGGATCTCATCGCACGGCTCCTGCAATTTTACCTGCACCAGACCCGCGTTCAGCAGTGCTTTGGCGCGCGTTAGCGCCTCGGACGACGCGTCTTTCAACACCTCCAGCCCGGCGTGTGCATTACCGCCTGTCGCCCCCAGCGCGGCCGCGATGGGTAAACCGACCATACCGGTACCGGGCACCGTTACGCCAAGCCCGTTTTTCATCAGGTTCGGCGATACCCACGCCTCGATACGCGTCACCTCACCGTCAAGCTGTCCGGCAGCCATCGCGCACGCCAGCGCCAGCGAGACGGGTTCGGTACAGCCCAGCGCAGGCTTTACCTCTTCCTGCACCGCGCGAATAAAATGGTTCCATAAAGGATTAATTTGCTCAGACATCGTTACGACCTTATTTAACCTCATGAGAAGGCGAGGAAAGGAGAAACACAAAGCAGCAGCCCGGTAATCACAATAATCACCAGCGATACGCCTTTATATTTATGAAGTGCGGGCACTTTGTAGACCAGCCACGCCGGAATTAAGCAGCCCACCATCCCGAAAATAGGGCTACAGATGGAAGTGAAGCTCAGCACCGGCGCGTTTAACACAATCGCGCTCCAGGCCAGCAGGATGGCGAACAGCATAATCCCGCGCTGGACGGCATTTTCATTGATTTTCTCCGCCGGCATTTTGCGGCGCAGGATGTTCATCACAATGCCCTGCGTCGCCTCACGAAAGCCGAGATAGACGCCAAAGAACGCGGTCATCACAGCGAAAATATTGAGGATTACGCTGACAATTTTGACCCAGCCCGCGCCGTCACCGCTGATAAACTGTGCTGCGATTGCCAGGGCGGAAATATTCTGCTCGTAGGCTTTTACCGCCTCGTCGTGCCCCATCGCCAGGGTGAAGGAGACAGCGTAGAAAAAGACCGTCACAAACAGCACGCCAAAGGCGATATTCATTGCCCGCAGCGCTTTATGACGCGCCACCTCAACGGATTTTTCCCTTGAACGATAGGAAATCACCATCGGGCTTAATGTCTGAATAAACAGAATGGAGGTTAAGGTGAAAGGCAGCGTAATAATGGCGTTTTTAATCAGCAGCCCCATTGGCGGCAGCATGCCGACGTTGGCTAAATGCCAGAGGCCAATCATCGAAAGCCCCAGCGCCGCCACCACAAATAATTTGGTCAGCACCATCAGGCTGGAGACTTTAAACAGCAGCTTTTCACCGCGCGACGAAATGGCGACCAGAATGCAGATCAGGAATAAGCCGTAGAACGGATTTTCCGAGAGCAAACCGTCGGTTACGCCGAAGGTGTGTAAATAGGATGCGCTGTCGTTGGTAATGGCCGTCGAATAGACAAACATCCAGATCACCAGCATCACGAAATAAAGTGCACCCAATAAGATGCCCCAGTTTTTGCCTAAATATCCGCTAATAACGCTCGGATAGTCTTTACATTCCGGTGATTCCGCCAGCGTATTAATAAACAGGCGCTGGAACAGGTACATGGCCGGATAACCAATTATCGACGAGAGTAAAAATACCCATAGCCCCATTAATCCAACCTGCACCGGAAGAAAAACAATGCCCGCGCCGATAGCCATCCCAATACTCATGATGACCCAGCCCGTATCGGTGCTGTCGAATTTAATCGCCTCTCGCCATTCGCTTTCGCTCATTCCCGCCCGCCTTGCCGCAGGGGAATCACTCACAATCACACTGCTGTTTGTTGCCATATTCATTGGGCACTCGCTTATTTTGTAGGGTAACGATTTGTTTTTATAAGGTTCCGATCGCCAGCGATTGCGAGTCAGAGGGTGCAGGTGTGAGTTATTGGTATGGGGAGATCATATCCGGAGCGCGGGAGAAAAAAGTCACAACTTTTATAGGGATTTCCTAAGGCAAGAGGAAAATATTACTTCGGGATAGCAGAAAAGAGAGAGAGTTTTCTAAAATTGACGGTGTTCACAAAATTAAAAGCCTCCTCATCTGAGGAGGCTGAAGATGGGGCCTGTGTTAGATCGCCTGCGTAAACGTCCTCGAAATCACGTCCTGCTGCTGCTCGCGGGTCAGAGCGTTAAACCGCACCGCATAGCCTGAAACGCGGATCGTCAGGTTCGGATAGTTCTCCGGATGGGCGATGGCATCCAGCAGCATCTCCCGGTTCATCACGTTGACGTTCAGGTGCTGCCCGCCCTCAATGGTCGCTTCGTGGTGGAAGTACCCGTCCAGCAGCCCGACAAGGTTGGTTTTGCGCACCAGCTCGTCCTTGCCCAGTGCCTGCGGCACGATGGAGAAGGTGTAGGAGATCCCGTCTTTGGCATAGGTGAACGGCAGCTTGGCGACCGAGGTCAACGACGCCACCGCCCCTTTTCTGTCGCGCCCGTGCATCGGGTTGGCGCCAGGCGCAAACGGTGTACCGCCGCGACGTCCGTCCGGCGTGTTGCCGGTCTTCTGCCCGTAAACCACATTGGAGGTGATGGTCAGGATCGACTGCGTCGGCACGGCGTTGCGGTACGTCGGCAGCGCCTGGATTTTCTTCATAAAGCGCTCAACCAGATCGCAGGCGATACTGTCCACGCGATCGTCGTTGTTGCCGTATTGCGGATAGTCGCCTTCGATGACGAAATCGACCGCCAGACCGGTGTGGTCGCGCACCGGTTTTACCGTGGCGTATTTGATGGCCGACAGGGAATCCGCCGCCACCGACAGCCCGGCAATGCCGCAGGCCATGGTGCGGTAAACGTCCCGGTCGTGCAGCGCCATCAGCGAGGCTTCGTAGCTGTATTTATCATGCATGTAGTGAATGAGATTCAGCGCACTGATGTACTGCACTGCCAGCCAGTCCATGAAGTGATCGAGGCTCGCCATTACGGTGTCGTAATCCAGTACCTCATCCAGCAGCGGCTCGGTTTTCGGCCCCACCTGGATCTTCAGCTTCTCATCCACCCCGCCGTTAATCGCGTACAGCAGCGTTTTCGCCAGGTTGGCGCGTGCGCCGAAGAACTGCATCTGCTTGCCGATCACCATCGGACTGACGCAGCAGGCAATGGCGTAGTCGTCGCTGTTAAAGTCGGCACGCATCAGATCATCGTTCTCGTATTGCAGCGAGGAGGTGACGATCGAGACCTGCGCGGCGTATTTCTTGAACGCGATCGGCAGCTGTTCGGACCAGAGGATCGTCAGGTTTGGCTCCGGCGCAGGCCCCATGGTGTGCAGGGTATGCAGATAGCGGAAGCTGTTTTTGGTCACCAGCGTACGGCCATCCAGCCCCATGCCGCCAATCACTTCCGTGGCCCAGATCGGATCGCCGGAGAAGAGCGTGTCGAACTCCGGCGTGCGCAGGAAGCGCACCATGCGGATCTTCATGATGAAGTGGTCGATCAGCTCCTGGGCCTGCACCTCGTTCAGCCTTCCTGCCTGCATGTCGCGTTCAATGTAGATATCGAGGAACGAGGCCGTGCGCCCCAGCGACATCGCCCCGCCGTTCTGGGATTTCACTGCGGCAAGGTAGGCAAAGTAGACCCACTGCACCGCTTCCTGCGCATTCATCGCCGGACGTGAAATATCAAAGCCATAGTTCGCCGCCATCTGCTGGATCTGGAGCAACGCACGTTTATGCTCCGCCAGCTCCTCGCGCAGGCGGATCGTGGCCTCCAGATCGTCTCCGCGCTCCAGTTTCCCCTGGAGATCGGCGAACTGAAGTTCCCGCTCGCGCACCAGATAGCTGATGCCGTACAGCGCCACGCGGCGGTAGTCGCCGATGATGCGTCCACGCCCGTAGCCGTCCGGCAGACCGGTGAGCACGCCGGATTTTCGACAGCGCATCATCTCCGGGGAATAAACGTCAAATACGCCCTGGTTGTGGGTTTTGCGCAGGTCGGTGAAGAGATATTCAAACTGCGGATCCATCTCGCGACCGTAGGCTTCGAATGAGCTGCGGATCATATTGATCCCGCCGTACGGATGCAGGGCCCGCTTGAGCGGCTTGTCGGTTTGCAGGCCGACGATCGTCTCCAGCTCCTGGTCAATATAGCCCGGCCCGTGCGAGGTAATGGTGGTGGCGATGTTGGTGTCAAAATCCACCGGAGCGTGGGTGGCATTCTCCTGGCGAATGCCGACCATCACCTTCTGCCACAGCGCCGTCGTTGCTGGCGTCGCCTGCGCGAGGAAAGCTTCATCGCCTTCATAAGGGGTGTAGTTATGCTGAATAAAATCGCGCACGTTAACGGCGTTTTTCCATTCTTCACCGCAAAACCCGGCCCATGCGTCGCTGTAAGGCGCGACGCCCGTATCGATTGTTACTTTCATCAGATTCTCGCTTTATCAGGCGTAAGCCGCAGCCGGGGTGACCTTCCCAAGACGGAGGGCGTCCAGCGCGATCATTTTTTCTTCATTGGTAGGGATCACCGCGCAGGCCGCGCGTGACGACTCGGTGGAGATCACGCCCTCACCCGCGCTGCCCGGCAGGGCATTTTTGGACTCGTCGAGGATGATGCCAAACACCTTCAGGTGCTCCACCACCAGCGCGCGTATGAGCACAGAGTTCTCACCGATCCCGCCGGTAAACACCACGCCATCCAGACGGTGCAAGGACGCGGCATGACCGGCGATATGCCGCGCTATGCGGTGGACAAAGGTCTTTATCGCCAGCCGCGCCCGCTCGTTGCCGTCATGCCAGGCTTTCTCCAGCACGCGCAAATCGGAGGAGATGCCGGAGAGCCCCAGCAACCCGGACTCTTTATTGACCACGCGCTCCAGATCCTCGAACGTCTGGCCGGTCTGCCGGGCAATCCACGCCATCGCGCCAAAATCTACGTCGCCACAGCGCGTGCCCATCACCAGTCCTTCAAGCGGCGTCATCCCCATGGACGTGTCCACGCTTACGCCGTTACGCACCGCGCAAATGGACGCCCCGTTGCCGAGATGGGCAATCACCAGGCCGCTGTCTTCGGCGGAGAGCCCGAGAAGCGCGTGCGCCTGCGCCGCCACGTAGCGGTGAGAGGTGCCGTGGAAGCCGTAGCGGCGCACGCCCAGCTCTTCAAAATAGCGGTACGGCAAGCCGTACAGATACGCCTGCGGCGCCATGGTCTGGTGGAAGCTGGTATCAAATACCGCCACCTGCTGCACGCCGGGGAACAGGCGCCCGGCGGCTTCCACGCCGCTCAGGTTGGCGTAGTTATGCAGCGGCGCCAGCGGGGAGACCTGGCGGATCTGCTCCATCACCTCTTCCGTGATCAGGGTCGACTCGCTGAAGAGATCGCCGCCGTGGGCAATGCGATGGCCAATCAAAGCCACGCTGCCCATCAGGTCGCGCTTCTCCAGCTCCAGGGCGATGGCGGCCAGCGCCCCTTCGTAGTCCTGATGAGCCAGTCTGACTGGCTCACCCCCATTCACGGAAATAAAGGCTTTTTCTGTGTTGATGCCGTCCGCAATGCCCGTCAGCAGGGCATCGCAGCCTGCGGCGTCCAGCACCGAAAACTTAACAGAGGACGATCCGCAGTTAATGACCAGTACTACCGGAAACTCAATCATGGTATGGCTCCGCTCTTCCTGAGCTTTGGTTTAAAACAGTTTGTACACGATGTTCAGAATGGTCAGCAGGCCGACCACGGTTACGAAGATGTTCTCGGTCCGGCCTTTGTATTTCGCCAGCGCCGGTGCTTTGCGGATGGCGTACATCGGCAGCAGGCACAGCAGAGAGGCGATAATTGGCGCGCCCATGGCTTCAATAAGGTCCAGAATGTTCGGGTTGGCATAGGCCACAATCCAGGTGGAGCCCATGATGAAGACCATGCTGATGGTGTTCAGCTTGCCCACGGAGACGTTCTTCTTGTCGCCCTTGTAGCCGAACTTAACGATCAGGCCGTTCAGCCCCTCCAGCGTGCCCAGGTAGTGACCGAAGAAGGATTTAAAGATAGCGACCAGCGCGATGATGGACGCGCCGTACTCCAGCACCGTGGCGAACGTGGATTTACTGCCTGACATCGACGCGAAGTGGTTCGCCAGGTAAGAGAGCACCGGAATGTTCTGCGCTTTGGCGTCCGCCATGTTCTGCGGAGAGAGCGTAAACAGGCAGCTAAAGGCGAAGAACATCACCACCGCCACCATCAGCAGGCTGGCGCGACCGATGATTTTGGAACATTTCTGCTCGGTGAATTCTTTACCAAACTCCGGCTCGTACTCTTCGCGCTTGGAGACCACAAACGAGGAGACGATAGGCGAGAAGTTGAAGGAGAAGACCATAATGGAAATCCCCAGCCACACCGTGACAAGAATGCCGTCATGACCGGTGAAGGCGATATCGCTCAGGTTAACCTGGTCGATCACCGCTGAGTTCCAGTACGGGATCAGCGAGAGAGAAATCAGCACCAGGCTGGCGATGAACGGGAACACCAGGTAGCTCATCACCTTCACCATCAGGTCTTTACCGAACCAGATCACAAAGGCCATCAGCAGCAGCAGGAACAACGCTACCACGCCGCGGTTCAGGGCAGGCATCTGGAGCTGGTTTTCCCAGAAGGTCATAAAGGTGTTGGTAATGGTGACGCCGTAAATCCACAGCAGCGGGCAAATAGCAAAGAAGTAGAGGAAGGTGATCACCACCCCGCCGGTCTTACCAAAATGCTCCTCCACCGTTTCGGTGATGTTGCCGGAGACGTTACTGCCGGACAAACACAGACGCGCCAGCGCGCGGTGGCAGTAAAAGGCAATGGGGAACGCCAGAACCAGCATCAGCAGAATAGGGATCAACCCCCCAAAGCCTGCGCGGATGGGGAAGAACAGCACGCCAGCGCCAATGGCGGTACCAAACAGGCCGAGCGTCCAGGTGGTATCCGATTTACGCCAGGAGGACGTTTTTGTCTGGCCAACGATAATGCTTTCTGTGTTGCTCATAGGTCACCTTTATGCGTCAACGAAGCCGGTAATTTGGGAAACACGGGAGAGATCAATATTGCCACCGGAAATAATGCAGACGGTTTTACGGCCCTGAATATAGTGGTCCAGCTTGCCGCTTAATAACGCCGCGCACGCCAGCGCGCCAGCACCTTCCGTAACCACTTTATTTCGCTGAATAAGCGCGATCATGCTGTTGCGAATCTCGTCTTCGCTGACCAGCACAATGTCGTCAACCAGTTCACGAACGATTTCGAAGGTTAAATTACCCGGGCGAGACACGTCGCAGCCGTCCGCTAATGTGCCGGTAATGCGGTGGTTCGTTATTTCACCGGTCTGATACGACGCCGCCATTCCGTGCACGTTTTCAGACTGCACGCCGATAATATTGATAGTTGGGTTGATGGATTTAATTGCTGTCGCAATACCGGCAATTAAACCACCACCGCCGATGGGAACAATCACGTTATCCACGTCGTATAAATCTTCGAGGATTTCCAGGCCGATGGTGCCCTGACCGGCGATCACTTTCGGATCGTCGTAAGGCGGGATAAATATGCGCCCTTCCATCTCGACGATTTCGCTCACTTTGGCGATAGTGTCGTTAAAGTTCTCGCCGTGCAGCACCACTTCGGCGGAGTAGTCGCGCGTGGCGGCCACCTTGGATTTCGGCGCGCCCATAGGCATTACCACTTTGCCGTCGATGCCGAGCATGGCGCAGGAGAGCGACACCCCCTGCGCGTGGTTCCCTGCGGAACAGGCCACCACGCCCTTGCGTTTTTCCGCATCGGTCAGCGAGCTTAATTTATTAAACGCCCCACGTATTTTAAACGAACCGGTACGCTGCATATTTTCAAATTTCAGGAATATCTCACCCTTACACCGTTCGCTCAGATAATTTGAACGCGGCATACCGGTTTTATAGATCTTTCCCGCCAGTCTTTTTCTGGCGTCCTGAATATCTTCAATGGTCACCGGGAGATCGTAAGTAATGTGCATAATATCCTCGTTATAATAATTCATTGTTTTCAGGCAAAGTCAGGGTATCAGAGCGTTAAAAATCGTCGCTCCGGGTGTTTTAAATCATCATTATTTCTATCGTCGTTTTTCGATATTCATCGACGAATATTGTTTTGCCAGTTCAACTAATACTGACGCCGATTTTTTAATACTGTAATTTTTTGACCACACGGCGGCATAACGCGCCACGGGTAATGCATCTTCCACCGGCAGGACAATAAACTGGTCCGAGCCGAATGGGGCAATCATGTCACGGGGGATCACCGTCAGGTAATCGGCATTGAGGACAAGGTTATAGATGGTGACGACGGAATCGGTCTGGACGATGTTTTCAATGCTGATGTGGTTGTCTTGCAGGGTGGTCAGGAGTTCGTTGTAGTAGCCCATATCGGTTTGCGGCATCACCCACTGCTCATGCGTGAGCGATGCCAGTCTGGTCGGGCCGGTGCACGTTCGTGATTTACTCGCCACCAGCACAAACTCGGATTCAAACAGTGGCTCAACGTGAAGATCCTGAAGCTGCATCCCGTCGCTCAGCGTGCCGATGGCGAAATCCAGCCGGCCATCGCGAATGGCGGGCAGGAATGAAGAGAGCTGCGCTTCATACATTGAGACGCGCGCTTTCGGGAACACTTCCTTGAATTTTTTGATCATCCCGGACAGGAAGGTGAAGCCAATCAGCGACGGATAGCCGAAGGAGACGTCCATGACGGTACTGAAACTGAGGCTGTTGATCTCGCTCACCATGTTTTTCATTTCGCGGGTGATCGACTCAGCGTAGGACAGCAGCACCTGACCGGCGGCAGTGAGTTTTACGCCGGTGTTTTTACGCACCATCACTTCCACCCCAAAGTAAGATTCGATGTCGCTGATGATTTTGCTGACGGCAGGTTGCGTCAGCCCCAGTTGTCTTGCAGCAGAACCTATAGAGCCACTTTTGATGACTTCCTGAAATACCACGAGGTGCTGTGTTTTCGGTAGAATAATAGTATTCATAATATTCTGCGCTTATTTCCCTATGACGCAGCGGATTCTACCCAATATTGTTTCAAGGGGTATGTGCTGTTACTCACAATTTGCCAGGATGCCCTTTTTACAACCACATTTAAAATCGATTTATAATCTTATCATTCAAACAGTTAGACAGCTAAAAATACGCAATTACGCTGATATTGATCAACAAAATCCGCGGTAATAAATTTATTTTATGGCAATAACCAGCATGAATTTTTTTGCCTTAACAATATTAATAAAGACTATCTTTCAGGCAATTAAAGGTTAATAAACCATCATTATTCTTTTAAAACATTTTTGTGGTTTATCAACTTTATCAGGAATGTTTTCTCAGCTTCCGGTTAAAGAGTGGGATATATCACACATTCACCAGAAGAATGTTTTTAGATTCAATATTAAATTATCAAATGAATAACATTCAGCATCACTGAGTCAACATTCACAACATCTGTTCAACACTAAAATTTTCTAATTTTATAGCGTTAAATTTTGTGATTACGATCATGCGCAGCAGATGAAAGGAACGCATAATCGGTAAAGCAGTGAAATGTGCTTGGCGTCGCAAAATTGAGAATTGATGTCGTTTGGCGCTTCGCTGACCCGGCATGCAACCTTCAGAAAACAAAAACCCCGCCGAAGCGGGGTTTCGTAAGAAGTTGAAGCTGACCGATAAGCCGGGTTCTGTCGTGGACAGTCATTCATCTAGGCCAGCAATCGCTCACTGGCTCAAGCAGCCTACCCGGGTTCAGTACGGGCCGTACCATGTGAACCCCTATTTGGCCTTGCTCCGGGTGGAGTTTACCGTGCCACGGACTGTTACCAGCCGCGCGGTGCGCTCTTACCGCACCCTTTCACCCTTACCTGATCCCGCTTACGCGGGCCATCGGCGGTTTGCTCTCTGTTGCACTGGTCGTGGGTTTCCCCCCCAGGCGTTACCTGGCACCCTGCCCTGTGGAGCCCGGACTTTCCTCCCCTCCGCCCGTCTCCCCCGAAAGGGACGACGACGAAGCGGCGACTGTCTGGTCAGCTTCGGCGCGCAGTATAGAGGGTTTGCGCGCCGCTGTCACCCCTGGCTACGCATGCCTACCTGCAATGTGGCCGCGATATTCCGCGAGGCGCGGTAAATGTTGTCATACGCTCCCTGGAACGCCTCTTCCAGTGAACCGATGCGGGTCAGTACGCTGAACACCGCGTCGATGCCGTACTGATGCACCACACCCACATCCTGCGTCAGACTTCCGGCAATCCCGATCACCGGCTTATGGTATTTTTTGGCGACGCTCGCCACACCGACGGGCACTTTGCCATTAATGCTCTGGCTGTCGATGCGCCCTTCCCCGGTCAGCACCCACGTGCAGTCGTGAATATGTTCTTCAAGATTGAGCGCCTGAGTGACAATCTCGATGCCGCTTTTCAGCTCAGCACCCAGGAAGGCCATCAGCGCTGCGCCCATGCCGCCCGCGGCGCCAGCCCCCGGAACCCGGTTGACGTCAATGAGCAGCGATTTTTTGATCACCCCGGCGTAGTGGCTAAGACTGGCGTCGAGTTCGAGGATCATCTCCTCCGTGGCGCCTTTTTGCGGGCCAAAGATACGCGACGCGCCGCTTTCACCGACCAACGGATTCGTCACGTCACAGGCGACGCGGATTGCGCATCCCTGAAGACGCGGATCGAGATCGGAAATATCAATCCGGTTAAGCGCCATCAGGCTGCCGCCGCCGTAGCCGATCTCCGTCCCGTTCGCATCCGTAAACTTCGCGCCCAGCGCCTGCATCATACCCGCGCCCCCATCGTTGGTTGCGCTCCCGCCGATACCGATAATGATGTTGCGCGCGCCTTTATCCAGCGCGCGGAGGATCAGCTCCCCCGTCCCGCGCGACGTCGTGACCAGCGGGTTACGCTGCGCGGGAGGAACAAGTACCAGGCCGCTGGCGGCGGCCATCTCGATAAACGCGGTGGTACCGTCGCCCGAGATCCCCCAGCTGGCCTTCACCTTTTCCCCTAACGGGCCGGTGACGACAGCCTGCTGCCAGGTGCCCTGCGTCGCGGCGATCATCGCTTCAACCGTACCTTCTCCGCCGTCAGCAACGGGAACAGACACGTAATGAGCGTCGGGGAAAATTTCCCGAAATCCTTTTTCTATCGCCTGCGCCACCTCAGTGGCAGACAGGCTTTCTTTATAAGAGTCTGGCGCGATTACGATTTTCATAGTTGTATGCCTGAGCCGTAGGCCCGGTAAGCGTAACGCCACCGGGCGGGACGTCATTAGCGAGCAATTTCAACCTTCGCCAGCTTTTCGTAATAGCACGCTAACGCGCTGTGATCGGCGGTGCCCAGACCGTCCGCACGCAGCGCCTGCATCATCTCCATGACGGCGGCAGTCAGCGGCAACTGTGCGCCCACGCCGTGGGAGGTATCCAGCGCATTCGCCAGATCTTTAATGTGCAGATCGATGCGGAAGCCCGGCTTGAAGTTACGATCCATCACCATCGGTGCCTTGGCATCCAGCACGGTGCTGCCCGCAAGACCACCGCGAATGGCCTGATAGACCAGATCCGGATTAACGCCCGCTTTGGTGGCCAGCGTCAGTGCTTCGGACATGGCCGCGATGTTCAACGCCACAATCACCTGGTTTGCCAGCTTGGTGACGTTGCCTGCGCCAATTTCACCGGTATGCACCACGGAGCCAGCCATGGCTTTCATCAGGTCGTAGTATTTGTCGAACACGGCTTTATCGCCCCCCACCATTACCGACAGAGTACCGTCGATGGCTTTCGGTTCGCCGCCGCTGACCGGCGCATCCAGCATCTCCACGCCTTTCGCTTTCAGCGCCTCGCTGATTTCGCGGCTCGCCAGCGGCGCGATAGAACTCATGTCGATCACCACCAGACCCGGCTTCGCGCCGTCGATAATGCCGTTCTCACCCAGCGCCACCTCTTTCACGTGCGGGGAGTTTGGCAGCATGGTGATAATGACATCGCACTGCTCGGCGATCGCTTTTGCAGTTGTCGCCGTTTCTGCGCCAGCCGCAATCACTTCTGCCACCGCGTCTGAATTACGATCTAAAACCACCAGTGAGTAACCTGCTTTGATGAGGTTTTTGCTCATTGGTTTGCCCATGATACCCAGGCCAATAAAACCCACTTTCAGCGTCATAATCTGTTTCCTCAATGATGGTTATTTTTTAAAAGCGTCCGCTAATTTCTGCGTGGCGGCGCGGAATACGCCGAGGTCGCTGCCGACGGCGACAAACGTTGCGCCCCACTCCAGGTAGCGGCGGGCATCGGCTTCCACCGGCGCCAGAATGCCGCACGGTTTACCGTGCGCTTTGGCACGGGCAAAAATGTGCTGGATTGCCCGCTGCACGTCCGGGTGGCTGGCGTTGCCCAGATGACCAAAGGCGGCCGCCAGATCGCTCGGGCCGACGAAAATACCGTCGACACCTTCGGTCGCGGCAATGGCGTCGACGTTATCGACCCCCTGCTGGCTCTCGATCTGAACCAGAATGGTGATGTTCTTGTTGGACTGGGCGAAATAGTCCGGCACGGTGCCAAACATGTTGGCGCGGTGCGAGACAGACACGCCGCGGATCCCTTCCGGCGGATAGCGGGTGGCAGCTACGGCCAGCACCGCTTCTTCTTCCGTTTCAACAAACGGGATCAGGAAGTTGTAGAAGCCGATATCCAGCAGACGCTTGATGATCACCGGCTCGTTGGTAGGTACACGCACCACCGGCGCGCTGTGGCTGCCTTTCAGCGCCATCAGCTGCGGAATAAACGTGTTGATATCGTTTGGCGCATGTTCGCCGTCCAGCACCAGCCAGTCGAATCCGGCCAGGCCCAGCACTTCGGTGCTGATGGGGTTGGCCAGCGCAGACCAGCAGCCAATCTGAATCTGATGCGCCGCAAGGGCCGCTTTAAATTTATTCGGGAAGATGTCGTTACTCATTACGTATACCTTTTTTAATTCCGCAGTTTTAGCCAGTAGCTTTTCTTATTTATTCCGACTCAGCGTCAGCGTTAAATTTATTTACTGACTGAATTTTGGCGTTATAAAATCGTCATTCAGTATAATCGTCACCACCCGGCAGCACATTGTCTCAATGCTCAATTATCCAACGGGGTTAGCACGCTTTTTTGAGCATATGCCCAATGCAGTGGGCGCTGATGCACAGAATCAACGATTAGTGTTTCGGGAGCGATCGCGATCACATTCTCACTTTTCCTCTCCTGACATTCTTTATTTCCTCAATAAGAAACGATTAACCATCTGGCTATATTTAGTATCAGATATTTTGCTGGAGATGAGTGAACAATGGCCGATATTGAAATTCGACAGGCGGCGCCGACGGCGTTCTATATAAAAGTGCACGATACCGATAACGTGGCGATTATTGTCAACGACAATGGCTTAAAAGCGGGTACCCGCTTTCCGGACGGGCTGGAGCTGATTGAGCACATTCCGCAGGGGCATAAAGTCGCACTGGTCGATATCCCGGCGCAGGGCGAAATCGTGCGCTACGGCGAAGTCATCGGCTATGCGGTGCGCGCTATCCCGCAGGGTAGCTGGATTGAGGAGTCGCTGGTTGAGCTGCCCACCGCCCCGCCGCTGGAGACGTTGCCGCTGGCTACCCGCGTCCCTGAGCCGTTACCTCCGCTGGAGGGTTATACCTTCGAAGGTTACCGCAACGCGGATGGCAGCGTGGGAACCAAAAACCTGCTTGGCATCACCACCAGCGTGCATTGCGTGGCGGGTGTCGTGGATTACGTGGTGAAAATTATTGAGCGCGATCTGCTGCCGAAATACCCCAACGTTGACGGCGTGGTGGGTCTTAACCACCTGTACGGCTGCGGCGTGGCGATCAACGCGCCCGCAGCGGTCGTGCCGATCCGCACGATCCACAATATCGCCCTTAACCCGAACTTTGGCGGCGAGGTGATGGTGATTGGCCTCGGCTGTGAAAAATTGCAGCCAGAACGCCTGTTGCAGGGTACTGAGGATGTGAAAGCCATTCCGGTTGACGAGGCCAGTATTGTGCGTCTTCAGGATGAACACCATGTCGGCTTCAGATCGATGGTCGACGACATTTTACAGGTGGCAGAGCGCCATCTGGAGAAGCTGAACAAACGCCAGCGTGAAACCTGCCCGGCCTCTGAACTGGTGGTTGGGACACAGTGTGGCGGCAGCGATGCGTTTTCCGGCGTCACCGCTAACCCGGCGGTAGGTTATGCCTCCGATCTGTTCGTGCGCTGCGGCGCCACGGTGATGTTCTCTGAAGTCACCGAAGTGCGTGATGCTATCCACCTGCTCACGCCGCGCGCCGTCAACGAAGAGGTGGGCAAACGCCTGCTGGAAGAGATGGCCTGGTACGATAACTATCTCGACATGGGCAAAACCGACCGCAGCGCCAACCCGTCGCCGGGTAACAAGAAAGGCGGCCTGGCGAACGTGGTGGAAAAGGCCCTCGGGTCGATTGCCAAATCCGGCCAGAGCGCGATTGTGGAAGTGCTCTCACCTGGCCAGCGACCAACCAAACGCGGTCTGATCTACGCGGCAACGCCTGCCAGTGATTTCGTGTGCGGCACCCAGCAGGTAGCATCCGGCATTACGGTACAGGTCTTTACCACCGGACGCGGCACGCCGTACGGCCTGATGGCGGTACCGGTGATCAAAATGGCGACCCGCACCGAGCTGGCAAACCGCTGGTATGACTTAATGGATATCAACGCGGGCACCATCGCCACCGGGGAAGAGAGTATTGAAGAGGTGGGCTGGAAGCTGTTCCACTTCATTCTGGATGTGGCAAGCGGGCGGAAGAAAACCTTCTCCGATCAATGGGGATTGCATAACTCGCTGGCGGTGTTTAACCCGGCACCGGTGACGTGATGGCCCCTCACCCTGCCCTCTCCCCACCGGGGAGAGGGTAAAAAAACCGCACCGAGCAGTCCCCTCTCCCCTATGGGGAGAGGGTTAGGGTGAGGGGAAAAGCCTCTTTAGACCAGCACCACATCGATCCCGCTTTTGCGTAACCCTTCCAGGCTTTCCGCCGGAATACCTTCATCAACGATAATCATGTCGATCCGCTGAGTATCAATGATTTTATGCAGGCTTGAACGGTTAAACTTGCTGGAATCAGTGACAACGATAATACGCTCCGCCACCTCGCACATTTTCCGGTTCAGACGGGCTTCATCCTCGTTGTGCGTACTCACCCCCCGATCGAGATCGATGGCATCGACGCCCAGGAACAGCAGGTCAAAATGGTAATTCTGTAAGGACTGCTCCGCCTGGTCACCATAGAAGGACTGCGACTGACGGCGCAAGTGCCCGCCGGTCATCAGCAGCTCTACGCCCTCCGCTTCCAGCAGCGCGTTTGCCACGTTCATCCCGTTGGTCATGGCAATGACATCGGTATGCTGGCGCAGCATGCGGGCAATTTCAAAGGTTGTGGTGCCGGAGTCCAGAATAATGCGATGACCCGGCTTCACCAGTTCAGCCGCCGCCTGCGCGATGCTGCGCTTCACAGCCGTATTAAGGGAACTTTTGTCCTCAACGGACGGCTCCACGCCGGGGGCATTGCCTTCGCAAATCAGCGCGCCGCCGTAAGCGCGAACGGCAATCCCCTGCTTTTCCAGAAAGGCCAGATCGTTACGGATCGTCACCGTCGACACGCCGTATAAAAGAGAAAGATCGTTAACCTGCACGCTTCCCTGCGCCCGCAACCGCTGAATGATCTGCTCTCGCCTTTCACTGGTGCCGGTGATGCGCTTCTCTGCGGATGAATCGGTGCTGCTCATACGAGCTCCTTAGTAAATAAACTTTCGTTTCATTTCGTTTTGCTTATTAACGCCTTTCTTTTGAGGGAATGCAAGCCCTGTATGGTGAGCAGACGCAAGCTTAACCGCCGCTGAAACCTTTCATTATGTTTCTTTTGTGAAACAGATCGGAAAACTATTATCTTTCGTTTTATTTTTACCCCACCATAATGCAGTATCAAATGAAACAAAACGAAAGATGAATACCAACACCATCCGAAATGGAGAGGAAAGTGAAACATCTGACAGAAATGGTGGAACAACATAAACGGGGGAATACAAACGGGATTTACGCCGTCTGTTCCGCACATCCATTGGTACTTGAAGCTGCAATTCGTTACGCCCATTCACAACAGACGCCTCTGCTGATTGAAGCCACCTCAAACCAGGTGGATCAGTTTGGCGGCTATACCGGTATGACGCCCGCCGATTTTTATGGGTTTGTCTGCAATCTGGCGGGATCCCTCGGTTTCCCCACCTCACAGCTGATCCTTGGCGGCGATCATTTAGGTCCAAACCGCTGGCAAAACCTGCCAGCTTTGCAGGCGATGGCGAACGCCGACGATCTGATCAGAAGCTACGTGGCGGCCGGATTTAAAAAAATTCACCTCGATTGCAGCATGTCCTGCGAAGACGATCCGGTTCCTTTAACCGATGCAATCGTTGCCGGGCGTGCCGCTCGGCTGGCTAAAATTGCCGAAACCACCTGTCTCGAGCAATTTGGCGTAGCGGATCTGGTCTACGTTATCGGCACGGAAGTTCCGGTTCCCGGTGGGGCACACGAAACGCTGACCGAGCTTGAGGTCACCACACCAGAGGCGGCACGTGCCACGCTTGAGGCACACCGCCACGCATTCGAGAAGGAAGGGTTAAGCGACATCTGGCCGCGCATTATTGGCCTGGTGGTTCAGCCTGGCGTTGAGTTCGACCATGCGCACGTTTGTGACTATCAACCGCATAAAGCCGTCGCACTGAGCAAGATGGTTGAAGCCTACGACACGCTCGTATTTGAAGCACACTCTACCGATTACCAGACGCCGCAGGCGCTGCGCCAGTTGGTGAAAGATCACTTCGCCATTCTGAAAGTCGGCCCTGCGCTAACCTTCGCGCTGCGCGAAGCGCTGTTCTCACTGGCTGCAATTGAAGAAGAGCTTTTGCCGGCAAAAGCCTGCTCAGGACTGCGTCACGTCCTGGAAAACGTGATGCTCGATCGCCCGGAATACTGGCAAAGCCACTATCACGGCGACGGCAATGCCCGTCGCCTGGCCCGCGGTTACAGCTATTCCGACCGCGTGCGCTATTACTGGCCAGACAGCCAGATTGACGAGGCTTTTGAGCGACTGGTACGCAACCTGGCGGATGAACCGATCCCGCTGCCGCTGATCAGCCAGTATCTGCCGTTGCAGTACAGCAAAGTTCGCGAGGGTGCTCTCAGGTCCACACCACGGGAGCTCATTCTCGACCACATTCAGGACATACTCCAGCAGTACCATGCCGCCTGCGAAGGCGTAACGACTCAACACGCATAATTAAAAAGAGGAAAACGCTATGCCAAACATTGTCTTATGCCGCATTGATGAACGCCTGATCCACGGTCAGGTGGGCGTACAGTGGGTGGGGTTTGCGGGGGCGAACCTGGTGCTGGTGGCAAATGACGAGGTTGCAGACGATCCGGTTCAGCAAAACCTGATGGAGATGGTGCTTGCGGAAGGCATCGCCGTGCGTTTCTGGTCCCTGCAAAAAGTGATCGACAACATTCATCGCGCCGCCGATCGGCAGAAAATTCTGCTGGTTTGTAAAACACCGGCTGATTTTTTAACGCTGGTCGAGGGCGGCGTGCCCATCACCCGTATCAACGTCGGAAATATGCATTACGCCAGTGGCAAACAGCAAATTGCCAAAACGGTATCTGTAGACGCGAACGATATCGCCGCGTTTAACGGCCTGAAGGCGGCCGGAGTGGAATGCTTCGTTCAGGGCGTTCCAACAGAGACTGCTTTGGATCTCTTTAAACTGCTCTGAGGGATTCACAATGGAAATCAGTCTGTTGCAGGCTTTCGCGCTGGGGCTTCTCGCCTTTATCGCGGGCCTGGATATGTTTAACGGCTTAACACACATGCACCGTCCGGTGGTGCTCGGGCCACTGGTTGGCCTGATTCTGGGCGATCTGCACACCGGAATTCTGACCGGCGGTACGTTAGAACTGGTCTGGATGGGTCTCGCGCCGCTGGCGGGTGCGCAGCCGCCAAACGTGATTATCGGCACCATCGTTGGCACCACATTTGCCATTACCACAGGCGTGAAACCGGATGTCGCGGTTGGGGTCGCCGTGCCGTTTGCCGTGGCGGTTCAGATGGGGATCACTTTCCTCTTCTCGGTGATGTCCGGCGTGATGTCCCGCTGCGATCGCATGGCGGCTAACGCAGACACCCGTGGTATTGAACGGGTCAACTATCTGGCACTGCTGGCGCTCGGCGTCTTCTACTTCCTGTGTGCGTTTCTGCCCATCTACTTCGGGGCTGAACACGCGAAAACCGCCATTGATGTCCTGCCGGAACGTCTGATCGACGGTCTGGGCGTCGCGGGCGGCATCATGCCAGCGATCGGCTTCGCCGTGCTGCTGAAGATCATGATGAAAAACGTCTACATCCCTTACTTCATTATCGGCTTTGTCGCCGCGGCCTGGCTGAAACTGCCGGTGCTGGCGATTGCCGCGGCTGCGCTGGCGATGGCGCTGATCGACCTGCTGCGCAAATCGCCTGAACCGACGGCGCCTGCGGCCCAGAAAGAGGAATTTGAAGATGGCATCTAATCCAACCACCCTGCCGGGCGTGTCTGAAAGTGAAGAGACGCTGCTGACCGGCGTGAATGAAAACGTCTACGAAGACCAGAGTATTGGCGCTGAGCTAACGAAAAAGGATATTAACCGTGTCGCCTGGCGTTCCATGCTGCTACAGGCCTCGTTCAACTACGAGCGAATGCAGGCCTCCGGCTGGCTGTATGGGCTACTGCCCGCGCTGAAAAAGATCCACACCAATAAGCGGGACCTGGCGCGCGCCATGAAAGGCCATATGGGCTTCTTTAACACCCACCCGTTCCTGGTGACCTTCGTCATCGGCATTATTCTGGCAATGGAGCGTTCCAAGCAGGATGTGAACAGCATCCAGAGCACTAAAATTGCCGTCGGTGCACCGCTCGGTGGCATTGGTGACGCCATGTTCTGGCTAACCCTGCTGCCTATTTGCGGGGGGATTGGCGCCAGCCTGGCGCTACAGGGATCCATTCTTGGCGCCGTGGTCTTTATCGTGCTGTTTAACGTGGTGCATCTCGGCCTGCGTTTTGGTCTGGCGCACTATGCCTACCGGATGGGGGTCGCCGCGATCCCGCTGATCAAGGCCAACACCAAAAAGGTTGGTCATGCTGCGTCCATTGTCGGGATGACGGTGATTGGTGCGCTGGTGGCAACCTATGTGCGCCTGAATACCACACTCGAGATTAAAGCCGGGGATGCGGTCGTCAAACTGCAAACCGACGTGATCGACAAACTGATGCCCGCCTTTCTGCCGCTGGTCTACACCCTGACCATGTTCTGGCTGGTACGCCGTGGCTGGAGCCCGCTGCGCCTGATTGGTATCACCGTGGTGCTGGGCGTTGTCGGTAAATTCTGTCACTTCCTGTAAAAGCAAAGAGGTTGCGATGTTAGGCATTATTTTGACGGGTCATGGCGGTTTTGCCAGCGGGCTGGAACAGGCGATGAAGCAAATCCTCGGCGAACAGCCGCAGTTTATCGCCATCGATTTTCCGGAAAGCTCCACCACTGCGCGGCTGACCGCGCAGCTTGAGCAGGCAGTGAATGATTTGGACGCAGAGCACGATATCGTGTTTCTCACCGATCTTCTCGGCGGTACGCCGTTTCGTGTGGCCTCTACCCTCGCGATGCAACACCCCGGCAGCGAAGTGATCACCGGCACCAATCTCCAGCTTTTGCTGGAGATGGTTCTGGAGCGCGACGGGTTAAGCAGTGAAGCATTTCGTTTGCAGGCGCTGGAGTGCGGCCATCGCGGCCTGACCAGCCTGGTGGATGAGCTTGCACGCTGTCGCGAGGAAGCGCCCGCCGAGGAAGGGATATGAGCCAGCTGCTGCGCGCGCGTCGTCTGCTTACCGGGCAGGGCTGGCTGGATGACCATCAGTTGCGCATGGATAGAGGCGTCATCACCGCCATCGAGCCGATTCCGGCAGGGGTTAACACCCGCGAGGCAGACCTGCTTTGCCCGGCATACATTGATATCCACGTCCACGGCGGCGCGGGTGTGGATGTGATGGATGATGCCCCCGACGTGCTGGACCGGTTAGCCATGCATAAAGCGCGTGAAGGCGTGGGGGCGTTTCTGCCTACCACCGTCACCGCTCCGCTGGAGGCGATCCATAGCGCGTTACGGCGCATTGCCCGACGCTGTCATGTCGGTGGCCCCGGTGCGCAGGTCCTGGGCAGCTATCTGGAAGGCCCGTACTTTACGCCGCAGAACAAAGGGGCACATCCGCAAGGACTGTTTCGCGAACTGGATCTCGCGGAACTTGATGATCTGATTGCGGTTTCGCAGAACACGCTGCGGGTAGTGGCGCTTGCTCCGGAAAAAGCGGAAGCCCTGAAGGCGATCCATCACCTCAAGCAAAAAGCGATACGCGTCATGCTGGGCCACAGCGCCGCTACATACGCGCAAACCCTGGCCGCATTTGATGCAGGCGCAGCCGGGCTGGTGCACTGCTACAACGGCATGACGGGGTTACACCACCGGGAGCCCGGCATGGTTGGCGCTGGCCTTACGGACCCACGCGCGTGGCTGGAGCTTATTGCCGACGGGCATCACGTTCATCCTGGAGCCATGCGGCTGTGTTGTTGCTGCGCGAAGGATCGTACGGTGCTGATTACCGATGCCATGCAGGCGGCGGGTATGCCTGATGGGGGCTATACGTTGTGTGGTGAAAGTGTCGAGATGCAGGGCGGCGTTGTCCGCACGGCCTCAGGCGGGCTGGCGGGCAGCACGCTCGCGCTGGATGCCGCCGTGCGAAATATGGTGGAGCATACGGGGGTCGCCCCAGAGCAAGCTATCCATATGGCTTCACTGCATCCCGCCCGTCTGCTCGGTATGGATCACTTGCTGGGATCGTTAGCGCCTGGCAAACGCGCCAATATTATTGCACTGGATGCGGGTTTACACCTCCGGCAGATTTGGATCCAGGGTCAGGCTCTTTCCCTGTAGCCCTTTCACAGTGTGCCCTGTTGGCCTTACGGAAGACGATCGTAAGGCCTTTCTTTTCCTTTCCTTGATTTTCTCCTTTCCTTTCGCGATCACACTTTTCGTTTTATTTCTTTTACGCCATTGAACTTTTGATTTCTTTTCTATAGATTTTATTTAACAGCTAAAGTGAACAAGTGAAACGAAACGAAAGATAGCGACACGTTTGCCAGCGTCTGATGTGGAATTCACACGACTAAGGACTGAGTTATGCCACAAACCACTACCGCCGCCACCGGCACCTGGACCGAAAAAGAGATCCGCCAGCAGCCAGCCAGCTGGCTTCGCTCGCTCAACAATATTGATAACCTGCGCGCGTCGATCGACAGTTTTCTGACACCACTGTTGCGCAAGCCCGATCTGCGGATCGTTCTGACCGGCGCGGGCACGTCCGCTTTTATCGGCGACATCATTGCGCCATGGCTTGCCAGCCACACGGGGAAAAACATCACCGCGATACCTACGACCGATCTGGTCACCAACCCGATGGATTATTTCAGCCCTGCGCACCCGCTGCTTCTGGTCTCTTTCGCCCGTTCTGGCAATAGCCCGGAGAGCGTCGCCGCCGTTGAGCTGGCGAATCAGTTCGTACCGGAGTGCTACCACCTGTCGATCACCTGTAATGAAGCGGGCAGCCTGTACCAGAATGCCGTCGACAGCGATAACGCCTGCGCTCTGCTCATGCCAGCCGAAACGCACGATCGCGGGTTCGCGATGACAAGCAGCATCACCACCATGATGGCGAGCTGCCTGGCGGTATTCGCACCGGAAACGATCAACAGCAAAACGTTCCGGAACGTGTCCGATCGCTGTCAGGCGATCCTCACATCGCTTGGCGATTTCAGCCCCGGCGTCTTTGGTAACGAACCGTGGAAACGCATTGTTTATCTGGGCAGCGGTGGATTACAGGGCGCCGCACGGGAGTCTGCGCTGAAAGTGCTGGAGCTGACCGCCGGCAAACTGGCGGCATTCTACGATTCGCCAACGGGTTTCCGTCACGGGCCTAAGTCGCTGGTGGACAGCGAAACGCTGGTCGTCGTGTTTGTCTCCAGCCATCCGTACACGCGTCAGTACGATCTGGATCTGCTCGCCGAGCTGCGTCGCGATCGTCAGGCTATGCGGGTAGTAGCCATTGCAGCCGAAACGGATCCGGTCATTGAAGCTGGCCCGCATATCCTGCTGCCGCCTTCTCGTTCATTTAACGATATGGAGCAGGCGTTCTGCTTCCTGATGTACGCCCAGGTCTTCGCACTGACCCAGTCTCTGCACGTTGGCAATACGCCAGATACGCCATCCGCCAGCGGTACGGTTAACCGTGTGGTCCAGGGCGTCGTTATTCATCCGTGGCAGGCTTAAGAGGACAGGCTCATGAGTATTATTTCCACCAAATATCTTTTGCAGGACGCACAGGCAAAGGGCTATGCCGTTCCGGCCTTTAACATTCATAACGCCGAGACGATCCAGGCGATCCTCGAAGTCTGTAGCGAAATGCGATCCCCGGTGATCCTCGCGGGTACGCCGGGGACGTTTAAACATATTGCGCTGGAAGAGATCTACGCCCTGTGCAGCGCATATTCCCTTACTTATGACATGCCGCTGGCGCTACACCTCGATCACCACGAATCGCTGGATGACATTCGCCGCAAAGTCCATGCCGGCGTACGTAGCGCAATGATCGACGGTAGCCATTACCCCTTCGAACAAAACGTCAAGCTGGTGAAATCGGTCGTCGATTTCTGTCACCTCAACGACTGTAGCGTCGAGGCCGAACTGGGCCGACTGGGTGGAATGGAAGATGACATGAGCGTCGACGCCGAAAGCGCGTTCCTGACCGACCCGCAGGAAGCAAAACGCTTTGTCGAACTGACAGGCGTGGACAGCCTCGCCGTTGCCATCGGAACCGCGCACGGCCTCTATACCAAACGCCCAAAAATCGACTTCCAGCGGCTGGCCGAGATCCGCGAGGTAGTGACAGTGCCGCTGGTACTGCACGGTGCGAGCGATGTTCCGGATGAGGATGTGCGCCGCACCATTGAGCTGGGCGTCTGCAAAGTTAACGTCGCAACAGAGCTGAAAATCGCCTTCTCTGACGCAGTCAAAGCCTGGTTTGCCGAGAACCCACAGGGCAACGATCCGCGCTTCTACATGCGCGTCGGCATGGATGCCATGAAAGAGGTGGTCAGAAGCAAAATCACCGTTTGCGGCTCGGCGAACCGGCTGCTGCTTCCGGCTGAAGCCTGAACCCATCGCGCATAACGTTAGTACCTAAAAAATAACTATAAGCCTCGCAAATATGAAGGCGCGTCCTTAAGCCGGACAGCGCCTTCCATTATCCTAAAAATCCGAGGAGTCCCTACATGACACAGGAAAAGTCGTTTAAATCGAAAGCGTGGGAGTTTTTCCAGAGCCTGGGAAAGACGTTTATGTTCCCGGTTTCGCTATTGGCCTTTATGGGGTTGTTGTTAGGTATCGGTAGTTCTGTCACCAGCCCTTCCACCATCAAAAGTTTTCCCTTTCTGGGCGGCGAGTTAACGCAGCTCACCTTTGGTTTTATCGCCATGGTCGGCGGCTTTGCATTTACCTATCTGCCGCTGATGTTTGCCATGGCGATCCCAATGGGCCTTGCCAGGCGTAATAAAGCGGTGGGCGCTTTTGCCGGATTCGTTGGTTACATGCTGATGAACATGAGCATCAACTACTACCTGACCGCCACCCACCAGCTTGCGGATGCCGCCACCATGAGACAGGTGGGACAATCCATCGTGCTTGGCATTCAAACGCTGGAGATGGGCGTGCTCGGCGGCATTGTGGTAGGGGTGATCACCTACTTCCTGCACGAACGCTTCCAGGACACGGTGCTGCACGACGCATTTGCCTTCTTTAGCGGCATTCGTTTTGTTCCGATTGTTACCGCCCTCACCCTGTCGCTGGTCGGCCTGGTCATCCCCCTGCTGTGGGAATATGTGGCAATGGGCATTGCCGGGATTGGTCATATCATCCAGAGCACCAGCGTCTTTGGGCCGTTCCTGTATGGCGTGGGCGTGCTGCTACTCAAACCTTTTGGCCTGCATCACATTCTGCTGGCGATGGTGCGCTTCACCCCGGCGGGCGGCATTGAGATGGTTAACGGCCAGGAAGTGGCCGGTGCGCTGAACATTTTCTACGCCGAGCTGAAAGCGGGTCTGCCGTTTAGCCCGCACGTTACGGCATTTTTATCGCAAGGGTTTATGCCGACCTTTATCTTCGGCCTGCCTGCCGTGGCTTACGCTATCTACCGCACCGCGCGCCCGGAAAACCGTCCGGTGATTAAAGGGCTGCTGCTTTCAGGCGTGCTGGTTTCAGTTGTCACGGGTATTTCAGAGCCGATTGAGTTCCTGTTCCTGTTTATTGCCCCTGTGCTTTACGCGTTTCATATCGTTATGTCTGGCCTGGCGCTGATGGTGATGGCGCTGCTCGGCGTCACCATCGGCAACACTGACGGCGGTATTCTGGATCTGCTGATCTTCGGCGTCATGCAGGGGATGTCGACCAAATGGTATCTGCTGTTCCCGGTGGGTATTGCCTGGTTTGCTATCTACTTCTTCGTCTTCCGCTGGTACATCCTCAAGCACGATATAAAAACGCCAGGCCGTGAGGTTGACGCGCAGGGTGCGCTCCAGGCGGTGGAAGCCAATACCCGGGCACGTGGAAAATCAAAATACGATCATGGGCTTATTCTTCGCGCGCTTGGCGGTAAAGAGAATATTGAGTCGCTCGACAACTGCATTACCCGCTTACGTCTGGTGGTGAAAGATATGGGGCTTATCGACCAGCAGGCGCTGAAGGCCGCTGGCGCCTTGTCAGTCGTGGTGCTTGATGCCCACAGTGTTCAGGTGATCATCGGCCCGCAGGTGCAGAGCGTCAAATCCGGCATTGAAGCCTTAATTTAACAGGGGGTCGTTGTGTTTGATTTCGACAGAATCATTGAGCGTAAAAGCGATAAATGCCGTAAATGGGATCATGCGTTTGTGTGTTCGCGTTTCGGTGATGTCCCGGAGGGATTTATCCCGCTGTGGATAGCAGACATGGATTTCACCTCGCCACCCGCCGTGATTGAAGGCTTTCAGCGCATCGTGGAGCATGGCACCTTCGGTTACACCTGGTGCTTCGACGAATTCTACGATGCGGTCATCGCCTTCCAGCGCACCCGTCATCAGGTTGAGGTGCATAAGTCATGGATCACCCTGACCTACGGCACCGTTTCTACGCTGCACTATACGGTTCAGGCGTTCTGCAATCCCGGCGACTGCGTGATGATGAACACCCCGGTGTATGACCCGTTTGCGATGGCGACACAGCGACAGGGCGTGCGGGTGCTTGCAAATCCGCTGAGCGTGAAGGAAAACCGCTATCAGCTGGATTTTAATCTGATTGAAGTTCAGCTCAAAACTCACCGTCCAAAACTGTGGTTTTTCTGCTCGCCGCATAACCCCTCGGGCCGCATCTGGCGCGCGGATGAGATACGCCAGGTGTCCGATCTCTGTAAGCGCTACGGCACGATTCTGGTGGTTGATGAGGTTCACGCCGAGCACATTCTGGACGGTACATTCGTCAGCTGTCTGACTTCGGGCTGTGCCGCCCAGGACAACCTGATTGTGCTGACCTCCCCCAATAAAGCCTTCAACCTTGGCGGGCTAAAAACATCCTACTCAATGATTCCAGACGATTCGCTGCGCCAGCGTTTCCGCCAGCAGTTGGAGAAGAACTCCATTACCTCGCCGAATATCTTCGGCGTGTGGGGGATTATTCTGGCCTATCAGCAAGGTCTGCCATGGCTCGACGCGCTGAATGGTTATCTGCGCGGCAATGCCCGCTACCTTGCGGATGCCATCCAGACCCACTTCCCTGCATGGAAGATGATGAGCCCGGAGTCGTCGTATCTCGCCTGGATAGACGTCAGTGCGGACGATCGCAGTGCGACGGCGCTAACCCAACATTTCGCCAAACAGGCTGGCGTGGTCATCGAAGATGGCAGCCACTACGTACAAAACGGCGAAAACTACCTGCGTATTAACTTCGGCACCCAGCGCTACTGGCTGGAACAGTCCATCAACCGAATGCTGAAGCATTACTGATAAGGATCTTACCCCGATGAAAACAAGGCTCACTCTCTCGCTGCTGGCTCTCTGTGTTTCTCATGGCGCGGCGGCAGCAAACTACGCGCTCAGTAACAACAATATTGCCCTTTCGTTTGATGATGCAAATGCAACGGTAGTGGTAACGGACAGCAAAGCTAACCATCCGCTCACGCCACAGGAGTTGTTCTTTCTGACACTGCCGGATGAAACAAAAATCCACACCGCTGATTTCAAAATCAAGCACGTCGAAAAGCAGGGCAACGCGATAGTCATCGACTTTACGCATCCGGATTTTAACGTAACGGTGAAACTGAACCTGGTGAAGGGAAAATACGCCAGCATCGGCTACACCATCGCCGCCGTCGGGCAGCCGCGGGACGTAGCGAAAATGACCTTCTTCCCGACGAAGAAGCAGTCTCAGGCACCTTACGTTGACGGGGCGATTAACAGCTCGCCAATCGTGGCCGACTCGTTCTTCATCCTGCCAGACAAACCGATTGTGAATACTTACGCTTATGAAGCCACCACGAACCTCAACGTGGAGCTGAAAACGCCAATTCTGCCTGAGACACCGGTCAGTTTTACCACCTGGTTCGGCACTTTCCCGGAAACTAATCAGCTGCGGCGCAGCGTAAACCAGTTTATCGATGCCGTGCGCCCGCGGCCTTATAAGCCTTATCTGCACTACAACAGCTGGATGGACATTGGCTTCTTTACTCCTTACTCCGAGCAGGATGTCATTGGGCGGATGGACGAATGGAATAAAGAATTTATTGCCGGACGCGGGGTGGCGCTGGACGCGTTCCTGCTGGACGATGGCTGGGACGATCGCACCGGACGCTGGCTGTTTGGCCCGGCATTCAGCAACGGTTTTGGCAAAGTCAGGGAAAAAGCCGATAGCCTGCATAGCTCGGTTGGGCTGTGGCTTTCACCGTGGGGCGGTTACAACAAGCCGCGCGATATTCGCGTCTCGCATGCAAAAGAGTATGGTTTCGAAACCGTAGACGGCAAGCTGGCGCTGTCGGGGCCGAACTACTTTAAAAACTTTAACGATCAGATCATTAAGCTGATCAAAAACGAGCACATTACCTCGTTCAAGCTCGACGGAATGGGTAACGCCAATTCGCATATCAAGGGCAGCCCATTTGCATCGGATTTTGACGCGTCCATTGCCCTGCTGCACAACATGCGCAGCGCAAACCCGAACCTGTTTATCAACCTGACCACCGGGACCGACGCGAGCCCGTCCTGGCTGTTCTATGCTGATTCAATCTGGCGTCAGGGCGATGATATCAACCTGTACGGTCCCGGCACGCCAGTGCAGCAGTGGATGACCTACCGGGATGCCGAAACTTATCGCTCCATCGTACGCAAAGGCCCGCTGTTCCCGCTGAACTCCCTGATGTACCACGGGATCGTCAGTGCAGAGAACGCTTACTATGGACTGGAGAAAGTACAAACGGACGGTGATTTTGCCGATCAGGTCTGGAGCTACTTCGCGACCGGAACTCAACTTCAGGAGCTGTACATCACGCCGTCCATGCTTAACAAGGCGAAGTGGGACACCCTGGCACAGGCGGCGAAGTGGTCGCGTGAGAATGCCAGCGTGCTGGTGGATACGCACTGGATTGGCGGTGACCCAACTTCGCTTGAGGTTTACGGCTGGGCCTCATGGAGTAAAGACAAAGCGATTTTTGGTTTACGCAACCCGTCGGATAAGCCGCAACGTTACTACCTGGATTTAACCAAAGATTTTGAGATCCCGGCAGGAGAGCGCTCGCAGTTTACCCTGAAAGCCGTGTACGGCAGTAATTCGACCGTACCAGAGGAGTATAAAAACGCTGTGGTGATTACGCTGCAACCGCTGGAAACGCTGGTGTTTGAGGCGATGCCGGGAAAATAGTGAGGCTTTGACACGGTGTAGGCCGGGTAAGGCGAAGCCGCCACCCGGCAAAACAGGCGGCAGGGGCTTACTCCCCCTGCTGCTCCAGCGCATATTTATACAGCGCATTTTTCTTCACGCCGTGGATCTCCGCCGCCAGCGCCGCCGCTTTTTTCAGGGGGAGTTCAGCCTGTAGCAGGGCCAGCGTACGCAGCGCATCGGCAGGCAGGGCGTCTTCCTGCGCTTTATGCCCTTCGACAATCAGCACCATTTCGCCCTTGCGGCGGTTCTCATCCTCTTTCACCCATGCCAGCAGTTCGCCAACCGGCGCGCCGTGAATGGTTTCCCAGGTTTTGGTCAGCTCGCGCGCCAGCACCACGTAGCGGGATTCGCCCCAGACGGTAACCATATCCTCCAGGCTTTCCAGCAGGCGGTGGGTTGATTCGTAAAAAATCAGGGTACGCGGCTCTGCTTCCAGATCCTTTAACACGTCGCGACGGCCTTTGGATTTAGCAGGCAGGAAACCTTCGTAGCAGAAACGATCGGACGGCAGGCCCGCCGCACTTAATGCGGCAATAGCAGCACACGGCCCCGGCAGCGGCACAACGCGGATCCCTGCTTCACGGCAGGTGCGCACCAGATGGTAACCCGGATCGTTGATAAGCGGCGTACCCGCATCGGAGACCAGCGCGATGTTCTGCCCTTCTTTCAGCTTCGCCACCAGCGTTTCGGCTTTTTGTTGCTCATTGTGATCGTGCAGGGCAAACAGACGGGCGTTAATGGCAAAGTGCTGCAGCAGTAAACCGGTATGACGGGTGTCTTCAGCAGCAATTAAATCAACAGCTTGCAATACAGTGAGTGCACGTTGGGTAATATCAGACAAATTCCCGATAGGAGTAGGTACAATATAAAGCTGGCCTTGAGAATTATCTGCCGTTTCGTGTTGTTTCATTGTTTCGTCCGTATTGCCGATTTAATATTGAGCATTGCGTAAAAAAATCACTGGATACAGTATGGTACCGTTAACGTTTCTTCGTAAAAAAGCCGCGCACAGCGTGCCCCTCCTGCTGGCAGCTCTGATCTTTACAGGCTGCGGCACTCAGGCACCCGACCAGAGCACTGCTCATATGCAGGGATCCGCTCAGGCTGATTCTGGCTTTTATCTGCAACAAATGTCGCAGAGTTCAAATGATACCAGGATCAACTGGCAATTACTCGCCATTCGTGCACTGCTGAAGGAAGGAAAAACCCAGCAGGCCGCCGAGCTGTTCAGCCAGCTGCCGCAGGATCTTAACGACGATCAGCGCCATGAGCAGACGCTGCTGTCGGCAGAACTGAAGGTCGCTCAGAAAGATTTCGACGGCGCGAAGAAGATCCTGGGCACTATCGAACTGAGCGCGCTGGATAAGAATCAGCAGGCCCGTTTCTGGCAGGCCGGTATCACCGCTGAGCAGGGTCGCCCCTCCCTGACGCTTCTCCGCGCGCTGATTGCCCAGGAGCCTCTGCTCGCGGGTGCGGACAAGCAGAAAAATATTGACGCAACCTGGCAGGCACTCGCCTCCATGACCCAGGATCAGGCCAGAGCGCTGGTGATCAACGCCGATGAAAATGTCCTGCAAGGCTGGCTGGATCTGCAACAGATGTGGTTCAACAACCGCAGCGATCCGAACATGCTGAAAGCCGGCATTACCGACTGGCAAAAGCGCTACCCGCAAAACCCGGGAGCAAAAATGCTGCCAACGCAGCTGGTGAACGTGCAAAACTTTAAGCCCGCCTCCACCAGCAAAATCGCCCTGCTGCTGCCGTTAAACGGCCAGGCAGCGGTGTTTGGCCGCGCCATTCAGCAAGGTTTTGAAGCCGCGAAAAACGGCACTACCGCCGTCACCGGCAGCGCCGTTCCGGCGCAGGCAGCACAGGCGGCGAATGTGAATGACGTCGTCAGTCCGTCAGCCGCCGAAACCAGCGACCTGACCACCCCGCAAACCCCTGCCCAGGGCACCATGCAGAATCCGGTTACCGCCCCAACGACGCAACCCGCTACCTCAGCGCCTGCGGCAACACAGGCCCCGGCTGAAACCCCGGCGCCCGCGACGGCAGAACAACCTCAGCCGCAAACCGCGCAGCCGGAACAGCAGCCAGCAGCCCAGCCGCAGGCTGTGGCCACCACCAGCGCTGACCCTGGTGCAGAGTTGAAAATCTACGACACCAGCGCCCAGCCGCTTGACCAGGTGCTGGCGCAGGTTCAGCAGGACGGGGCCAGCATCGTTGTCGGCCCGCTGTTGAAAAACAACGTGGAAGCGCTGATGAAGAGCAACACCACGCTGAACGTGCTTGCGCTTAACCAGCCTGAGCAGGTTCAGAACCGCGCCAATATCTGTTACTTCGCCCTCTCTCCGGAGGATGAAGCCCGCGATGCGGCCCGTCATATTCACGAGCAGGGCAAGCAGGCGCCGCTGCTGCTGATCCCACGCAGCACGCTGGGCGACCGCGTTGCCAACGCCTTTGCGCAAGAGTGGCAGACCCTTGGCGGTGGCGTGGTGTTGCAGCAGAAATTTGGCTCAGCTTCCGAACTGAGAGCGGGCGTGAACGGCGGGGCAGGTATTGCCCTCAACGGTAGCCCGGTATCCGCCAGCCTGCCGCAGCAGCAGAGCGTCACCATCGGCGGTCTGACGATCCCAGCCCCCCCTACCGACGCGCAAATCAGCGGCGGCGGTAAAGTGGATTCGGCATACATCGTCGCTACGCCGGAAGAGATCGCCTTTATCAAACCAATGATCGCCATGCGTAACGGCAGCCAGAGCGGCGCAACGCTCTACGCCAGCTCCCGCAGCGCACAGGGTACCGCAGGCCCGGATTTCCGTCTGGAAATGGAAGGACTGCAATACAGCGAGATCCCTATGCTGGCAGGCAGCAACCCGCTGTTGATGCAGCAGGCGCTGGGCGCGGTGCGCAATGATTATTCCCTGGCGCGTCTGTACGCGATGGGCGTCGATGCCTGGGCGCTGGCAAACCACTTTACCCAGATGCGCCAGGTACCGGGCTTTGAGCTTAACGGGAATACCGGCGATCTGACCGCCGATCAGGATTGTGTGATTAACAGGAAGTTATCATGGCTCAAATACCAGCAGGGGCAGATCGTCCCGGCCAGTTAAGCCGCAAAGAGACCGGCGACGCGTGGGAGCTAAAAGCGCGCCGCTGGCTTGAAGGCAAAGGACTGCGCTTTGTCGCCGCCAACGTTCGCGGGCGCGGCGGCGAGATTGACCTGATTATGAAAGACGGTCAAACCATCGTGTTTGTTGAAGTACGCTACCGACAGTCGTCCCGTTTTGGCGGTGCTGCCGCCAGCGTGACGCTCGCCAAACAACAAAAATTATTACAGACTGCCCACTTGTGGCTTGCCCGCCATAATGGGAGTTTTGATACTGTGGATTGCCGTTTCGATGTGGTAGCCTTCACCGGAAATGCGATCGACTGGCTTAAAAACGCGTTTGGCGAAGACGCATAAATAAGATTTTAAAGGGATACCGTGCTCGAACGAATAAAAGTGTGCTTCACAGAAAGCATTCAAACGCAGATTGCCGCAGCGGAAGCCCTTCCGGACGCGATCTCGCGTGCAGCGATGACGCTGGTTCAGTCGCTGCTCAACGGCAACAAAATCCTCTGTTGTGGCAATGGCACGTCCGCCGCCAACGCACAGCATTTTGCTGCCAGCATGATCAATCGCTTCGAAACCGAGCGACCGAGTTTACCAGCCATTGCACTAAACACCGATAACGTGGTCTTAACTGCGATTGCCAACGATCGTCTGCATGACGAAATTTACGCCAAGCAGGTGCGCGCCTTAGGCCATGCCGGAGACGTGCTGCTGGCGATCTCCACGCGCGGTAACAGCCGGGATATCGTTAAGGCGGTTGAAGCGGCAGTAACCCGGGACATGACGATTGTCGCCCTGACCGGTTACGACGGCGGTGAGCTGGCTGGCCTGCTGGGGCCGCAGGATGTGGAGATCCGCATTCCTTCGCACCGTAGCGCCCGCATCCAGGAGATGCATATGCTCACGGTGAACTGCTTATGCGATCTGATCGATAACACGCTTTTCCCTCACCAGGATGATTAAGGAGTTCTCATGAAGGTTTTATCGGCCCTTGCAGTCGTGATGTCTGCATTACTGCTTCAGGGATGCATCGCTGCCGCTGTAGTCGGTACCGCAGCGGTCGGCACCAAAGCAGCGACCGATCCGCGTACCGTTGGGACGCAGGTGGATGACGGTACGCTTGAGCTGCGCGTAAACAGTGCGCTGTCGAAAGACGAACAGATCAAGAAGGAAGCACGCATTAACGTGACGGCTTATCAGGGTAAAGTTCTGCTGGCAGGCCAGGCGCCAACCCCTGAACTCGCCTCGCGCGCCAAACAGATCGCGATGGGCGTAGAAGGTACGGCGGAAGTGTTTAACGAGATCCGCCAGGGCCAGCCGATTGGTCTCGGCACCGCGTCATCTGATACCTGGATCACCACCAAAGTGCGTTCCCAGCTGCTGGGTACCGACCAGGTGAAATCCTCAAACGTGAAAGTAACCACTGAGAACGGCGAAGTGTTCCTGCTGGGCCTGGTGACAGAACGTGAAGGGAAAGCGGCGGCGGATATCGCCAGCCGGGTGAGCGGCGTGAAGCACGTCACCACAGCCTTTACTTATATCAAGTAATTCACACCTGACTGTAAGCCCGGTAAGCGCCAGCGCCACCGGGCTTTCTTTCACACCAGCGCCATACTCCCCACAATCACTCCGCTCAACGCCACCAGCCCCGCCGTCAGCCACAGCGCTTTCGCCGGGAATGACTTACGCAGCATGATCAGCGACGGCAGGCTCACCGCCGGCAGCGTGATGAGCAGCGCCAGCGCCGGTGCGGTACCCATGCCAGCCATCATCATGGTCTGAATAATCGGGATCTCCGCCGCGGTTGGGATCACAAACAGGCAACCGGCCACCGCCATCGCAATCACCCACATCAGCGTGTTGTCGATAGCGCCATCCGCATGCGGGAACAGCCAGACGCGCGCCGCCCCGAGCACCAGTACGGCCAGGATATAGACCGGGATTGTGCTCCAGAAAAGCTGCCACAGCGCTTTGCCCCAGCGAGCTAAGAAACTGCCCTGCGGATCGCTGAGGTCCAGCTCAACGGAGGCAGGCCCGGCCTCGTTGTCTTTCACCAGGTGCTGCACCAGCGTAGCGACAAGCACCACCGTCAGCAGGCCAGCCGCCAGACGGATAAACGCGAAATGCCAGCCGAGAACGAAGCCCATAAACACCAGCGTTGCCGGGTTCAGCAGGGGGTTACCCATCCAGAAGGCAAGCGCGCCGCCCATCGACACGCGCTGTCGGCGCATACCCGCCGCCACCGGTGCAGCGCAGCAGGAGCACATCATGCCCGGCAGGGAGAAAATCGTTCCCAGCAGCGTGCCCTGCAGGCGCGGTTGTCCCAGGGTTTTTATCAGCCAGTTACGCGGGATAAGTACCTGAATCAGCGAGCCCAGCAATACGCCCAATACCGCCGCTTTCCAGACGGCAAGAAAATAGACCATTGCGTAATCCCACGCCGCGCGAAGCGGGCTGGAATCGGCCTGCGCGAGAATCGATTTACCGATGCTGTGGGTGTCGGCGGCGGTGAAGGCTTTACCGTAGTACGGCTGCCATTTCACATACCAGAGGCCAATGATGACCACGAGAAAGAAGAGTGCGGGCTTCCACCACTGAACAGGTGTTGCCGCCTGAGATGAAGACTGACCAGTCATACCATTCCCCGGAAGGTGTTATTTAATAAGCCGGGGAAGTTTACGCCTCGCCCTGCGCGATTTCACGCAGTTTTGCCGAAGGGATAATATTAACCCCCTCTTGCGACGGAGCCAGTGCCTCTTTCAGCATCGCCTGCGCGACATCCCGCGCCTCGATGGACTTCCAGTTACCGGGCAGGATGCGAAACAGCGGAGCGAAAAAAGACTCGTTAAAACGCCGTTCGTCGCGGTGGCCCATCAGCATGGAAGGCCGTACGATGGTCAGGCGCTCCCATTGCTGCGCGATTAACGCCTCTTCCATTTTGCCCTTCACCTGGTTGTAAAAAAACGGCGAGCCTGCGTTCGCGCCGTGCGCGCTGACCACCAGGAAATGCTTAGCACCCAGCTTCTTGGCCGTCAGGGCGGTATCTACCACCAGCGTGTAATCTGCATGGACAAAGGCTTCTTTACTGCCCGCTTCCCGTCGGGTGGTGCCAAGGCAGCAAAAGGCGATATCAATGGGATCCTGCACCTGCGCCAGCGCGTCGGTAAGCTGGGGATCGTGCGGGTTATAGACGCCGGTGATATCCAACAGCGGGCGACGCGTCGGGGCGGCGATATAGTTGATATGCCGATCCTGGATCAGCAGCCGCAGCAGATGTCCACCCACCAGCCCGGTTGCGCCGGTAATCAGTACCTGACTCATCTTGTCCCCTTTACAGAATTGTCCGTTTGCGATCTGGGCCTGCTCTACCACACTTAAAAGTCTGTTACCGGTAAGTATTTACCACAAACGGGAAAAAAACAGTCTGAAGCGAAAACAACGGAGGAAGCATGGGTAAAAAAATCGCAGTCTTGATTACCGACGAGTTTGACGATTCAGAATTTACGTCGCCAGCAGAGGCATTCCGCAAGGCGGGCCACGAGGTGGTCACCATCGAAAAAGAAGCGGGTAAAACCGTGAAGGGCCACAAGGGTGAAGCCAGCGTGACCATTGACGAATCCATTGATAACGTCAGCCCGTCGGATTTCGACGCCCTGCTGTTACCGGGCGGCCATTCACCGGATTCCCTGCGCGGGGACGAGCGTTTCGTCACCTTTACCCGTGACTTCGTCGGCACCGGTAAACCGGTGTTTGCCATTTGCCACGGTCCGCAGCTGCTGATCAGCGCCGAGGTGGTACGCGGGCGTAAGCTCACCGCGGTGAAACCGATCGTTATCGATCTGAAAAACGCCGGTGCCGAGTTCTACGATCAGGAAGTGGTGAACGATAACGATCAGCTGATCACCAGCCGTACGCCGGACGATCTTCCAGCGTTTAACCGCGAAGCGCTACGCCTGCTCGGTGCGTAACCAGTGCAGCTTCTTGCCAAAGCCCAGGGTGTTGTCGGTAAATTTCAGCTCATCGAGGCGGATTTCCCACACCGGGGCTTTTAGCGCTGCGGCCACCGGGAAGCGGCGCGTATAGCGTTTACGCTGGGCGTCGCTTTCCTCACCTTCCAGGCGACGAATTTCGCCTTTGAACTGGACCCCGCGGATCAGCGCAACGGTTTTAGGCTGACCATTTACCGTGCCCGCCACTTTTGCCTGTTGGCCCGTCATCTGCGCATGCCGCGTTTTGTCTTCGCTCATCACGTAAAAGGCCACGCGCTCGGGATCGTAGTAATAAAAGGCATTTGCGCACCACATCTCCTCGTCTTTACAGACGCACCAGGTCACAACATGCTGCTTTGCCAGCCAGCGGTTAATGGCGGCCAGTGTTTCCATTTTCGCTCTCTCTCATGCTATGGTGCGTTCACCTTAACATACTGAATCTGTTTACCGTGTGCTGGTTTCTCTATCTTGTCCGAACCGCTGATAACGCACTCTACACCGGGATCACTACCGATGTGGCACGGCGTTTTTTACAACATCAAACGGGAAAAGGGGCGAAAGCACTGCGGGGGAAAGGTGAACTTCAGTTGGCGTTTTCAGCCGCCGTGGGCGACAGATCCCTGGCGCTCAGGCTGGAATACCGCATCAAGCAGCTGACGAAGCGCCAGAAAGAGCGTCTCGTCAACGGGGACGGCTCTTTCGAGGCGCTACGCGAAAGCCTGCTTAAAAACGATTGAAATGATCGTGGTACTCCACCAGACCGGTAACGCCGTCGAGCGAATCGTCCGCCAGAGGATGTACCAGGAAAGATGTTTCCGTGCCTGGCCAGTGGCAGCGCAGATCGTATCTGGACGCTGGCTCAAAGCCTAAACGCTCGTAGAACGCCGGATCGCCCAGAACGACGACAGCGGCATAGCCGAATTCATTCAGGGAATCCAGCCCTTCATAGACCAGCTGGCGTGCCAGGCCCTGTCCACGGTAGTTTTCATCCACCGCCAGCGGCGCCATGCCGACCCACTGTAACTCTTCGCCCTGCACAATCACCGGACTGAACGCCACGTAGCCGACCACCTGCCCCTCATCGTCGGTGGCAACCAGGCCCAGCGTAATCAGGCCATCTTCGCGAAGATCGTGAACCAGTTGAGCTTCGGCGTCGCCTGCAAAAGAGCGGCGTAACAACGCATCGATACCCGGCGCATCAATCCCAATTTCGACTCGAATCAGCATGGTTCACCTACTGAAGTGTGTTTACTGTCCGGCGGGGTTTTTAGCCCGGCCTCAACGAAATCTGCCATTTGCATCAACATCATACGCAGTGCGTTCGGCATCTGCTCCAGCTCAATGGCATCCATTAAATTTTTGACGTACAGACCGAGCTCCGTGTCGCCTTCAATCACCAGACGACGCTGGAAGAAGAGGGTGTCCGGATCCTGTTTGCGCGCGGCGATCATCAGCAGATCGCTGGCATCCGCGCTAAAGCTGACATCCGCCTCGGCGGTTTCACGGACGATAAGCCGATCGTTCTCTACGGAAGTAAACCAGCGCAACCCGATATCGCGTACTTCAATCTTTAACCAGCGGCCTTCCAGAAACTCAAGCTCACCGTCCTGTAGCGCCTGGCGGAACTGCCAGCTCAGTACCTGTTCCAGCACCTGGCGTTTAAGCGCGAACGGCGCCAGTTTTACCGGCACGCTCAGCATTGATGGGCCAAATTGTACGAGACGTGAACGCAGTTTATCCAGCACGAGCTTTACTCCCTGATAGCTATAGTCCTGCTATTTTGCCATATCCCGACAAGAAGATAGCGGCGTAAATCAACAAACCGTTGTCCGGTATACCTCATTATTGGTGCCATCAATACGCCATTAGCTGCCTTAAATCAAAAATTGTCGCGTATGGGTTAATTAAAATCCCAGCTCGTTAACATTTTTTACGATCCCTGCGATCGACAACATCGGGATAAATTATGGAGCTGCTCTGCCCTGCCGGAAACCTTCCGGCGCTTAAGGCGGCCATCGAAAATGGGGCCGATGCGGTCTATATCGGGCTGAAAGATGATACCAATGCCCGCCATTTTGCGGGTCTTAACTTTACGGAGAAAAAGCTTCAGGAAGCCGTTAACTTCGTTCACCAGCACCGGCGCAAACTGCACATCGCCATCAATACCTTTGCCCATCCTGATGGCTACGCCCGCTGGCAGCGCGCCGTGGATATGGCGGCCCAGCTGGGCGCCGATGCGTTGATCCTGGCCGACCTCGCTATGCTTGAGTATGCGGCAGAACGTTATCCGCATATTGAGCGCCACGTCTCTGTTCAGGCATCGGCCACCAATGAAGAGGCCGTGCGTTTTTATCATCGACACTTTGACGTGGCTCGCGTGGTGCTGCCGCGCGTGCTCTCTATTCATCAGGTTAAGCAACTGGCGCGCGTCACGCCAGTGCCGCTGGAGGTTTTTGCCTTCGGCAGCCTGTGCATCATGGCCGAAGGCCGCTGCTATCTTTCTTCCTATCTTACCGGGGAATCGCCAAATACCGTCGGTGCCTGCTCGCCTGCCCGCTTCGTTCGCTGGCAGCAAACGCCGCAGGGACTGGAGTCGCGCCTGAATGATGTGTTAATCGACCGCTATCAGGACGGTGAAAACGCGGGCTACCCGACGCTGTGCAAAGGCCGCTATCTGGTGGACGGCGAGCGCTACCACGCGCTGGAGGAGCCCACTAGCCTCAACACGCTGGAGCTGCTGCCGGAACTGCTGGCCGCCAACATTGCCTCGGTGAAAATCGAAGGCCGCCAGCGTAGCCCGGCCTACGTGAGCCAGGTGGCGAAGGTGTGGCGTCAGGCCATCGACCGCTGCATGGCGGACCCGCAAAACTACGCCCCGCAGGCGGCCTGGATGGAGACGCTCGGCGCGATGTCCGAAGGCACGCAAACCACGCTCGGCGCGTATCACCGTAAATGGCAGTGAGATAATCATGAAATATTCATTAGGGCCGGTGCTTTACTACTGGCCAAAAGAGACGCTGGAAGTTTTTTACCAGCAGGCGGCTAACAGCAGCGCCGATGTGATTTACCTCGGCGAAGCGGTGTGCAGCAAGCGCCGCGCCACCAAAGTGGGCGACTGGCTGGATATGGCGAAAAGCCTGGCCGGCAGCGGCAAGCAGGTGGTGCTCTCGACGCTGGCGCTGGTGCAGGCGTCCTCTGAACTGGGCGAGCTGAAGCGCTACGTCGAAAACGGTGAGTTCCTGCTGGAGGCGAGCGACCTGGGCGTGGTGAACATGTGCGCCGAGCGTAAGCTGCCGTTTGTCGCCGGACATGCGCTGAACTGCTATAACGCGGTGACCTTGCGCCTGCTGCTCAAACAGGGGATGACACGCTGGTGCATGCCGGTTGAGCTCTCCCGCGACTGGCTGGTCAACCTGCTAAATCAGTGTGACGAGCTGGGCATTCGCAATCAGTTTGAAGTCGAAGTGCTGAGCTACGGCCATCTGCCGCTGGCCTACTCTGCCCGCTGCTTCACCGCGCGTTCCGAAGATCGCCCGAAAGACGAGTGTGAAACCTGCTGCATTAAGTACCCGAACGGACGCAGCATGCTGTCACAGGAGAATCAGCAGGTGTTTGTCCTCAACGGCATTCAGACTATGAGCGGTTACGTCTATAACCTCGGCAACGAGCTGGCGTCAATGCATGGGCTGGTGGATATGGTGCGTCTTTCGCCGCTCGATACCGGCGTGTTCACCATGCTGGACGCCTTCCGTGCCAACGAAAACGGCGCCTCGCCGCTGCCGCTGACGGCAAACAGCGACTGCAACGGTTACTGGAAACGTCTCGCCGGGCTGGAATTGCAGGGGTAAAAAAGCTCACTTTGTTAACAACGGTTATCATTTTTTAATGCAGTATTAAAGATTGACCGTCGACAAAGTGAGCTGTTATGACTGACAAAACCATTCCGTTTTCGGTGCTGGATCTGGCACCGATTCCACAAGGCTCCTCGGCAAGAGAAGCCTTTTCGCACTCTCTGGATCTGGCTCAGCTTGCCGAAAAACGTGGCTATCACCGCTACTGGCTGGCGGAGCATCATAATATGGTGGGCATCGCCAGCGCCGCCACCTCAGTACTGATTGGCTATCTGGCGGCGAATACCACTACTTTGCACCTTGGCTCCGGTGGCGTGATGCTGCCGAACCATGCCCCGCTGGTGATTGCCGAGCAGTTTGGCACCCTGAATACACTCTACCCCGGTCGCATTGATTTGGGTCTTGGCCGCGCGCCGGGCAGCGACCAGCCGACCATGCGCGCCCTGCGTCGCCATATGAGCGGCGATATCGACAACTTCCCGCGTGATGTAGCGGAGCTGGTAGACTGGTTCGATGCGAGCGATCCTAACCCGCACGTGCGCCCGGTGCCGGGCTACGGCGAGAAAATCCCGGTGTGGCTGTTAGGCTCAAGTCTGTACAGCGCACAGCTTGCCGCACAGCTGGGGCTGCCGTTCGCGTTCGCTTCCCACTTCGCACCGGATATGCTGCATCAGGCTCTGCATCTCTACCGCACAAACTTCAAGCCTTCCGAGCGTCTTGAGAAGCCGTATGCGATGGTGTGCATCAATATCATTGCCGCCGACAGCAACCGCGACGCGGAATTCCTGTTTACCTCCATGCAGCAGGCGTTTGTGAAGCTGCGTCGCGGCGAGACGGGCCAGTTGCCACCACCGGTAGAAAATATGCATCAGCTGTGGTCGGCCTCCGAGCAGTATGGCGTGCAGCAGGCCCTGAGCATGTCGCTGGTGGGTGATAAGGCGAAGGTGCGTCACGGTCTGGAGGCAGTGCTACGAGAAACGCAGGCGGATGAAATTATGGTCAACGGCCAGATTTTCGATCATCAGGCGCGTCTGCATTCATTTGATCTGGCGATGCAGGTGAAAGAGGAGTTGGTGGGGTAGTTTTTTGCCGGATGGCGGCTTCGCCTTATCCGGCCTACGCGATCCCTGTAGGCCCGGTAAGCGTAGTGTATGACCGGATACATAGGTAACAGATCAGACCGGGA
>NZ_JBMKJN010000034.1:0-46093 GCF_049236805.1 Enterobacter cloacae complex sp. XAL002
AGTAGACAACTTTAAAGTCTTTTTCATGTTAAAGGAGACAACTTTAATGTCTGTGTACAGCTGAGGGTAAATGACAAGCGGGCGCGGTCATTCATCATTGCATTTCAGGGGCTGACGGCGACGTCAGCCAGGTGTACAACGTCCAGAATATTGCTGGCGGCCACGGTTCCCATCTTGATGTATGACGCTGCGCTGACGCCGCCAATGTGCGGCGAAATGATGACGTTATCGACGGTCTGCCACAGGTTCGGGGCGGTCAGTGGCTCGCTGTTAAAGCTGTCGAGTGCTGCGCTGTGCAAGGTTCCATCCTTCAGCGCGTGTAACAGGGCTTCATCGTTAATTAACCCGCCGCGCGCTGTGTTCACCAGAATCGCGTTACGTTTACAGTGCGCGAGCGTGTCTGCGTTGATCATTCCTCTGTTGTCGTCAGTGAGCGGACAATGCAATGAGATAACATCGGCACGGGATAAAAGGTCGGGTAAGGTGTTTGCCCGTTCACAACCAGATGGCATCGTTTTAGCGTAAGGATCATACGCCACAATCTGCATGCCGAATGCCTGCCCCACCAGCGCAACCCGCGAGCCAATCGCCCCCAGACCGATAAGCCCCAGCGTCATGCCTTCCAGCTCGATAGATTTGTGCGTGGCTTTATCCCAGTGCCCGTCGCGCAGGCGTTTATCAAGGGTGACCACGGATTTGGCACAGGCAAGGATCAATGCCCAGGTATGTTCTGCAACCGCTGCCGCATTGGCACCGGGGGCGGAACGAACGGCGATATTACGCGCCGCTGCCGCTGGCTGGTCTATCACGTCAATGCCGCTTCCGTGTTTCGATATAACCTGTAATGCAGGGGCTGCATCCATGATCCTTGCGGTTATTTTGCCGTAACGCACCAGGATGGCCACAGGATTGTGCCGTTCGCACAGCGTAACCAGCTGATCTTCTGTGGGCTGGTGACCGGCATACACCACGTCAAAGTCTCGCAGCATGTTGACAGCCTGGTCCGCCAGGTCGCATCCCGTGACCAGTACAACGCGTTTGTCTTCCATTACAGCGTCTCCCCGTCAGATAACATGCCTGCCTTACGCAGCGCGTCGTTAAGCCAGTGTGGACGTAAATCGCCCTCACGAATAGCAGCAAGACGTCGGGTCTCTGTTTCGAGTTTCCCTTTGGCCATGGCGATAACGGCCTGCACTTCATCACGCGGGATCACCACCACGCCGTCGATATCCGCGACCACCAGATCCCCGGCTCGTACCGTTGCACCAGCGATAGAGATGGGGTGATTAACCCGGCCAGGAATGGATTTTGTCGGGCCACAGGGGTTAAGACCGGCGGCGAAGACGGGGTAGTGCCCTTTACTCAGGGTATCGGCATCACGTACCGCCCCGTCAATGATGATGCCCGCAATACCGCTTGCCTGGGCCTGCGTCGCCATAATCTCACCGAGCAGCGCACAGGTCAGGTCGCCTTTCCCGTCAACAACCAACACATCGCCAGGCTGTGCTACGGCCATTGCGGCATGGATGGCCAGATTATCTCCCGGGCGCACCTCCACGGTAACTGCCGGGCCCGCAACGGCCATGTGAGGCGCGAGCGGTTTGATACGACCATGGAGTGTACCGCGGCGACCGGCAACATCCGCCAGAATGGCGGCCTGATACTCGGCAGCCTGGTGAACCTGTTCAGCCGATACGCGTTCGACCTGACGATTAATCAATGATTTTTCAGAAACGGACATATATGCCTCCATATTGTTTTACTGTGTACAATGCAGGTGTACAATGCAAAACAACTATAGCGGTGTTACTTTCCCATTAGCCAGATCTGCGATGGCGTTTGTGATGTAAACACGAAGTGACTCACAAAAATTGAGGTACACTCACTGCCGAGCAGAAAAGGAGATGATGATGGGTAACGAAGGCGTTGTAGCGGTCGAAAAGGCGCTGGCTTTACTGGATTGCTTCCGTCCCGGCGATGAGAGCCTGACGCTGACCGCGCTGGCGCAGCTATCGGGTTATCACAAAACCACGGTTTACCGGTTAATGAATTCGCTTGAGCGAATGAACTATGTCGTCAGGCATGATGACGGCAATTATGCGCTTGGCCCACGTCTGCTTTACCTTGGCAAACTTTATGAACAATCTTTCCATCTTTCCCGGGTGGTGCAGCCTGAGCTTCAGGCGTTATCACAGGCCTCTCAGGAGAGCGCCAGCTGGTATGTGTTAGAAGGCGGGCAACGTCTGTGCCTGTTCCGGGCAGAAGCATCGCACGGGTTGCGTCACAGCAATCTGCCGGGTACTCAGTTTCCGCTGGACGATTCTGCCATCAGTAAAGTGCTTCGCCACTGGGGCCTTAATGACGCGCTGCCAGAGGGGGAGCCCGCTGTTCCGCTCTATACCGCAGGCGCCCGTGACCCGCATACTGCGGCGTTCGCAATGCCCGTCTTCGGCGTCAATGACAAGCTGATTGCGGCGCTGGCGTTGACCGGGCCCATCTCCAGACTGACTGAAGATCGCCGTGAACAGGGGATCAGCCAGCTAATGCATGCCACCGCCAGCCGCCTGTCACAGAAAATGGGGGCCAGTAAGCCTTTTTGCCAGCAGTTTTATGGGGAAACGCAGGATACTGCGGAAGAGAGTCTCTAAGCATAAAGCGGGACGTGCGTCCCGCTTTTGTTATGTCTAATGGGTGACCTGCTTTTCATGCAACTGAGCATTGCGGGCCTGGCGTCCCATCACCAATACCGCGATACCCCCCGTGACGCATAACGCCGCCAGAGGAAGCATGGCCAGCGTGTGGCTACCCGTCCGTTCGTTGATAATACCGTAAGCGTTGACCATCACCGCACCGCCGATAAGGTTAGCGATGGCGCCAATTGCAGCCAGCCCCGCAGCCGCCGACGTGCTGCTCATCCAGCCTGACGCCAGCGCCCAGAAAGGCCCCTTCATTGAATACGCCCCTATCAGCATGATGCTCAGGATAACAATGGTGGCGGAAAGAGAGACGCTGACAAAGGCGGCAAATACGCCTGCGGCAATAATGAAAAGGGTCAGAGCGGTATGCCAGCGGCGTTCGTTGGTTCGGTCCGAACTGCGTCCCCACACAATCATCAGTACGGATGCCAGACCGTAAGGAATGGCGTTGAACAGACCCGTCTCCAGATTATCCAGGTGGAACGATTTCAGCAGCTGCGGTGACCAGACGCTGATGGTGGTGCCCGCTGATGACGCGCCTGCGTAAATCAGCGCCAGCAGCCAGATTTGACGATGCCTGAGCAACTGCCATGTCGTCTGGTGTCCGATATTTTTTTGCTGTTGACGCTCGGTTTCAAGCGTCGTTTCCAGCCATTTTTTCTGTTCCGCGTTAAGCCAGTTAGCTTGGTGCGGACGATCGCGAAGAACAAACCAGGCGGCAATACCCAGCAGGACGGCGGGTAAACCTTCAATGATAAACAGCAGATGCCAGCCGCGCAGACCCAGCCATCCATCCAGCGACAGAATCAACCCGGACAGCGGCGAGCCAATAAAATTGGCCAGCGGGATCGCGACCATAAAGGACGCGATAATTCGCGCACGGTAGCGGGAAGGGATCCACCAGGTCAGAAAGAGTACGACGCCGGGGAAGAAGCCCGCCTCCGCGGCACCCAGCAGAAAACGCACGATATAAAGCGACGTCGTGTTTTGTACCAGTGCCATACACATGGATACCACCCCCCAGCTGATCATAATGCGGGGGATCCACAGACGTGCGCCAACTTTCTGCATTGCCAGATTGCTTGGAACTTCAAACAGAAAATACGCCACGAAATAGAGGCTACTGGCGAAGCCAAACGCCGCTTTGCTGAGACCGAGATCCTCATTCATCTGTAGCGAAGCCATGCCGATATTGCCGCGATCGATAATGGAGACCAGATAACTGACTATCAGAAACGGGAGGATACGCCAGATCACCTTGCGCATAGTCTCTCTTTCTATGTCCTCAGTGGCGGCAGTGCCATTACGAATATGTTCTGTCATGTGTTCCTCGCAGGGTCTGTTCTTGGTTTTATCAGGTACAACTCGGTTTTATTAAACAAAACCACTATAGCGTCGGCGCCTTCTTTTTATCCAGTTAATGGAAGGTTTAAATGATGTAAATAAGACGTGACTCACAGTTAACGGGCTTTACCTCGTGAGCCTAAACGACAGATGCGCCACCCCCCGTTGTGAGGTAAAGTACACACCTTGCGCAGCCAAAGCGCTGCGGTTTTGTGGGGTATAGGTGAATAACACGCTCCCCATTCTCACTTCTGGTTTACGCCAGCCTGCATGGTGTTGTGTTTTGTCTTCTTAAAAGGGTTGTCTATGTCTGCTGCTCATCTCGGTTTCCCGACGGAAACCGTTGTTGTCTTTGTGGTGATGGCCGTTGGGGCGATGTTTATCGACCTCTTCATGCACCGTCACGATAAACCGATCTCGCTGAAAAGCGCGGCCATGTGGTCCATCTTCTGGGTCATGATGGCGATGGCGTTTGCTGGCTTCTTATACGTGCACCACGGCGCGGAGATGGCCAGTCTTTTCCTCACCGGCTATGCACTGGAAGAGGTGCTCTCCGTCGACAACCTGTTTGTGATGATGGCGATCTTCGCCTGGTTCGGCGTGCCGGATAAGTATCGTCACCGCGTGCTCTACTGGGGCGTGCTGGGGGCGATTGTGTTCCGCGGTATTTTTGTTGCCATCGGCACCAGCCTGCTGAGCCTGGGGCCATACGTTGAGGTGATTTTTGCGCTGGTCGTCGGCTGGACGGCGGTGATGATGCTGAAACGCAATGAAGAGAGTGATGAAGTCGAGGATTACTCCAACCATCTGGCGTACCGCCTGGTAAAACGCTTCTATCCGGTCTGGCCAAAAATCAGCAGCCACGCGTTTATCCTGACCCAAAAAGAGGTGGACGCCGAGCTGGAGAAGCCTGAAAACAAGGATGTGATGGTAGGTCGCGTGAAGAAGGCGAAGCGCTACGCGACGCCGCTGCTGCTCTGCGTGGCGGTGGTAGAGCTGTCCGACGTGATGTTCGCCTTCGACTCCGGTCCCGCGATCATTGCCGTCAGCCGCGAGCCGCTGATTATCTACAGAGCCATGATGTTCGCAATCCTCGGCCTGCGTACCCTCTACTTCGTGCTGGAAGCGCTGAAGCAGTATCTGGTGCATCTTGAGAAAGCGGTAGTGTTACTGCTGTTCTTCGTGGCGTTCAAGCTGGGGCTGAATGCGACCGATCACTTCTGGCATCACGGCTATAACATCGGTGCCACGGCAAGCCTGTTTGTGGTGCTGGGGGTACTGGCGCTGGGGATTATTGCGAGCGTGATGTTCCCGGGGAAACGTGAGGCCTGATGTATCGCCCGGTGGCGCTTCGCTTACCGGGCCTACGATTGGGATGTAGGCCGGGTAAGGTGCAACCGCCACCCGGCAAAAGGCTACTTTATTATCGGTGAGTTTCGGCGCTTGCGCGGATGATGGAAATGGCGCCAGTGCGGATCCTGCGCCGCCGCCAGCAGCTCGTGGTCGCCACGTGTGTCGCCCCAGGCGCGCAGGTGATATGCGTTCAGATCGCCATACACCTTTTCCAGCCTCGCCACTTTCTGCGCGCAGCGGCAGTTGTTACCGGTGATCCGCCCGGTCAGCTTGCCGTCTTTCACTTCCAGTTGCGTGCCAATCAGCTTAATGCCGAGCTTATCGGCCCACGGCTGCAATACCAGCGCCGGGGAGGCGGAGCAAATCGTCACTTCCGCACCGGAATTAACTTCGTTGGCGATAGCCATGACCCCTTCCGGGCGCATCAGCTTGTTCCAGTATTTTTCACAGAAGGCCTCTGCCTGCTGACGTAACCAGTGCTCATCCACCCCCGTCAGGAAGGTTTTGATCAACACCTCTTTCAGCTCATCACGCGTCAGCTTGCGACGCACGCAGTGCAGCGTGGGCAGGGCCATGCGCACCAGGCGACCCGCAAAGTAGCGCTTGCCAAAGGCAAAGCGCAGGAACGGAATAAAACTGTCGTGGTGCGTCAACGTACCATCAAAGTCAAAGACAGAGAGCACGCTGGACTTCGCCACGGCTTCGTCGGCAATCATATTGGTCATAAATACGTCTTAGCTGAAATACACATTCTGTTCACTAGTTTACCTGCTTTACCTTCACAGTCCTTCTATCCGATCTCATTTTTTCTCGAACCTGTGGCCTGACGGGTCAAACTATGTCATCCACCACGCCACCGTCAACGCGCAGCGCCGCGCCGGAAGTCGCGGAGGCCTGCATGGAACAGACATACACCACCATATTCGCCACTTCTTCTACCGTTGCGGCGCGCTGAATAACCGAGCTGGGGCGATTCTCCATCACGAACGCTTTCGCCAGCTGCTCCAGCGATTTGCCGGTTCTCTCCATCTCGTCTTTCATCATCGCGGCAAAACCGTCCGACATTGTCGGGCCCGGCAGCACGCTGTTCACCGTGACGCCGCTGCCTGCCACGAACTTCGCCAGACCGCGCGCCAGCGAGAGCTGGGCGGTTTTTGTCACGCCATAGTGGATCATATCCGCAGGAATATTGCAGGCCGATTCTGACGAGATAAACACTACCCGACCCCAGCCTTTTTGTACCATACCGGGCAGCAGGGCACGGGAGAGGCGCACGCCGGACATCACGTTGGTTTGCCAGTAGCGTTCCCAGGTCTCGTCGTCGGTGGAATAAAAATCCTGCTGACCATAGATCCCGGCGTTATTCACCAGAATATCGACGTGCGTGGCGACCCTGAGCAGTTCGTCAACGCCCTCCTGCGAGCTCAGGTCGGCGATGGCGGCACGGACCTGTACGCCTGGCACCACCTGCTGGAGCGCCTGAATGCCTTTGTTCACCGAGTCGACGCTGCGCCCGTTGACGATCACTTCCGCACCGCTCTCCGCCAGTCCGCGGGCGATGGCAAACCCAATACCGCCGGTGGACGCGGTCACCAGCGCCACTTTCCCCGTTAAATCGATTTTCATCGTTCACTCCTTGTCGTTTTATGGTTCAAAACTTAAAGCGTAGCAGTTGACGATGACGGCTCCTGTTTAAAAAGGCGCAACAGCGTCTCAACCTGCTCGTCCAGCGGGCTGAGGGAGCGTTTAACGATGAGGTGCAGCGGCGTGGCGCGTCGAACACCGTGGCTGAGGGGCAGGATTTTGAGGATGCCCTGCTGGAGCGGGGTCTGAATGCGTTCTTCCGGTAACCAGCCATATCCAACCTGATACATCACTGCTTCGATCGCGGCATCGATGGTGGAGAATGTCCACGACTCCCCGGTGGGGCGAACGGTGGGCTGGCTGTCTGCGATCTGAATGCGCGGCCACGGTCGAAGCATCTCGTCGTTAAGCGGTGTATCCAGCGCAAACAGCGGGTGCGCGTGATGCGCGACGGCAACAAAATCGATATTCATCAGCCATTCGCCCAGGCCGGTAATGTCCTGGCGGCGGGTTAAGACCATCACGTCGGCCTCATCATTGAGCGCATCTGCGCGGCTGTTTTCCAGCACCTCGGTAAGCCGCACCTGCGTTTGCGGGTACAGCTGCTGAAACTGGCGCAAAATCGCGAACAGCCGGCTGCGCGGAAAAATACTGTCTACCATCAGGTCGATACGGGTTCGCATCCCGCTGCGCAGGGTTGCAGCGCGCGTTTCAACGTAGGCGAAGGCTTTCAGCAGCGGTTTAACCTGATTCAGCAACAGCTCACCCGCCGGGGTCAGCACGGCACGGCGTCCCTCTGTCATCAGGAGCGCTACGCCCAGCCGCTCCTGCAAAAGCGACAGGTTATAGCTGACCGAGGACTGGCTGCGATGGGTCTCTTCCGCCGCCTTAGCGAAGCTGCCAGCCTCGATGACTCTTTCCAGCAAGGCCCACTGTTCGAGCGTCGTCTTGTGCATGATTAATCTAAATTTCGGATGAATTTGATTCAAACATAGCGTTATTCATTCATTTTTTGAAGGGGTACGATCGTCTCATCAAAACAAAGGAGACATCTTATGAGCACCTTCGATAAACATGATTTAAGCGGCTTCGTCGGCAAACATCTGGTATATACCTACGACAATGGCTGGAACTACGAAATTTACGTTAAAAACGAGAACACGCTCGACTACCGTATTCACAGTGGTCTGGTGGGCAATCGTTGGGTGAAAGATCAGCAGGCCTACATTGTTCGCGTCGGGGAAAGCATCTATAAAATTTCCTGGACGGAGCCAACCGGTACCGACGTGAGCCTGATTGTGAACCTGGGCGACCGCCTGTTCCACGGCACCATCTTCTTCCCACGCTGGGTCATGAATAATCCGGAAAAAACCGTCTGCTTCCAGAACGATCACATTCCGCTGATGAACAGCTACCGTGATGCCGGGCCAGCGTATCCAACCGAAGTGATTGATGAATTTGCGACGATTACTTTTGTACGCGACTGCGGTGCGAATGACGATAGCGTTATTGCGTGTGCTGCCAGCGAGTTGCCAAAAAACTTTCCAGATAATTTAAAATAAGCTTAGCAACGCGTTAAATGCACAACGGCCATTTCGGTTTTAACCGGAATGGCCGTTTTTTATGCCGCAGAAATACCGGAGTAAGTCACCGATTCCGCCGTTAAGGTGAAAGGCGTAGGGGTACAGACCGCCAGACTCAGCGAGCCGAAGCGCAGCTGGCTGACCGGGAGCGACTGGGCGGTGCTGTCAATGCTGACAATCTGCCACGCGCTGCCGCCACGCTGTTTGACGATCGCCTCTTTGCGCGTCCAGATGCGCCAGAATGCGGAAAGCTGCTCTTCCGGTGCTTCACGCTCCAGCTCGTCATGCTCGGTGAGGCTGAAAACGGCATTCGCCAGCGCCTGCCAGTTCTCCCGCGGGCGGATCACTTCGATATCGCAGCCAACCTCGCCTTCATCGCTTATCAGCATGGCAATGTCGTCCCCGCTGTGGCTCAGGTTAAACCACAGCGGATGGCCGTTAGCGAAGGCCGGTTTTCCCTGCTCGCCGTAGATTATCTCGGGAAGCGGTGAGGGGGATAAAGTTCTGGCGAGCAGCGTCCGGCCTGCAAGCCAGGAAGCGTATCGCGCACCCTGAGGTGCCATATCTGCGAGCGTTGACGCCAGGGGGTCCGCGCTAAGGGTGGAGATCTTTCCCAGTACAAACTGGTACATAGTTACGCCCAGCGTTTAATGATTATCGAGGTATTAATGCCGCCAAAGGCAAAGTTATTGCTCTGAATAAATTCGCAATCAATCGGGCGGGTTTCCCCCATAATATAATCTAAAGCGCCGCATTGCTCATCCGGTTGTCTTAAATTGAGCGTCGGCGTGAACCAGCCCTCCCGCATCATATGCAGACTCAGCAAGGCTTCCAGCGCGCCGCAGGCACCCAGGGTATGGCCGAAATAGCTCTTTAAGGATGAGATGGGCACGCTGTCGCCGAAAATAGCGGCGGTCGCCTGACTCTCGGCGATATCCCCGCGATCGGTTGCCGTGCCGTGGGCAGAAATGTAGCCAATGTCCTGCGGGCTAAGACCCGCCATCGCCAGCGACTGCTCCATACACACCTGCATGGTTTCACGCTGGGGCTGGGTGATGTGCGCCGCATCGCAGTTGGTGGCAAAGCCCACGATCTCGCCATAGATTGTCGCCCCGCGTGCTCTGGCGTGATCCAGCGCTTCCAGCACCAGCGTGCCCGCCCCTTCGCCAATCACCAGGCCATCGCGCTGAACGTCAAACGGCGACGGCGTGGTTTTGGGCGCGTCGTTACGCTGGCTGGTGGCAAACAGGGTATCGAAAACCGCCGCTTCCGACGGGCACAGCTCTTCCGCGCCGCCTGCCACCATCACGGTCTGGTAGCCGTGACGAATCGCTTCCCAGGCGTAGCCAATCGCCTGGCTGCCAGAGGTACAGGCGCTTGAGGTGGGGATCACCCGTCCGCGCAGGCCAAAGAACAGTCCGGTATTCACCGCCGTGGTGTGCGGCATCATCTGCACGTAGGTGGTGCCGGTGATGTTGTGGGTGTGCTTTTCGGTGAGCATGGAGGCAAACTCGCTGACCGGTCCGGTGCTGCCCGTCGACGAGCCGTAGGCGATGCCGGTCTGACCGTTGGTCAGTACCGCGTCGTCGATCAGGCCCGCCTGCTCCAGCGCCAGCTCGGTGGCGCGGGTTGAGAGCAGCGACACGCGGCCCATGGCGCGAATGCGCTTACGGGTATAGTGAGCGGGGAGGGTGAAATCTTCAATCGGCGCGGCGAGCAGGGTTTGCAGGCCGTCATACGCCTGCCACTCCGTCATGGTACGCACCGCATTTTCATACTCGCGCAGACGGCGCGAGATGGTCGGCCAGTCCTCGCCGAATGCGGTGATGCCGCCCATGCCCGTAATCACTACCCGGCGGGTCATAGCATGCCTCCGTTGATCGATATCACCTGTCGCGTCACATAGCCTGCTTTATCCGACATCAGGTAGCTCGCCAGCCCGGCCACTTCCTCGGCCTGGCCCATACGCTGCATCGGGATCATCGACATCGCCGCGTTCAGCGCGGCTTCATCCATCTCGATCATACCGGTATCAATCAGCCCCGGCGCGATGCAGTTGACGGTGATTTTGCGTTTTGCCAGCTCGGTGGCGAGCGCTTTGGTGGCGCCGATGATCCCGGCTTTCGCCGCGCTGTAGTTCACCTGCCCACGGTTGCCCATAATGCCTGACACCGACGACAGGGTGATGATCCGCCCGCCCTTGCGGGTGCCGATCATCGGCATAATGCAGGGATGAATGACGTTATAAAAACTGTCGAGATTGGTGTGGATCACGCTGTCCCAGTCATCGTCGCTGAGCGCCGGAAATGCGCCGTCGCGGGTAATACCGGCGTTACTGACCACGCCATACCACGCGCCGTGGTCAGTGATCGCCTGTTCCAGCACCGTACGGCACTGCTCGCGGTTGCCCACGTCAAAGGTGAGTAAACGGCCCGCGCCGCCTGCCTGGACAATCGCTTCCAGCGTCTCCTGCGCGCCCGCTTCATCACGATGGTAATGCACGCCGACGGTGAAACCGTCCGCCGCAAGCTGAAGGGCGATAGCGCGGCCAATGCCTTTGCTGGCGCCGGTGACCAGTACGGATCTCATGATGGTGTTCCCTGGTTAAAAAGTGTGGTTAATTCTTCCTCGCTCGGCTGGAAGGTGTTTACGCGGCCCGTGGCGAGGGAAATATTATCCGCATGAATGGTGCACTCGAAGCTGCCAAAGCGCTCATCCTGCATCAGACGTTCGATGGTGATGGTCAGCGTGCAGCCTGCGGCAAAATGCCCTGCGTCGCACACCAGCTCGCGCGCGCCCAGCACCATACCCAGCGCACAGTGCGGCAGCCCTTTTTGCATCCGGTGCCATTCAGACCAGACGCCCACGGTCTGAGCCATCAGCTCCAGCGCAAACCAGCCGGGCAGGTTGCCGCCTGCGTCCAGAAACGGCGCCAGAACGCCCCGTTCGTTCACCGTCACGCTGCAAACGGCGCGGTCATCGGTGACGCTTTCCACGCTCTCAAGCAGCATCATCGGCGTGTCGTGAGGAAGATAATCCCCGGGTGGTAAGTAGCGCATCATACTCTCCCCAGCAGAAGGCTGGCGTTGTTGCCGCCAAACGCGAAAGAGTTTGACAGGATCACTGGTTTATTCAGCGGTGCGCTCTGGTGCAGTAGGCCGAAGGCGGGCAGGGTGTCGTCCGGCGCGTAGCGGGAAAAATCCTGCGGCGGCAGCGGCAGGTCTCGGGTCAGGATCAACCAGCTCAGGGCGGCCTCGGTGATCCCCGCGGCGCCCAGCGTGTGGCCGGTAAGATGTTTCGTGGAGCTGCACGGCACGCGGTCGCCAAAGAGATCGTGGATCACCTGCGCCTCAATGCGATCGTTCAGCGGCGTGGCGGTGCCGTGCAGGTTGATATAACCGACGTCCGCCGCCGTCATGCCCGCCTCGTTCAGCGCCTGGGTGATGGCGCGGATCGCCCCTTCGCCCTGCGGATGTGGGGCGGAAATATGGTACGCATCGCTGGATTCCCCCGCGCCCAGGAGCGCAATCTCGCCCGGCTCGCGGGTCAGTACCATCAATGCTGCCGCTTCGCCAATGGTGATCCCCCGACGGTTGCGGCCAAACGGTTCGCACAGGGTGGGGGAGAAGGATTCCAGGCTGTTGAAGCCGTTGACCGGCATTCGGCTCAGGCTGTCGGCCCCGCCGACGATGGCGACGTCCACCAGACCGGCGTCGATCAGGCGACGGCCGCTGATGATCGCCCGTGCGCTGGAGGAGCAGGCGGTCGAGATGGTATACGCCGGGCCGTCCAGCGCAAGCGAGCTGGCGAGAAAGCGCGACGGATCGCCCAGCTCCTGCTGCGGATATTGCCACTGCGGACTGCGCTCGCCGTTCTGCGCGCGGCGCACGTACTCATCACCCTCGTCCAGTCCGGAGGTGCTGGTGCCCAGCACCACCGCCACGCGGTCGCGCCCCACGCGCGCAATGGCCGCATCGACGGCGGGCCGGATTTGCGCCAGCGCCGCCAGCAGCAGCTGGTTGTTGCGACTTCGATGCGCAGAAAAAGACCCGGGAACAGGGGGAAGATCACCCTCCACCCCGCCCAGCACGGCCTCGGGTAAGCCCTGTAGCCAGCCCGCACGCTGGCGCATCCCGGGGGCCACGCCAGCGTTCAGGTTTGCCGCTATTTCATCAGCCGAGTTGCCGAGCGCGTTGACCATGCCAACGGCAGAAAGGTAAATCATCTCAGTCACCCAGATATTGAATGGTGATGTGGTAGTGAAAAGCGTGCTGCACAATGCTAATCGGTTCGCGCCTGCCGTTACGGTTCAGGTAGGCAATTTCCGTGACCAGCTTGCCATCGGGGTTGCGCAGTTCGCGTCTGGTGTCAGTATCGTTCAGCGTCCAGCCTTTCGGCAACTGCGGCTGCCAGGCGCTGAGGGGCCAGTGGCTGAGCATCACGTCGGCCAGCACCTGGCTGGCGGGCGGCAGCTGCGGCATCACAACCGACTGCTCGGTGTGGATCCCGGTGTCGTCGTAGGTGGCGAGGAACAGGCGGATCCCGACGGAGGAGAGGCCGGCAAGCGTCACTTTATTTCCATCGGCGTTCAGCATCACCAGCAGCGACTGGGTCTGGCCTTTAAAACTGCCGGTAAGCAACTGCTGCGCGCGGATGGCAGGCGTGATGCCCGGCGGTGGCAGCGTGACGCGGGTGCCGGGCTGGAGCCAGGCCTGAGGGCGCGCGTCATCGCGGTTCGTCGTATGGCTACACCCCGCCAGCAACAGGGCCATCATCACTGCCGCCAGGCGAATGAAACGGGTCATGGTAAGTTCTCTTTGTTAGTCGGCATCGCCAGCGGGGCGAGCAGAAACGCGGTGAAGATACCGCTCACCAGCACAATGCCAAAGCTGCTGATGGCCTGAGTGGTGCTGAACACCAGCATTCCCAGCGTCAGCAGGGTGGTCATCATGGCGAGGGTAATCGCCAGCATGGAGGTCAGCGGCGTGCCGCGCGGGTTGCTGAAAAACAGCGTGTAGTTGATGCCAATGCCGAGGACCAGCACCAGTGCCAGCAGGGAAAACAGGTTCACCGGATGGCCCGTCACGGCCAGCGCTGCCAGCCCGCCGCCCAGCGACAGCACGGACGGCACCAGCGCCACAAGCCCTTTTCGCCAGCCGAGGCGCACCACCGCGCCGCAGGCAATCACCGCCAGCGCCACGCCCAGCAGCCCCGTCAGCAGCGCGCGGTAGAGTGCAAACAGGCTGTCGAAGCTGGCCTTACGGTCAACCCAGACGACTCCGGGATGGCGGGCGGCCAGCTCACCGAGCGCAGCGCTGTTTCTGACGCCATCGACCGGGACCAGCACACCGCTTTTGCCGTCCGGCAGCGTCAGCCACAGCAAACGCCAGCCCTCGCTGGCCGGACTGGCAAGCCACGCCTCCACGCTGACAGGCATGGCGTTCAGATTCGGGGCGACGGCATTCAGCCCCGTGCTTTGCAGCATTTTCGTCACCGTCGGCGCGGCGTTACGCAGAAGTTGCAGATCGCTGTTCTGCCGCGCCAGCGAGTTCAGCGGCAAGGTGCGCCAGCGGGTTAATTCTCCGGCTTTTTGCGCCTGCGCCAGCGCCGGGGTAAACGCCTCCAGCCGCTCCAGCGTTTCCTGAGCCGACGCGCCATACACCACGAACCACTTCTGATCGACATTTTGCCCGGTCAGGGCGGTGATGGTTTTTTCCTGCGCCAGAATGTCCTGCGGCAGCGCCTGAAGCCGGGCGATATCGTCATCCACCCGCAGGCTGGCGATCCCGATGGCGGAGAGCAGCGCCAGTGCTACCGGCAGCCCGACGGAGAGGGTTTTGCTGTCGCGCCAGGCGTTCAGCCAGCGCTGCATCATCCCTCTCAGGGGGATCGGGCGAACCGGCATGCCACGGCACAACCACGGGTGCCAGAAAATTACCGTCAGGCACGAGGCGCTCAGCCCTGCGGCGGCGAACACCGCCATCTGACGAATGCCGGGGAAGGGGGCCAGCATCATGAAGAGATACGCCACGACGGTAGTCAGCAGCGCCAGCAGCAGCGCGTTACGCACTTTTGCCAGGCTTTGCCAGGGCGAGTGTTCCGCGCCGTGCACCATCCGCTCCGTGAGGTAGTAAATCGTATAGTCCGCCGAGATGCCGATGATGCTCATGCTCATCACCAGCGTCATCAGGTGCAGCTCACCGAACAGCAGGAGCGTCACGACCGTCCCCGCCAGCGCGCCGATGGCAATGGAGAGCAGGCTCAGCAGCAGCGGACGTACGGAGCGAAACACCGACACAATCAGCAGGATCACCCCGAGCACCGTGGCGACGCCAAGCGTGGAAATATCTTTTTTAGCCTGCTGGCTGGCGTAATCGCTGTAGAACACTGTCCCGCGCGACAGCAGCTGCGCCTGTGGATACTGGCTTTTCAGCGTCTGCTGCATCGCGTTGAGGGTGGTCACCAGCTGGTGGGTTTGCTGCATGTCAAACGAAGAGCCTGCCAGCTCGCCGTGCAGCAGATACCAGTAGTTCCCGGCCGCATCTTTTGTCACCAGCCAGCCGTCCATCAGCTGCATCTTCTGGCTGTTCTTCGCCAACGCGAGCTGCGCGCCGCGCATCAGCATCAGCGGATCGTTTTGCAGCTCCTTGCCGCTCACGCCGGAAAAAGCGGAGTAGAGCTGGGACAGGATCCACTGAGCCTGCGCTTCACCGCCGTTTTGCAGGCGGGCGCGGGTGGCCGGATCGACCAGGCCATTGCGGTGCTGCCAGAAGAAATCTCCCCAGGCCTGTTGCCCGGCGGCATCCAGCGGACCTTTTACGACACTCAGCGCCTGGCTGCGTTGCAGCAGGGTTAACCACTGCTGCGCCACGCGCGGGTCCGGCTGTTTACCAGGGCTGACCAGCCAGATGAGCTGGCGGTCGAGGCGCTGCATAAATCCGTCGTTGAGGGCGGGAGGGATCGCGCCGAGCGTCTGTTTCGGCAGCATGGCGAGCACGCTGCTGTTCAGCCGCGCGCCGGGCAGCAGCGACAGCAGCACGCCCAGCAGGATCAGGCATACCGCGGCCCACAGCAGCGCCGGGCGCAGAGCGTTACGGTGCGGCAAAGCGCTGGCGTTCTGCATCGGTCAGGCGGGCGGGCGTCAGTTGGTGGCGGGAGAGGGCGATATCCGTCGTGTCGCCCTGCTTATCGTTCAGGCGAATGGATTCCAGATAGATCGCGCCCTTCAAATCAAGGGTGGAGAAAATCTTGTCCAGCGGCGTGGTAACGGGCGTCAGCACCAGCGACCAGCGGCCTTCGCCCAGGTCTTTGAAATCGATGCGGAAGTTCTCTTCCAGCACCTTGCGGTCGGCCTGGAACAGCGCCCGCAGCAGATGGTTGAACTGGAACATCTGCGGGTTAGTGTCGGCGGTAATGGTCTGCGGCGGCTGACCGTTGACGATTTGCACCATTCGTTTGTCATCCAGCAGCAGCGTCATCGGGAACGGCGCTTTTTGATCCCACAGCAGGCCATTGTCACGGGCGATCAGCATCTCCCCCTGCGAGCGCAGGGGCTGAGGCATGTCCTTGATCGTGCGGGTCTGTTCGAAGTGTGCGCGCACCACCGGTTGCTCCGCAAACCGCTGTTGCAGTTCATCCAGCGTGACCGCGTTCACCAGCGGGCTTACCAGCAGCGCGAGTAGCGTTATCCACTTCATGGCGCGATCCCCATGCGTTCGAACAGAATGGCCGGGCTGACAAAGCACATCTCCCGGCTTGCTTCTTCCACCGCCACCTGAATGGTGTAGCCGGTGGTGGTGCGTTTCCCGGTTTGCGCGTCGAAGATTTGATAGGCGATGCGCAGACGGTTTTCAACCTCTTCAATGTGGGCGCGGACGCGAATGCGCTGCTCGAAGGTCACCGCGTCGCGGTATTTCACCCGGGTATCCACCACCGGCCAGATGTAGCCGGACGCTTTCATCTGGCGATAGCCGTAATCAAACTGGTTGAGCAGCGCTTCGCGGGCAATCTCAAAATAGCGGAAATAGTTGCCGTGCCACACCACGCCCATCATATCGACGTCGTGGAACGGAACGGTGATTTCAACTTCAGCCGTAAAGCGGGGATCGGTCAGCACCCTTTACTCCTTCTCGTTGACCTCTGGCAGCTGCCAGAAATCGAAAAAATTAAACCAGTCGAGCGGCGACAAGAGCGCGTAATGCTCCAGCCGCTGCGCATAGCGATCGACGGTCTGCTGTAGCGCCTGCTGGCGTTCGCCGCGTGGCAGCAGCAGCGGGTCGGCAAACGGCTCGCAGTGCAGGGTCAGCTTTCCCTGCTGGCAGAGGGCAAAAATCAGCACCACCGGGCAGCGCAATAGGGACGCCAGGATAAACGGTCCCTGCGGGAACGGCGCGGGCTGGCCCATAAATTCGCTCCATATCACCCGCCAGCTGCCGCCGCGCTGCGGGGTGACGGCGATGCGATCGCCCACGATCGCCACCCACTCGCCGCGATCCAGCTTCTCTTTAATGAGGATGGCGGTCTCCGGGCCAATGTCGGTGACCGGCATCAGGTGAATGCCCGCCTGCGGCGCCATCTCCTCCATCACCTGTTTAAAACGCTGAGCATTGTCGCTAAAGACCAGCGCGTTGATGGTTTTCGCCCCTTCGCGCTGGGCCAGCGCCCGGCAGGCTTCCACATCGCCAAGATGCGACGCGAGCAGCAGTTTGCCCTGAGGATCGTCAAGACCCAGCGCCTCCTGCGCGCCTGGCGCAAAGACCAGATCGCGATGAAGCTTCATTTCGCCGCGCCAGCTGGCCACTTTGTTCAGCATGGCATGACCGAAGCGCAGGAAGTGGGAAAAACTGTTAAGCCGTACGGGTTGCGGCATTTGCCGCTGTGCCATCACCGTTTTAACCCGCGTCAGCCACTGCTGCGACGCCTGACGCGCAGCGCGGGCGGTCAGCCAGTAGACGGCCGTAACCGGCCACAGCAGGATGGTAAACGCCTTTCGCCCCAGCAACTGCCAGACGCGCAGCATCAGGCGCATGCCCCATAATCCTTTCACCTCCTGCTGCTGCGCCCAGTGCTGCGAGCGGCGACGCATCAGCAGGGAAGGAATGCGCGGCAGCATGCCGAGAAACAGACGGGTATGCATCAACGAGATGCGCACGTTGTCTTTCAGGGCATCGAAATGGGATACCCCGTCCGGTGGATAGGTCACGCGGGTGGGCAGAAAATAGCTGGTGTTGCCCTGCCAGTAGAGGCGCACCATCACTTCAGTATCAAAATCCATCCGCCTGCCGAGCGGTGTGCCCGCCGCCAGGCGCATTACCGGCGCTATCGGGTAAACGCGAAACCCGCACATGCTGTCTTTCAGTTGCAGGGAGAGGGTTTCAATCCAGACCCAGACGTGTGTTATCCAGCGCCCGTACAGGCGCGAACGGGGGATCGAGTCATCATAAACGGGCTGACCGGAAATGAGCGCATCGGGATGGCGTTCGGCCAGCGCCAGCAGTTTGGGGATGTCTTCAATAGCGTGCTGGCCGTCAGCGTCCACCTGAACGGCGTGGGTGAAGCCGCGATCGGCACAGGCTTTCAGCCCCTGCATCACCGCCGCGCCTTTGCCGCTGTTTTCGGCGAGGCGCAGCAGCGTGACCTGCGGACGATCCGCCGCCAGCGCTTCAAGCGTGCGGCGCGTGGTTTCATCGCTGCCGTCGTCCACCACCAGACAGGGCAGATCGAAAGGCGCCAGGCGCGCCAGCACCGAAGCCATCATCGCCCCGTGGTTGTAGCACGGGATCAGGACGCAGGGCCGGAAGGTTACTGACAGAAGCGAATCTTCCCGCTGCTGGCGGTGTGACGCTCGTTACCCGCATGGCGCTGGTAGCTAAAGGTCAGCATCTGACGTTCGGGCTGCCAGGCAAGGAGCAGCGTGACCGTGTTCTCCGGCAACAGCGGGGCGGCGAACTTTACGTTCTGAATACTGTGAAAACGGTAGCCCGGCGCCAGCGCGGCGGCGTAATGCATCACCTGGTCGAGCTGGGCTACGCCCGGCAGCAGCGGCTGTACGGCGAAATGTCCCTTAAACCAGAGCAGGTCAGGATCAAGATAAAGGGTTATCTCCAGATACCCGGGGCCAGGCTCGCGGCGTTCGATTTCAGGGATTTTCATGAAACAACTCCTGTAGCTGCGCAGTTACGCGCTTGTTCATGCTGTTGACCGGAATTTCATCAACGATCCGCCAGTAGCGCGGCACGGCAACCGGTTCAAGCCAGGGGCGAAGGGCGCGACGCCAGGCGAGCTCCTGCGCTTTTTTGCTCTGTTCGTGTTGCTGACGCACCGCTTCATTCAGCACCAGCAATACGCCAATACCCTGACGCCCGCCGCGCGTCACCGTCAGCGCGGCGGCTTCGCGGATGCCGTCCAGCGCCAGCAGGCGGCGCTCAATGTCATCGAGCGAAATGCGCTTATCTTCAATTTTGACCACCCGACCGCGGCGCCCGACGAGGCTGAACTGCCCGTCAGCCGTGAAGTGCAGGATATCATCCAGCAGGACCCCCTCCGCCTCGGGGATCAGCGGAGACGTCACGCGATCGCCGTGAAACGTCACGCCGGGGAAAGGCTGCCAGCGGATGCTTTCCTCCTGACGGTAGCGCCAGGCCATAACCCCCGTTTCTGTGCTGCCGTATATTTCATCCGGCCAGACGTTGAGCCAGGCCTGAACCGCGGCGACCTCCTGCCAGGGCAGCGCGCCGCCAGCGGAGAAGAGCAGGTTGACGGGGGGCGGCGTCAGCGACGCGTCCAGCCGCTTGAGAAACGCCGGACTGCTGATGAAAAGATAGCGTTTATCGTCGGGAAGGGCAGAGAGCTGCTCGGCATAGTTGAGCAGGCTGGCGTGCAGCGGCAGGCCGAGCGCCATGGGTAAGACGACACGAAACGTCAGGCCATACAGGTGGTGCAGCACCACGGAAGCGACGACGTGACAGCCTGCCAGACGATCGCCAAAATGTTCCGCCAGCAGACGAGCCTCACGATCCAGGCTGACCACCGGCTTACTCACCCGCTGCGGCGTGCCGGTCGAGCCGGAGGTGTAAAGCTCGATCGTGCGCATCTCATCGATGGCAGGCAGCGGTGAAAAGGGATGGCCTGCCCGCTGAGCGGAAGCCACCCGCAGCTGTCGCCCCTGAAAATCGAGCGTGGTGTCGCTCAGGACGCCGCTGAACAGCGCCCGCTGTTCGTTAAGCTGCGCCGCCCGGCTGTGCCCGGGGAGGACCGGCGTTTTACCCGCATGCAGCGTCGCCAGCAGCGCGACAATAAACAGATAGCCATTTTCGATGCACAGCGCCCAGCGATCGCCTTCTTCATCACGCAGCGTGTCGACCAGCTGAGTGACGTCGTGGCGCAGATCGCCAAGCGTCCAGAGATGGTTGTCCTGCCAGGCGACAGGGGTGTCGTCAGGGCGGGGGGCGCTGAGCCACTGGCTAAGCGGGAGAGGGTTAAGCATCGTTTTTCATCACCCTTTGTCGCACCAGCCACTCGCCGGCCATCAGCGTGCCCATCAGGAGATAGGCAATCATCCCGTTCCACAGCGTCCACAGACGGATATCGGCGTGTAATACGGTAAACAGCGCGATCGCCCCGTTAATAATAAAAAAGCCGCACCAGACCCGGGTAACCCGGCGCGTGTAACGTACCCCGACGGGGGAGAGATCCGGTTCACGCAGGCGCGCCAGCCGTTCGACGACAGGCATTGCCGTCCACAGCGAACCGCCAAACACCACCAGCATCACCAGATTCACCACCACCGGATAAAACAGCACCCACTGGTGCGCGTGCAGGACGTAGCTCGCCGCGCAAAGCGCTATGCCAGCCAGCGCCACGCTCACGAAAAGATAACGCAGGGGACCGCCCTGCCGACGGGCCTGGCAGACGCGTAACAGCAGCACCAGCGCCATCACGGGCAGTATCCCGTGCAGGCTATTATTCGCCAGCCCGAAGCCGATCAAAAACGGCCATGCCAGCAGCATCAGCCCCGTCAGGGCGGGAAGAACTGGAATCGAACGCACGTTACGCGTCGCGCTGAAGCTGTTCCACAACGTCCACGACGTCCTGCACCGTGCGCACCGCTTTGAAGGTTTCGGGCTTGATTTTATGGCCCGTTTTCTTTTGCAGGTGCACTACCATATCGACGGCATCAATGCTGTCGAGATCCAGATCCTCGTAAAGCCGTGCCTCAGGGGTAATATCCTCCGGAGCGACTTCAAACAGCGTAATAAGAAGCGCAGAGACTTCCTGATAAATCGTTTGTTGTTCTGTCATAGCGGTCATTCTCAGGCGCGTTGTTGATGAATAAAAGCCGCGAGCGTGGCAACGGAATAGAAGTGCTGACGCATCTCGTCACTTTCGGCAGAAAGCACTACGCCGTACTGATTTTTTACCGCCAGCCCCAGCTCAAGGGCGTCGATTGAGTCCAGACCGAGGCCGTCGCCAAAGAGCGCGGCGTCTGTATCAATATCCTCTGGGGTAAGTTCTTCCAGATTCAGCGTAGAGATAATGAGATTCTTAATTTCAAGATAGAGCGCTTGCATCTTTCGTTCCTGACAAAGATTGAAGACCGGTTGTTAACTGATGCTGCATATGCCGGTTTAACTGCCTTGCTGCCAGCGCGGGTTCGTGCTGACTCGCATCATAAAAATCATGAATGTTGATGCGTTCGCGAACATCCACGGTGAAAACAGGTTTGTTGGGGGGCACGTTATACCAGTTGCTCTGTTTATCCAGCATCCGTTCGCTACAGTGGATCACCACCACGCGCACGGCGCTGTTGCAGCGAACGGCGATATTCGCCGCCCCACGCTGCAGGGTAATGGCTTCCCCCACCCGGGTGCGGGTGCCTTCAGGGAAGATAAGCAGGGTGTCGCCCTGGGCCAGACGCTGCTGGCTTGCGGCAAGCAGCGTGTCGGCTTCGCTGTTAATCAGATAGTCCGCCGCGCGGATCACGCCGCTGACGAACGGGTTACGCAGCAACGCGCTTTTCACCAGACAGTCGGTTTCGTTCATCACCGACGCCAGCAGAACGTAGTCCAGCAGCGAGGGATGGTTCGCAATCACCAGACAGCCCCGCTCGGCGCGCAAAACGTCCAGGTTGTTGAAACGGTAATCCAGTACCCCTACACCGCGTACCACCGCGAGGAACAGGCGGAAACTGGCAGAAATAGTGCGGCGTGCCAGGCGGCGACGTTGAGTGCGGTCACGCTGGAAAATCAGCAGCAGGTTAAACCACACCAGCGACAGCGTCAGCCCGCCGAGGCCGAACAGGGCGAAGCACAATCCGGTCATCAGCATGCGCCATACCCGATCGAGGCGGGAACGTAACCCTCTCATTGGCGCGTCCATTGCCACAGCAGGCGCTCGCCCGGCAGGGTAAACTGGCGCTCGTCCCGCAGGTAATGGCGCAGGAACTGCAGGCTTTGCGGCAGCGCGGGCTCTTCAGGCCTGCGGTTGGCGTGCGTTTCACAGCTGAGCGTATTTCCGGCCTCAATTACCAGCGCCAGCGCGTAGGGCCAGACGGGCATCTGCGGCGGCAGCCCGGCGTGATAAAACTCCGGCAGCAGACCGTCGAAATCTACCAGTAACACGCGTGAGTAGCCCGCATGTAGCAGACTCAGCACCTCGCATAAGCTCTGCTGGAAGGTATCCATACCGGCGGAAACCGACGAAGAGACAACAGGCTGACGCGCGGCGATAGTGAGATTGCCGACCGCCGAGTTGTGTACCGACATGGCAAAATCGGTGGGGGAAACGGGCTGATCTGCCGCCAGGGCCTGGAGAATACGAAAATTGCGTTCCAGCTCCCCGTGACGGCTGCTGTAGACGACGGCGTCGATGCGGTGTTTGCGCAGCATCATCAGGCCAAGATCAACGGCCAGCTTGCTGCCTGAATTCAGGCGGCGGGCGGTCATCATCGGCAGATCGGTCAGTTTCGCCAGCGGTGCATCAGGATCGATGGCGTCAGACCGGCGTGACCATGCCTGCCATTCGTCGGCATCGCTGAGTCCTGGCGCTCTTGCCTGCCAGTCGATAAAGGTAAGTGTAAATTTCATCTACGCGCGTCCGCGATAAACCTGTTTCTGTGACTTTTTCTTCGCCAGCGCGATTTGCTGCGCACATCGTACAATGTTGTCGTCGCGCTGGCGAATAAACGTCACTTTTAACCCTTTCCACCCGGTTATCCCGGCAAACGGCTTTTTGGCCGACCCGGACCCAGCAGGATGGCGAGTTTACTGCCTCCTTTCGTGGTTTCCATCCAGATTTTACAGACGCTGGTGAGCGGCACGGAGAGCAGCATGCCCACCGGTCCCAGCAGCCATCCCCAGATCAGTAACGATAAAAACACCACCATCGTCGACATGCCCAGACGGTGACCCATCATGCGCGGTTCGAGAATATTGCCCAGCACCATATGCACGACGAGGAACAGCGCCCCTACCAGCATGCACTCATAAAAACCGTTAAACAGGAACGCCTGGATCATCGGCGGAACGGCAGAAAGCACCGCGCCGATATTGGGCACGTAGTTCAGTAAAAACGCCAGCACGCCCCACATCAGCGCGAACTGCACGTCCAGCAGCACCAGCCCCAGCCAGACGATCACGCCGGTCCACAGGCTTAACAGCGTTTTCAGCGCCAGATATTTGGACACACCCTTCAGCGCGCGATGCAAGCCGGCAATGTGGATCTGCGGATTGTTCAGGGCAAAACGCAGCTTATACGGCACGTGGCGCACTTCGAACAGCATAAACACCACCGTCATCACCAGCAGCAGAATGCTGGCCATTGCCCCGGAAAGCCCGGTCATCAACGTGGTGGCGTAGGTCATCACCTTCTCGGAATCCATCCGGCGCAGCATCCGTTCCGGTGAGATATGCAGATTCACGAACGGCAACATGCGCTGGAGATCGACCAGCTTGCGCGTCAGCTCTTTATTGTACTGCGGCAGCATGGTGGAAAATTCGCTCAGCGAGGCGGCGAGCACGCCGAACAGCGCCGTCAGGACAACCAGCATCACCATCACCACAATGGTAATCGCGACCGGGCGGCTGATGCCCCGGCGTAAAAACCACGTCACCAGCGGGTTGAGGACGATGGCGAAAAACAGCGCCAGCAGAAGCTGAACAATGATATCCGCCGCCGCATGGATACCCGCAAGGATAACCACCAGGCAGGCGAGTTTTAATAAAATATGAAGTCCGGCTTTGTCGGGCGGGCTGGCAGTCATAAGAATTCCTTTTTCCGGGGGGCTTGCTAATTGTAGTGCGCCGGATTCGCTTCGTCTGGAGCGTTAGTCTTAAAGTCATGGAAAAAAAATGGCCCCCGGCGCAAGCGACGGAGGCCACGTCATCCTGGTGAACGATTACTGGATTACAAGGGTGTTAATGATGTTTTCAGCGGTTGCCTGCGCTTTTTGCTGATTATCTGCAGGCAGAGTGATCTGCATGGTCAGCAGTTTATTATCTACCTTGCCGAGAACCACGGAGGAGTAAGCGGTCTGGCCTTTGGCGGAGATGATGCTGTCCAGCTGTTGCAGCGTGTGGCCTTTCAGCTCGATAGACTTATTGGTCACCACCTGAAGCTGCGGGTCGCGGCTGCGCTGCTGATCTTCCAGACGTTTGGACAGCACACCCAGATCTTCGCTGGTATCGTCACCGACAATCACAATGACTGCTTTTTGCCCGGTGGCATCGGAGTAGACGTGCATGTTGTTCGCCTGGGTGCCCAGCTTACCGCTCTGATCGGTCATGTCCGCGGGCAGAGAGAAACTGAGTTTGCCATCCATCAGGCTCACCGGCTGACCGGTGGCGTTGCTTTCTGCTGACGCGCCCTGAGCAGGCGTTTTGGTGTCGCTGTTATCACAGGCTGCAAGGCCAACAACCAGCAGGCCAATCCCGACATATTTAACCAGATTGCGCATTGACTTCTTCCTTTCGATAAACGGCCATAGCGGCTCATTCGTTCATCTTATCACAACTGATAAAGCGAACCCTTAACCTGCCTGCAATGCGGAGATTTCAGATTTATCTGCCAGTCTTTTCAGCAGCATATTCAACAGCACGCCGTACATCGGCAGGAAGAAGACCAGGCTGATAAGCACCTTAAAGGCGTAGTCCACCAGAGCGATTTCCATCCAGTGTTCTGCCATGAAGGCGTCCGGGCTGCGCCAGAAGGCAATGAAGAAGAAGGCCAGCGTATCGCTCACGTTACCGAACAGCGTGGAAGCCGTTGGTGCCATCCACCAGCGATGGTTCTGACGCAGGCGGTTAAACACGTGGACATCGAGGATCTGCCCCAGGGCATAGGCCATAAAGCTGGCGGCGGCAATACGCGCGACGAACAGGTTGAAGTGCGTCAGCGCTTCGAAGCCCTGCCAGCTTCCCATGTAAAACAGCGAGGAGATGGCGTAGGAGACAAACAGTGCCGGGATCATCACCGCAAAAATAATCCGCCGCGCCAGCGGTGCGCCAAAAATACGCACGGTTAAATCCGTCGCAAGGAAAATAAACGGGAAACTGAACGCGCCCCAGGTGGTATGGAAACCAAAAATGGAGATGGGGAGCTGTACCAGATAGTTACTGGAGATGATCACCAGCAGATGAAATAGCGAAAGCCAGAACAACGCCTTGACGCGTTGCGATTGTGTAAAGGAGTTCATATTGTACCTTTTTGATTAATATTTGGGGTGAGGGAACCCAATAAAGCCGCCGCATGATACTGCTTTGACGACACTTTGCAATGGCTAATTTTCACGCAATCGTTAACCTGGTTTGCATTGGCGATAGCGGGGCGTAAACTACAGCCGTTTTTACCTGAACGAGAAGAACATGACTGACCTGTTTTCCAGCCCAGACCACACGCTTGATGCTCAGGGCCTCCGTTGCCCGGAGCCGGTAATGATGGTGCGTAAGACCGTCCGTAACATGCAGAGCGGCGAAACGCTGCTGATCGTCGCCGATGACCCGGCCACTACCCGCGATATTCCCGGTTTTTGTACCTTTATGGAACATGAACTGGTAGCGCAGCAAACCGAGACCTTGCCGTACCGGTATGTGATTCGTAAGGGGTAAGTGCGGCCTGATGCCCGGCGGCGCTTCGCTTGCACGGGCCTACGGGTGTAGTAGGTCGGGTAAGGCGCAGCCGCCACCCGACAAGCACCCATCACAATTTCGAACCATCGTTTCAAAATTTCGCGCTTTTTGTGAGGCGCTTCACCCTCCTTTTTCCAGCCGTAGTCTAATTTTTAAACGTCAAAAACTAAAACATCGTTTTAACGCTTATTTCACTACCCTGGAGTTGACTCAATGAAAACGACCCTCAAGCCGTTACTGGCTGCTCTGTGCCTGTCTGCTTTTGCCTGCACCGTTTCTGCCCAGACCATCAAAGCCGCCGATGTGCATCCTGAAGGCTACCCGAACGTGGTGGCGGTTCAGCAGATGGGTGAAAAACTCAAACAACAAACCGATGGCAAGCTGGAGATTAAGGTCTTCCCCGGCGGCGTGCTGGGGGATGAAAAGCAGATGATTGAGCAGGCGCAGATGGGGGCGATAGACATGATCCGCGTCTCTATGGCGCCGGTTGCCGCCATCCTGCCGGATATCGAAGTGTTTACGCTGCCCTACGTATTCCGCGATGAAGACCACATGCACAAGGTGATCGACGGGGATATCGGCAAGCAGATTGGCGACAAGCTGACCGCCAACCCGAAATCGCGCCTGGTCTTCCTCGGCTGGATGGATTCCGGCACCCGCAACCTGATCACCAAAGAGCCAATCGTTAAACCGGAAGACCTGAAAGGGAAGAAGATCCGCGTTCAGGGTAGCCCGGTGGCGCTGGCCACGCTGAAAGCGATGGGGGCGAACTCGGTGGCGATGGGCGTCAGCGAGGTTTACAGCGGCATGCAGACCGGGGTGATCGATGGCGCGGAGAACAACCCGCCAACCTTTATCGCCCACAACTACATGCCGATCGCCAAAAACTACACGCTGAGCGGCCACTTTATCACTCCGGAAATGCTGCTCTACTCCAAAGTGAAATGGGACAAACTGAGCGCTGACGAACAGCAAAAGATCCTGACGCTGGCCCGCGAAGCGCAGTTCGAGCAGCGCAAGCTGTGGAATGCGTATAACGACCAGGCGCTGGCAAAAATGAAGGCCGGCGGCGTGCAGTTCCACGACATCGACAAAACGGTGTTCATCAAAGCCACTGAGCCGGTGCGCGCGCAGTATGGCGACAAGCATCAGGATCTGATGAAAGCCATCGCTGACGTTCAGTAATCCGGAGTACGTATGTCCGAACTCTACCTGAAGTGGATGGATCGTCTGTACCTGCTCGCCATGGCGGTGGCGGGTCTCTCGCTGCTGGTGATGACGATTGTCATCCCCATCGGCATCTTCTCACGCTACGTGCTCAATCGCGGCGAATCCTGGCCGGAGCCGATCGCCATTATCTGCATGGTGACGTTTACCTTCATCGGCGCGGCGGTGAGCTACCGCGCCGGGTCGCATATTGCGGTCAACATGCTTACCGACCGCCTGCCCGCGTCGCTGCAAAGGCTGTGCGCGCGGGTAGTGGATCTGCTGATGCTGCTTATTTCTGGCCTGATGTGCTGGTACAGCTACTGGCTGTGCGTTGAGCTGTGGGAGCAGCCGGTGGCGGAGTTTCCGCTCTTGACCTCCGGCGAAAGCTATCTGCCTCTGCCTGTCGGGTCGGCCATTTTGATCCTGTTTGTGCTTGAACGCCTGCTGTTTGGCTCGCAGGAAAACCGTCCGGTCGTGCTGATCGGCAATCACAGTTAAGGGGTGAACAATGGATGCTTTTGTTTTGTTATTCACCCTCGCCATTTTGCTGGCGCTGGGGATGCCGGTGGCCTTCGCCGTCGGCTTAAGCGCCGTGGCGGGCGCGCTGTGGATTGACCTGCCGCTGGAGGCGCTGATGATCCAGATCACCAGCGGGGTCAATAAATTTACCCTGCTGGCAATCCCGTTCTTCATTCTTGCCGGGGCGATCATGGCGGAAGGGGGCATTGCCCGACGGCTGGTGAATTTCGCCTACGTGTTCGTCGGCTTTATCCGCGGTGGGCTGTCGCTGGTGAACATTGTCGCCTCGACGTTCTTCGGCGCGATTTCCGGCTCGTCGGTGGCGGATACGGCGTCTATCGGCAGCGTGATGATCCCGGAGATGGAGAAGAAGGGTTATCCGCGCGAATACGCGGCGGCGGTGACGGCCAGCGGGTCGGTGCAGGCGATTCTGATCCCGCCCAGCCACAACTCGGTGATTTACTCCCTGGCGGCGGGGGGAACGGTCTCCATCGCCACGCTGTTTATCGCGGGCGTGCTGCCGGGCCTGCTGCTGGGCGTGAGCCTGATGGTGCTCTGCCTGTGCTTCGCCCGCAAGCGCGGCTACCCGAAGGGGGACAAAATCCCGTTCAGGCAGGCGCTGAAAATTATGCTCGATGCCCTGTGGGGGCTGATGACGGTGGTGATTATCCTCGGCGGGATCTTGTCCGGGATTTTTACCGCCACCGAATCTGCCGCCGTGGCCTGCCTGTGGGCGTTCTTCGTCACCATGTTTATCTACCGCGACTACAAGTGGAGCGAACTGCCGAAGCTGATGTGCCGCACGGTGAAAACCGTCACCATCGTGATGATTTTAATCGGCTTTGCCGCGGCGTTTGGGGCGGTGATGACCTACATGCAACTGCCGATGCGCATCACCGAATTCTTCACATCGCTCTCCGATAACAAGTACGTGATCCTCATGTACCTCAACATCATGCTGCTGCTGATTGGCACGCTGATGGACATGGCGCCGATCATCCTGATCCTGACGCCGGTGCTGCTGCCGGTGACCAATGCACTGGGTATCGACCCGGTGCATTTTGGGATGATCATGATGGTTAACCTGGGAATTGGGCTGATCACGCCGCCGGTCGGGTCGGTGCTGTTTGTGGCGAGTGCGGTGAGTAAGCAGAAGATCGAACACGTGGTGCGGGCGATGCTGCCGTTTTACGGTATGTTGCTGGTCGTGCTGGGGATGGTGACGTACATTCCGGCGATTTCATTGTGGTTGCCGGGGCTGTTAGGAATGCAGTGACGCGTGCGGCCTGATGCCCTCACCCCGGCCCTCTCCCGCGGGGAGAGGGGGTAAACACGAGAAACGGCAACCCGGTTGCCGTTTCACTTTTACCTTTGACGCAACAACCGCAACGCGTTCGCCGTAACCAGCACCGTCGCCCCCGTATCCGCCAGTACCGCCAGCCACAGTCCGGTCATGCCGAGCAGCGTGGTGATCAGGAAAATCCCCTTCAGACCCAGCGCAATGCCGATGTTCTGCCGAATATTGGCGCGCGTCGCCCGCGCAAGTTCTATCATCTGCGCCAGCCCGGTCAGGCGGTTGTGCGTCAGCGCCGCGTCGGCGGTCTCCAGCGCCACGTCGGTGCCGCTGCCCATCGCAATGCCGATGGTGGAAGCTTTCATTGCCGGGGCATCGTTTATTCCGTCCCCGACCATCGCCAGCGGGGCGTTGCTGTTCAGCTCGGTTACCGCGCTGACTTTATCCGCAGGCAACAATCCGGCCTTAAACTCCAGCCCCAGCTCGCCTGCAATCGCCGCCGCCGCGCGCGGATTATCGCCGGTCAGGATCACGCCCTGTACTCCCAGCCTGTGTAGCGCGTCGACGGCGTCTTTCGCATCGTCACGCAGGGTGTCGCGCAGCGCCAGCATGCCCATCGACACACCGTCCTGCATCACGGTAACGACCGTCTGCCCGGCCTGCTCCAGCGCCTCAACCTGTGGAGTAGAGCGCGCGTCCGCCGCGGCGATCAGCACTTTTTTGCCTTCGACCACAGCTTCAATCCCTGACCCGACCAGCGCTCGCTGGGCCGTTGCCGGAGGGATGTTCAGCCCGCGGCCCTTCGCTTCACGCACAATCGCCTGCGCCAGAGGGTGGGTGGAGCCCTGCTCCACGGCAGCGGCCAGCGTCAGCAGGGCGTCTTCACTGATGTCCTGCGGATACACGCCGGTCACCTGCGGCTTGCCGACGGTCAGCGTGCCGGTTTTATCGAAGGCGATGTGCTGGACCTGACTCAGTTGCTCCAGCGCCGCGCCGCCCTTAATCAGCGCCCCGCGACGTGCCGCCGCCGCCAGCCCGGAGGTAATCGCCGCCGGGGTGGAGATCACCAGCGCACACGGACAGCCGATCAGCAGCAGCGTCAGCCCTTTGTAAATCCAGCCCTCCCACGGTGCGCCGAAGAACAGCGGCGGGACGACGGTGACCAGCAGCGCCACCAGCATGATGGCGGGGGTGTAAATCCGGCTGAAGCGATCGATAAAGCGTTCTACCGGCGCGCGGCGCTCCTCGGCCTCTTCAATCAGCCTGAGGATGCGGTCGATGGCGCTGTCGCCCGGTTCGGAAAGGACCGTCAACTGCACCAGTCGGTCGACGCTGGTGGCACCCGCAGGCACCTTTTCACCCGCCGCGCGCGCAACCGGGATGGATTCCCCGGTCAGGGCACTTTCGTCAAAACTTGCGGTGGCGGTAACGAGGGCCCCATCGGCTGGCAGACGTCCGCCTGCGGGCACTTCAATCACGTCACCCGGGCGCAGGGTGTTGATGGCGACCGTTTCACGCTGACCATCAATAACCCGCGTGGCGGTTTCCGGCTTTAGCGCCATCAGCGCGCTCACCCCTTTACGCGCCCGGCTCGCCGCCCAGCCCTCAAGGCGTTCGCCAATTAAGAACAGCAGCAGCACCATCGCCGCTTCCGCCGTCGCGCCAATAAACAGCGCCCCGATAGCCGCCACGCTCATCAGCGTTTCGATGGCAAACCAGCTGCCGCTTCTCATCAGACGCAGCGCCTGACGGGCAATCGGGAACAGGCCAACCAGCGTGGTGGCGATAAACGCCAGGTTGCCGAACGGGTGGTTGATCTGCTCCAGCCCCCAGCTCAGGGCCATCATCATGATGAGGGTGATAAGGGGCAGGTTTTCTTTTAGCGGGGACGTTTTTTCTGCGGGCGCCGTTTCGCTGCGCAGGGTATAACCCGCTTTGCTGACGGCGGCTTCAACCTGTCTGCTGACGTCGTTTTCGGCGCTGACCAGCAGCTTTTCGGTAGCGAACAGCACCTGAACGTGGCTCACGCCCGGCACCTGCTTCACCGCGTTTTCCACTTTGCGGGCGCAGGCCGCGCAGTCCATGCCGTTGACGACCCAGCTGTAGTGATTGCCGCTTTCAGGCAGCGTTTGAGTTTGCGTTTCGCATGCGCCCTCGCAGCAGCAGTCCTCTTTTGGCGGAACCGGGCTGAGCTTAAGTGCCGAGAATTGGGGAACTTTTTTAGGTATTTCTGGAGTCGACATGGCAGTCTCCGGTAATGATAATTTTCTCATTAACCGCAGCATACACTCTGGAGTCGACTCCAGAGTCAAGCGTTATTTAGATATACAGCGAACGCACAATCAGGAAGTGTCCGGCAAAGTAACAGGCGGCAGAAATCGCATTATCCGCACGGAAGCGGCGGCGATAGTGGCTGCCCAGCCAGACGATGTTACCCAACAGCAACAGTGCGGCACCGAAGAACGCGGACATCGCAGGCGCTGTCGGACGGAAGAACCACAGCTCGCCCGCCAGCCACACCATCACCAGCGTCATGGCGATAAACGTACACACCGGCAGACGCATCTCTTCCAGACGCGACCAGATCACCGCGATCAGCAGGGCGCCAATCACCAGCAGCACCAGCGGCAGCGGCCAGAAGATGGAGAGCGTCATCTGGCTGGCAAAGTAGATGGTATAGAGCAGATGCGACAGGAAGAATGCCCCCACGGCGTACAGCAGACGCTGGCGCGGCAGCAGGGTTAAGGCATCGCCAATCAGGGACGCACACAGCCCCGCGAGGACAAGATAGCTGATGGCGTTAAACATCGGTGCCTGCCAGGCAAGCAACAGCAGGAGCAATAGCGTGACGGGTTTAAACAACCAGCGCTGCCAGGCTGGGCCACGGTAAGACGCATCGACGTAAAGCCATGCGGAAAAACAGACAGCGATAAATGACCAAAGCATATTAACTCCCTGTAACTGTTGAGGCTGAATGATCAGTTTCTGATCCAGTGTAGTGACGCGAGCGGGCGTTTGGCAATGCCGGGGCAGGCGAGGTATCCTGAATTCCGCATAATCTGATGGGATTTTTCAATGAGCAAGATGCCGCTGTTTTTTATTGTCGTGCTGGCGATTATCGTCATTGCCGCCTCGTTTCGCTTCGTGCAGCAGCGCCGTGAGAAGGCCGACAACGATGCCGCGCCGCTGATGCAAAAGCGCGTGGTGGTGACGAACAAGCGCGAGAAACCGCTTAATGACCGCCGATCCCGCCAGCAGCAGGTGACGCCTGCGGGCACAACGATGCGCTATGAAGCGAGCTTTAAGCCGGAAACCGGCGGGCTGGAGATGACCTTCAGACTGGAGGCGCAGCAGTACCACCAGTTGACGGTGGGGGAGAAAGGCACGCTGAGCTACAAAGGGTCGCGGTTTGAAGGGTTTGAACCGGAGCAGTAATTTTCCCCTCACCCCGGCCCACTCCCCGAAGGGGAGAGGGTGTAAGCGTCCCCTCTCCCTGTGGGAGAGGGTTAGGGTGAGGGCATCAGGCCGCACCTTACTTCTTCACCTGCGCCTTAAACTTCTTCATCCACACCAGCAGCTCAAATACGCCGAAAATAAACACCCGTAGCTGCTGCCAGCCGGTCATCGGTGGGCTATCTTTCGGCAGTCCGTTTTTCAGCATCACCATCTGCAAGGCATGCATGAACGCGGTGAAAATCAGCGCCACGTTAATGAAGATATTCAGCGGACGCGGGAACGGGTGCACCAGATTCAAAATCAAAAATGCCCAGACGCCCAGCATCAGCAAGCGCCCTACGTTAATCAGTACTGGCATCGGATCCTCCTTGTGCCTGACGGTGATACAGACGATAAGCCACCTGGCCGGCGACCTTCTCGCGGTGCAGATCCCAGTGAACGGGAACGGGCGGCAGACCATTTTCCACTTCGCTTTCAACGTAAATCAGCGCGTCGTCTGCCAGCCAGCCATTTTTTTCCAGCAACGATAATGTCTCTTCCAGCAGCCCTTTACGGAACGGCGGGTCAACAAACACTACGTTGAACGGCGTCCCCTGTTGCGCGAGGAAGCTCAGCGTGTTGGTATTCACCACTTTGGCGTTGGTTGCTTTCAGCGTAGCCAAATTTTGCTGCAACGTCTGCGCGACGCCGCGCTCCATCTCCAGTAGCGTGGCGCTCGCAGCATAGCGCGACAGCGCTTCCAGCCCTAATGCACCGCTTCCGGCGAAGCAGTCCAGGCAATGGGCGTCTACCATTGACGGGGCGAGCCAGTTAAACAGCGTCTCGCGAACGCGGTCCGTAGTAGGGCGTAAACCGGGGCTGTCCGGCACCGGTAATTTCCGGCCTCGCCACTGACCGCCGATAATGCGAATTTGTCCGGCCGGGGCGCGGGTGGGTTTCTTCATCTCAGGAAAGCTCTGTTAACAATGCCCTGCGATTGCGGGCGGTGATGTCAATTAAGTAAAGTGTTAGACTATTTCATCATTTTTTTAGCTTCCCTGTATATAGCGCCGCGAGGAGTGTAGTCGCAGATGGCAAAACAAAAAAAACGTGGCTTCTTTTCCTGGTTGGGTTTCGGTGAAAAAGAGCAAGAAACAGAACAGAAAACCGAAGAACAGCAGGTTGTAGAAGAGCAGTCACAGCCTGAAACGCCTGTCGAAACCGCTGCGGTTGTCGAAGCGGAAGAGCCAGCCCACAGCAAAAAAGAGATTGAATCCTTTGCCGAAGAGGTGGTTGAGGTTACCGAACAGGTTCAGGAGAGCGAAAAACCAGAGCCGGTTATCGTTGAAACCCTTACCGAAGCGCCGCAGGCCGCTATCGAACACGAAGCGCTGCCGCTGCCGGAAGAGGTGAAAGCTGAAGAGGTTTCTGCCGAAGAGTGGCAGGCCGAAGCGGAAACCGTTGAAATTGTTGAGGCAGTGGAAGAAGAAGCGGCCCTTGAGCCAGAGCTGACCGACGAAGAGCTGGAGGCCCAGGCGCTGGCGGCGGAAGCGGCTGAAGAAGCGGTCATCGTCGTGCCGGTGGAAGAGCAGGCCGAAGAAGAGATCGTTCAGGAGCAGGAAAAACCGACCAAAGAAGGTTTCTTCGCGCGCCTGAAGCGCAGCCTGCTCAAAACCAAAGAAAACTTAGGTTCCGGATTTATCAGTCTGTTCCGCGGCAAGAAGATCGACGACGATCTGTTTGAGGAGCTGGAAGAGCAACTGCTGATTGCGGACGTGGGCGTGGAAACCACCCGGAAAATCATCGCCAACCTGACCGAAGGGGCGAACCGCAAACAGCTGCGTGACGCCGAGGCGCTGTACGGCCTGCTGAAAGACGAGATGGGTGAAATTCTCGCAAAAGTTGACGAACCGCTTAATATTGAAGGCAAAACGCCCTTTGTTATTCTGATGGTTGGCGTCAACGGCGTGGGTAAAACCACCACCATCGGCAAGCTGGCGCGCCAGTTTGAGCAGCAGGGCAAATCGGTGATGCTGGCGGCGGGCGATACCTTCCGTGCGGCAGCGGTGGAACAGCTCCAGGTGTGGGGCCAGCGCAACAATATTCCGGTCATTGCCCAGCACACCGGCGCGGATTCCGCGTCCGTGATTTTCGATGCCATCCAGGCGGCGAAGTCGCGTAACGTGGACGTGCTGATTGCAGATACCGCAGGGCGTTTGCAGAACAAATCGCACCTGATGGAAGAGCTGAAGAAAATCGTTCGCGTCATGAAGAAGCTGGACGAAGATGCACCGCATGAAATTATGCTGACTATCGACGCCAGCACCGGACAGAACGCCATCAGCCAGGCGAAGCTGTTCAATGAAGCGGTAGGACTGACCGGGATCACGCTGACCAAGCTGGACGGCACCGCGAAAGGCGGGGTGATCTTCTCCGTGGCCGACCAGTTCGGCATTCCTATCCGTTATATCGGTGTGGGCGAGCGTATTGAGGATTTACGTCCGTTTAAAGCGGACGACTTTATTGAGGCACTATTTGCCCGAGAGGACTAACAATGATTCGCTTTGAACACGTCAGCAAGGCCTATCTCGGCGGGAGACAAGCGCTGCAGGGAGTAACATTCCACCTCCAGCCAGGCGAGATGGCATTCCTGACCGGCCATTCCGGCGCGGGGAAAAGTACCCTGCTCAAGCTGATCTGTGGGATCGAGCGGCCAAGTGCCGGGAAAATCTGGTTCAGCGGCCATGAAATTAGCCGTCTTAAGAACCGTGAAGTGCCGTTCCTGCGTCGTCAGATTGGCATGATTTTCCAGGATCACCACCTGCTGATGGATCGCACGGTTTTCGATAACGTCGCGATCCCGCTGATTATTGCCGGCGCCAGTTACGATGATATCCGCCGTCGCGTTTCGGCGGCGCTGGATAAGGTCGGGCTGCTGGACAAAGCGAAGAACTTCCCGATCCAGCTCTCCGGCGGTGAGCAGCAGCGCGTGGGCATCGCCCGTGCGGTGGTGAACAAGCCTGCCGTCTTGCTGGCGGATGAACCGACCGGTAACCTGGACGATGCCCTCTCTGAAGGGATCCTGCGTCTGTTTGAGGAATTTAACCGCGTGGGGGTCACGGTACTGATGGCGACGCACGACATGGGGCTTATCTCACGCCGTTCGTACCGCATGCTGACCCTGAGCGACGGGCATTTGCACGGAGGCCACGGTGAATAAGCGTGATGCAATGAACCAGATTCGGCAGTTCAGCAACCGGTTTGACCGTTTCCGCAAGCCTCAGGGCGGCGGGGACGGCAATCGCCATGCGCCTAAGCGTGCCAAAGCGACACCGAAACCGAACTCCCGTAAAACCAACGTCTTCAACGAACAGGTGCGCTACGCCTTCCAGGGCGCGTTGCAGGATCTAAAAAGCAAACCGCTGGCGACGTTCCTGACGGTAATGGTGATTGCCATCTCCCTGACGCTGCCGAGCGTCTGCTACATGGTTTACAAAAACGTGAACCAGGCGGCGTCCCAGTACTATCCGTCGCCGCAGATTACCGTTTATCTGGATAAAGCCCTCGACGATAACGCGGCGGCTCAGGTAGTGGGGCAGATTCAGGCCGAGCAGGGCGTGGAGAAGGTGAACTATCTTTCCCGCGATGAAGCGCTGGGCGAGTTCCGCAACTGGTCCGGGTTCGGCGGCGCGCTGGATATGCTGGAAGAGAACCCGCTGCCCGCCGTGGCGGTGGTGATCCCGAAGCTCGATTTCCAGGGCACCGATTCGCTCAACACCCTGCGCGACCGCATTACCCGCATCAATGGGATTGATGAAGTGCGCATGGACGACAGCTGGTTTGCCCGCCTTGCCGCCCTGACCGGGCTGGTGGGGCGCGTATCGGCGATGATCGGCGTGCTGATGGTGGCGGCGGTGTTCCTCGTCATCGGTAACAGCGTGCGCCTGAGCATCTTCGCCCGTCGCGATACCATCAACGTGCAGAAACTGATTGGCGCAACGGATGGTTTCATCCTCCGCCCGTTCCTCTATGGCGGCGCGTTATTAGGTTTTTCTGGTGCATTTCTTTCATTGATTTTGTCAGAAATTTTGGTGATGCGGCTGTCGTCTGCCGTCACCGAGGTGGCGCAGGTTTTTGGAACGAAGTTTGATATCAGTGGCTTAGGGTTCGATGAGTGCCTGCTGTTGCTGCTGGTCTGCTCCATGATCGGCTGGGTGGCGGCATGGCTGGCAACGGTTCAACATTTACGCCACTTTACTCCCGACTAATAAAAGCGTGATATAATCTTTCCCTGCACCGAGATGTTCGCTTGCAGGGAAAGCGTCCCTGTTGTCTCTTCCCCTGTAATCATCTTCATGTCACATTTTGTGCGTAATTTATTCACTGTTGCACCTGGAACTTGTGGATAAAATCACTGTCTGATAAAAGAGTGAATGCTAATCTCGTTGCTCAAACGCTTTGGCATGGTTGTTGCCTGACGGGGACAACCTGGACCAGAAGAAACATTGAGAGGAATGAATGACCAAAGAAATGCAAACTTTAGCTTTAGCCCCTGTTGGTAACCTGGAATCTTACATCCGGGCTGCGAACACCTGGCCGATGTTAACGGCTGAGGAAGAAAAGGAGCTTGCTGAAAAGCTGCATTACCAGGGCGATCTGGAAGCAGCTAAAACGCTGATCCTGTCTCACCTGCGCTTTGTTGTTCACGTTGCTCGTAATTATGCGGGCTACGGCCTGCCGCAGGCGGACCTGATTCAGGAAGGTAACATTGGCCTGATGAAGGCGGTACGTCGCTTCAACCCGGAAGTGGGTGTGCGACTCGTCTCCTTCGCCGTGCACTGGATCAAAGCGGAAATTCACGAATACGTCCTGCGTAACTGGCGTATTGTGAAAGTCGCCACGACGAAAGCGCAGCGCAAACTGTTCTTCAACCTGCGTAAAACCAAGCAGCGTCTGGGCTGGTTCAATCAGGATGAAGTGGAAATGGTGGCGCGCGAACTGGGCGTTTCCAGCAAAGACGTCCGCGAGATGGAATCCCGTATGGCCGCGCAGGACATGACGTTTGATATGTCTGCCGACGACGATGCCTCCGACAGCCAGCCGATGGCCCCGGTCCTGTATCTGCAGGATAAAACCTCTAACTTTGCTGACGGCATTGAAGAGGATAACTGGGAAGACCAGGCGGCAAACAAGCTGACCTTCGCGATGGAAGGCCTCGACGAGCGTAGCCAGGATATCATCCGTGCCCGCTGGCTGGACGAAGATAACAAGTCCACGTTGCAGGAACTGGCCGACCGCTACGGCGTCTCCGCTGAACGTGTGCGTCAGCTTGAGAAGAACGCCATGAAAAAACTTCGCGCCGCTATCGAAGCGTAATTTCCTCGAAGTACACCGAGAACCCCTGGATGAGAGTCTGGGGGTTTTGTATTTTTAGCGCCCGCTCTGGCGAATTTCTTCCCCCTGGCAAACACTTACTGATGCGCTAAGCAGGCGACTTTCAGAGGGTGACAGGGTGAAAAATAACGAACTGAACGACCGGCGTTTACAGGCGACGCCGCGCGGTATCGGCGTCATGTGTAACTTCTATGCCGATAAAGCCGAAAACGCCACGGTGTGGGATGTAGAAGGTAACGAGTATATTGATTTTGCCGCCGGGATCGCCGTGCTGAATACCGGGCATCGCCATCCTAAAGTTATCGCCGCCATCGAAAAACAGCTTCATGCCTTTACCCATACCGCTTACCAGATCGTCCCCTATGAAGGTTATGTGGCGCTTGCCGAGCGCATCAACCAGCGCGTACCCATAGAGGGGCCAGCCAAAACCGCCTTTTTCTCAACCGGTGCAGAAGCGGTCGAAAACGCGGTGAAAATTGCCCGCGCGTACACCAGACGTCCCGGCCTTATCACCTTCGGCGGCGCGTTCCACGGCCGTACCTTTATGACCATGGCGCTGACCGGCAAAGTGGCGCCCTATAAGCTCGGCTTCGGCCCGTTCCCCGGCTCGGTGTACCACGCGCAATTCCCCAACAGCCTGCACGGCGTCAGTACCGCCGAAGCGTTAAAAAGCCTGGAGCGCATCTTCAAAGCCGATATCGCGCCCGATCAGGTGGCGGCAGTCATTATTGAACCGGTCCAGGGCGAGGGCGGATTCAACGTCGCGCGCGCTGATTTTATGCAGGCGCTGCGTGCCCTGTGCGATACCCACGGGATTTTACTGATTGCCGACGAAGTGCAAACCGGCTTCGCCCGTACCGGCAAGCTATTCTCCATGGAAAACCACTGCGTGAAGCCCGATCTGATCACCATGGCGAAAAGCCTGGCGGGCGGAATGCCGCTCTCTGCCGTCTCTGGCCGGGCAGAGGTGATGGACGCGCCCGCTCCGGGCGGACTGGGCGGCACCTACGCGGGTAACCCGCTGGCGATTGCGGCGGCCCATGCGGTGCTGGACGTGATTGACGAGGAAGATCTCTGCACGCGCGCGTCTCATCTCGGCCATCATCTTGTCGAGGTGCTGAATAAAGCGAAGGATGGCTGTCCCTGGATCGCCGATATCCGTGGGCAGGGCTCGATGGTGGCGGTGGAATTTACCGATCCGCAAACCGGACAGCCGTCGCCGGAATTTACCCGTCAGGTTCAGGAGCGCGCGTTGAACGAAGGGCTGCTGCTTTTGAGTTGCGGCGTCTACGGCAACGTTATCCGCTTCCTCTACCCGCTCACCATCCCCGAAGCGCAGTTCCGTAAAGCGCTGGATATTATTTCCGCCTCGCTGACACGATAAAGCCAAAAGCCCGGCTGAAATGACAGTCGGGCTTATCATATTTTCATTTCAAATTAGCTATTCCAAAATCATAAAAATGGGGTATGTTTTAGCAGAGTATGCTGAAAAAGCGCGAACAGCACGCCTATAATTGAAATAAAGCGCTACACAACAACATCACAACAATCGTTATAACCATAATAATGGGGAATCTCAGGATGAACATGAAGGGTAAAGCGTTACTGGCAGGATGTATCGCGTTGGCATTCAGCACAATGGCGCAGGCCGATATTAAAGTGGCCGTGGTGGGCGCGATGTCCGGTCCGGTAGCACAGTACGGCGACCAGGAATTTACGGGCGCGGAACAGGCGGTTGCAGACATTAATGCTAAGGGCGGCATCAAGGGCGAAAAGCTGCAAATCGTAAAATATGACGATGCCTGTGACCCGAAACAGGCGGTCGCGGTGGCGAACAAAGTGGTAAATGACGGGATCAAATACGTTATCGGTCACCTGTGCTCCTCTTCCACCCAGCCCGCGTCTGACATCTACGAAGACGAAGGCATTCTGATGATCACGCCGGCTGCGACGGCACCAGAGCTGACCGCGCGCGGCTATAAGCTGATCCTGCGTACCACCGGTCTGGACTCGGATCAGGGGCCAACCGCCGCGAAATACATCGTGGAAAAAGTGAAGCCGCAGCGCATCGCGATTGTTCATGACAAACAGCAGTACGGCGAAGGCCTGGCCCGTGCGGTGCAGGATAACCTGAAAAAAGCGAATGCCAACGTGGTGTTCTTTGACGGTATCACCGCCGGTGAGAAAGACTTCTCGACTCTGGTAGCGCGTCTGAAGAAAGAGAATATCGATTTCGTTTATTACGGCGGCTACCACCCGGAAATGGGGCAGATCCTGCGTCAGGCGCGTGCGGCGGGTCTGAAGACACAGTTCATGGGGCCAGAAGGCGTGGCGAACGTTTCCCTGTCTAACATCGCGGGTGAGTCTGCTGAAGGGCTGCTGGTGACCAAACCGAAAAACTACGACCAGGTGCCTGCGAACAAACCTGTTGTAGATGCCATCAAGGCGAAGAAACAGGATCCAAGCGGTGCGTTCGTCTGGACCACTTACGCAGCGTTGCAGTCTCTGCAAGCGGGCCTGAACCAGTCAGCCGATCCGGCGGAGATTGCCACCTGGCTGAAAGCGAACTCGGTAGAAACCGTGATGGGGCCGCTGTCCTGGGATGAGAAGGGCGACCTGAAGGGCTTCGAGTTCGGCGTGTTTGACTGGCATGCCAACGGCACGGCGACAGACGCCAAATAAAAGCAAAAAGGCAACGTAAGTTGCCTTTTTTAATGTTTTCTCCCTCTCCCCGTGGGAGAGGGCCGGGGTGAGGGCATCAGGCCGCTCAGCCCTCTTTTGCCCGGTGGCGCTTCGCTTACCGGGCCTACAATGAGCACCTCGCAGCCGCCACCCGGCTTTCTTTTAGCGCTTCTCCCACCCGTTCGCCTGCGCCGTAAACCCTAACGCCTGCATAAACGCCGCCATTACGCCGCGATCCTCCACGCCCACGTCGGCCATCCACCAGGAGGTCACGCTCGGGTTTTCGCGGATCACCTCTTCAATCAAATACTGCCCGACCCCGCGACGACGGGTCACGTCGCGCACGCGCAGGGAGTCCAGCGCCCCTTCCGTGCCGCTCAGCGTTACGCGGACGGCGGCCAGCAGGCGCTCGTTAAAGCGCGCGGCATAGATGCGGTGGTTCTCATCGACGGCCAGCGATGAAGAAGAATATTCCGGCCAGATCTTGCCCAGGTCGATATGATCCTGGTCGCTAAAGGTCACCAGACGCACGATAGTCAGTTTCATTAGCTGCTTGTCCAAATCAAAAAGAGTACGGCCAGTGTACTCAATTTAATTGCTCAGGCACTTTCTCTTTTTCTTCCCATTTACCAGGTGATTAGTTTTTTGGCAACGCGATGGGCAGTTTGAAAACACATGGATCGAAAAATAAGCAGAATTTTAACCTGAATGGTAGTGATTTATTCGGCGCTTTGTACCGTTATTTTATGCTGCAAACTGCGCTTTTATTTGTTTATCTCCGTCTGATTTCAGAATATTATCTTTGCTTAATCGCCTGAAAAATAGAGATATTAGTCTGGTTTTTGTTAAAAACCTGCGCTAAACCATTAAAGGCACTGGTAAAAATAGCGTTGTTCATTAAAAGTACAGAATGCTTTTTAACCATAATAAAACAAAATATAAACATCACTTCACGAATGGGGATTCTGAGATGAAAAGGAACGCGAAGACGTTAATCGCGGGGATGGTCGCACTGTCGATCTCGCATGCCGCTATGGCAGACGACATTAAAGTTGCGGTAGTGGGTGCGATGTCCGGCCCCGTTGCCCAGTGGGGCGATATGGAGTTCAACGGCGCGCGTCAGGCCATCAAAGATATCAATGCTAAAGGCGGCATCAAAGGCGACAAGCTGGTGGGCGTGGAGTATGACGACGCCTGCGATCCAAAACAGGCCGTCGCGGTCGCTAACAAAATCGTTAACGACGGTATCCAGTACGTCATCGGGCACCTGTGTTCCTCCTCCACGCAGCCTGCGTCTGATATCTACGAAGACGAAGGCATCCTGATGATCACCCCGGGCGCCACCAACCCGGAACTGACCCAGCGCGGTTACCAGCACATTATGCGTACCGCCGGTCTGGACTCCTCGCAGGGGCCAACCGCCGCCAAATACATCCTCGAAACCGTTAAGCCACAGCGCATTGCCATCATTCATGACAAACAGCAGTACGGTGAAGGCCTGGCGCGCTCCGTACAGGACGGCCTGAAAAAAGGCGGGGCGAATATCGTCTTCTTCGACGGCATTACCGCCGGTGAGAAAGACTTCTCCGCGCTGATCGCCCGCCTGCAAAAAGAGAATATCGACTTCGTTTACTACGGCGGCTACTACCCGGAAATGGGGCAGATGTTGCGCCAGGCGCGCGCCACCGGTCTGAAAACCCAGTTTATGGGGCCTGAGGGCGTCGGTAATGCCTCCCTGTCGAACATCGCGGGCGATTCTGCCGAAGGCATGCTGGTGACGATGCCAAAACGCTATGACCAGGATCCGGCGAATAAAGCTATCGTGGATGCGCTCAAGGCACAGAAGAAAGATCCGAGTGGCCCATACGTCTGGATCACCTACGCGGCCGTGCAGTCGCTGGCCACGGCCATGGATCGCACCGGCAGCAAAGAGCCGCTGGATCTGGTGAAAGATTTAAAAGCACACGGGGCGAACACCGTGATTGGGCCGCTGAACTGGGATGAGAAAGGCGATCTGAAGGGATTTGAATTTGGTGTCTTTAAGTGGCACGCCGACGGTTCGTCCTCGGTCGCCAAATAATAATCCCACCGCCCGGTTTACCGGGCGGATATAAAAAGGTTTGCATATGTCCGAGCAGTTTCTCTACTTTTTGCAGCAGATGTTTAACGGCGTCACGCTGGGAAGCACCTACGCGCTGATCGCCATCGGCTACACGATGGTTTACGGCATTATCGGCATGATCAACTTCGCTCACGGCGAGGTGTACATGATCGGTAGCTACGTCTCCTTTATGATCATCGCCGCGTTGATGATGATGGGCATCGACAGCAGCTGGTTGCTGGTGGCCGCCGGGTTTGTCGGCGCGATTGTGATTGCCAGCGCCTACGGCTGGAGCATCGAACGGGTGGCCTACCGGCCGGTGCGCAGCTCCAAGCGCCTTATTGCGCTGATCTCCGCCATCGGTATGTCCATCTTCCTGCAAAACTACGTCAGCCTGACAGAAGGTTCGCGTGACGTGGCGCTGCCAAGCCTGTTTAACGGCCAGTGGATTGTGGGGGCCAGCGAAAACTTCTCTGCCTCTGTCACCACCATGCAGCTGGTTATCTGGATTGTGACCTTCCTGGCGATGCTGGCCCTGACCGTTTTCATCCGCTACTCCCGCATGGGACGCGCCTGCCGCGCCTGCGCGGAAGACCTGAAGATGGCGAGCTTGCTCGGGATCAACACCGACCGCGTGATTGCCCTGACCTTCGTGATCGGTGCAGCGATGGCGGCGGTGGCGGGCGTGTTGCTCGGCCAGTTCTACGGCGTAATCAACCCGTACATCGGCTTTATGGCCGGGATGAAAGCCTTCACCGCCGCGGTACTGGGCGGTATCGGCAGCATTCCGGGCGCGATGATTGGCGGCCTGATTTTGGGCGTGGCCGAAGCGCTCTCCTCGGCGTACCTGAGCACCGAATATAAAGATGTGGTGTCGTTTGCCCTGCTGATTCTGGTTCTGCTGGTGATGCCTACCGGTATTCTGGGCCGTCCGGAGGTAGAGAAAGTATGAAACCGATGCATTTTGCGATGGCGCTGCTTTCTGCCGCCATGTTCTTCGTCCTGGCGGGCGTCTTTATGGGCGTCCAGTTAGGGCTGGACGGCACGAAGCTGGTGGTGGATACCGCCCCCGATATCCGCTGGCAGTGGGTGTTTATCGGCACCGCCGTGGTATTCCTGTTCCAGCTGCTGCGCCCGGTCTTCCAGAAGACGCTGAAGAACGTCTCCGGGCCGAAATTCGTGCTGCCCGCTATCGACGGTACAACCGTGAAGCAGAAGCTGTTCCTTGTGGCGCTGCTGGTGGCTGCCGTGGCGTGGCCGTTTATGGTATCGCGCGGGACGGTGGATATTGCCACCCTGACCATGATCTACGTGATTCTGGGACTGGGTCTGAACGTGGTGGTGGGGCTGTCTGGCCTGCTGGTGCTGGGCTACGGCGGGTTCTACGCCATCGGTGCGTACACCTTCGCGCTGCTGAACCATTATTACGGCCTCGGCTTCTGGACCTGTTTGCCGCTGGCGGGGCTGGTCTCTGCCGCCGCGGGCTTCCTGCTCGGCTTCCCGGTGCTGCGCCTGCGCGGTGACTACCTGGCGATTGTGACCTTAGGCTTCGGCGAAATCGTCCGTATCCTGCTGCTCAACAATACCGAAGTGACCGGCGGTCCGAACGGCATCAGCCAGATCCCGAAACCGACCTTCTTCGGCCTGGAGTTCAGCCGTACCGCCCGCGAAGGCGGCTGGGATACCTTCAGCAACTTCTTTGGCATCAAATACGACCCGTCCGACCGCGTGATCTGGCTCTACCTGGTGGCGCTGCTGCTGGTGGTGATTACCCTGTTTGTGATCAACCGTCTGCTGCGCATGCCGCTGGGCCGCGCATGGGAAGCGCTGCGTGAGGATGAGATCGCCTGCCGTTCCCTGGGCCTGAATCCGACCCGTATCAAGCTGACCGCGTTTACCATCAGCGCCGCGTTTGCCGGTTTCGCCGGAACGCTGTTTGCCGCGCGTCAGGGCTTCGTCAGCCCGGAATCGTTCACCTTTGCCGAATCGGCCTTCGTGCTGGCGATTGTGGTGCTCGGCGGGATGGGTTCCCAGTTCGCCGTGATCCTCGCGGCCATCCTGCTGGTGGTCTCGCGCGAGCTGATGCGCGACTTTAACGAATACAGCATGCTGATGCTGGGTGGCTTGATGGTGCTGATGATGATCTGGCGTCCGCAGGGCTTGCTGCCGATGACGCGTCCACAGCTGAAGCTTAAGAGCGCGGAAGCGAAAGGAGAGCAGGCATGAGTCAGCCATTATTATCCGTTAACGGTCTGATGATGCGTTTTGGTGGCCTGCTGGCGGTCAACAACGTGAATCTGGATCTGCATAAGAAAGAGATTGTCTCCCTGATTGGCCCGAACGGCGCAGGGAAAACCACAGTATTCAACTGCCTGACCGGTTTTTACAAGCCGACAGGTGGCACCATCATGCTGCGCGACCAGCACCTCGAAGGGCTACCGGGCCAGCAGATTGCCCGCATGGGCGTGGTGCGTACCTTCCAGCACGTGCGTCTGTTCCGTGAGATGACGGTGATTGAGAACCTGCTGGTGGCGCAACATCAGCAGCTCAAAACCGGCCTCTTTTCCGGCCTGCTGAAAACCCCGGCCTTCCGCCGCGCGCAGGAGGAGGCGCTCGATCGCGCCGCCACCTGGCTCGACCGTATCGGCCTGCTCCAGCACGCCAACCGTCAGGCGAGCAACCTCGCCTACGGTGACCAGCGTCGCCTTGAGATCGTGCGCTGCATGGTGACCCAGCCGGAGATCCTGATGCTCGACGAACCGGCGGCGGGCCTTAACCCGAAAGAGACCAAAGAGCTGGACGAGCTGATTGCCGAGCTTCGCGATCATCACGACACCACCATCCTGCTGATTGAGCACGACATGAAGCTGGTGATGGGCATTTCGGACCGTATCTACGTGGTAAACCAGGGCACGCCGCTGGCAAACGGCACGCCGGAAGAGATCCGCAGCAACCCGGACGTGATCCGCGCATACCTTGGTGAGGCATAAGATGGAAAAAGCGATGTTAACGTTCGACAAGGTCAATGCGCACTACGGTAAGATTCAGGCGCTGCACGACGTCAGCCTGCATATCAATCAGGGCGAAATCGTCACCCTGATTGGCGCCAACGGCGCGGGGAAAACCACGCTGCTCGGCACCCTGTGCGGCGATCCGCGCGCCACCAGCGGGCGGATTGTGTTTGACGGCAAAGATATTACCGACTGGCAGACGGCTAAAATTATGCGTGAAGCGGTAGCGATCGTCCCGGAAGGGCGTCGCGTGTTCTCGCGCATGACGGTCGAAGAGAACCTGGCGATGGGCGGTTTCTTCGCCCACCGGGATGAATACCAGACCCGCATCAAATGGGTATACGAACTCTTCCCGCGCCTGTGGGAGCGGCGAATTCAGCGCGCGGGCACCATGTCCGGCGGGGAGCAACAGATGCTGGCGATTGGCCGCGCGCTGATGAGCCAGCCGCGTCTGCTGCTGCTGGATGAACCGTCGCTCGGGCTGGCGCCTATCATCATTCAGCAGATTTTCGACACCATCGAGCAGCTGCGCAAAGAGGGGATGACCATCTTCCTCGTCGAGCAGAACGCCAACCAGGCGCTGAAGCTCGCTGACCGTGGCTACGTGCTGGAGAACGGCCGCGTGGTGCTCTCCGATACCGGCGATGCGCTGCTGGCGAACGAAGCGGTGCGGAGCGCGTATTTGGGCGGCTAAGCCGTCTGTATCGCCCGGTGGCGCTGCTGTATGACCGGATACATAGGTAACAGATCAGACCGGGAACATAG
>NZ_JBMKJN010000035.1:0-44208 GCF_049236805.1 Enterobacter cloacae complex sp. XAL002
AGGGAGAGGGCCGGGGTGAGGGCATCAGGCCGCACAATACTGAAGGGAAAACCATGCACACAACCCACAGCACATTTTCTCTCGCCGGCCACACCCTTCACCGCATCACTTTCGACCCCACCACCTTCACCGACGCCGATCTCCTCTGGCTGCCCCATCACGCACAGCTGGCTGACGCCGGACGCAAGCGCAAATCCGACCACCTGGCAGGCCGCATCGCCGCGGCGCATGCGCTAAACGAGCGCGTAATCCCCGGCATCGGACCCAGCGGCGAACCGCTCTGGCCGCAAGGTATTTCCGGCAGCATCACCCACAGCGGCACGCAGGCGATGGCCGTCGTCACGCAATACCCTGCGCTTATCGGCATCGATTGTGAAACGATCCTTTCCGAAAACGAAGCCTGGGAAATCAAAGACGGCATTATTGATACGCAGGAAGAACCTGTGCTTTCCCGCTCGGGATACCCGTTCGCCCTCGCCCTGACGCTGGCGTTCAGCGCCAAAGAGAGCCTGTTCAAGGCCCTCTTTCCGCAGGTGCAGGCCTGGATGGGTTTTGACAGCGCCCGCATTACCCTGCTCGACGACAGGACGCTTACGCTGGCATTGACCCGTCAACTTGCAGGCTTTGAGGAAGGCACTGCCTTCACCCTTCACTGGCAGCAGCACGGCGAACAGGTCATCACCCTGCTGTCACACGCTCCTGCCGACGTGCCTTCACGCTGGTCAACACAAACGTCACGATAAACACCAACGCGAACAGGACCACAATGGTCGGCGCGGGCGCGCTGTCGAGATAAAACGAGGCATACACGCCGCTTACCGAAACCAGCGCTGAAACGGCGACCGCCACCAGCAGCGCCATGTGAAAGCGTCGGGTAATCAGCACCGCCACCGCGCCGGGGGCAATCAGCAGCGAAATCGACAGAATTATACCCACCGCTTTCAGCGTCGCCACGATGGTCAGCGAAACCATGCACAGTAAGCCGTAGTGCAGCCAGCGGGTGCGCAGGCCGCTCGCCTGCGCCTGCTGATAGTCAAAGCAGAACAGCAGAAAATCGCGCCACTTCAGGCCAATCACCAGCGCAATCAACCCCGCGACGAGACCGCTTTGCAAAATGTCCATCCCGTTAATGCCCAGCATATCGCCGAACAGAATGTGGTCGAGATGCACCTCAGGTTTGACGGCGATATAGAGGATCAGCCCGGCGCCGAACATGCCGGAAAAGACGATCCCCATAACCGTATCTTGCTTGATTCGGCTGTTATCCTTCAGGTATCCGGTGGCGACCGCGCAGAACAGACCGGCCACGAATGCGCCCAGCGCCAGCGGCAGGCCCATCATCCAGGCCAGCACGACGCCGGGAAACACCGCGTGGCTCATGGCGTCGCCCATCAGCGCCCAGCCTTTCAGCACCAGAAAAACCGACAGCAGCGCGCAGGGCACGGCCACCAGGAGTGAAATCATCAGGGCGTTGTTCATAAACGCAAACTGGAACGGTTCGAGGAGCAGCGTCATCATGGATGTGCCTCCCGCGCCCGACGGCGGCTGGCAAGCAGCCCGTGCTTCGGCGCAAAGACGAACGCCAGCAGGAACAGCAGCGTCTGGGCGACCACGATAATGCCGCCGGTGGCGCCGTCCAGGTAATAGCTGGCCCACGCACCGAGGAAGCTGGTGATGCTGCCAATGGCGACGGCAATCATCAACAGGCGCGGGAAGCGATCGGTCAGCAGCCAGGCGGTCGCACCGGGCGTAACCACCAGACAGATCACCAGAAATGCGCCGACGGTTTGCAGCGCCGCCACGGTAGAGACCGCCAGTAGCGTAAAGAAGAGAATTTTCAGACGTTCAGGACGCAGACCGATGGCGCGGGCGTGGTTCTCATCAAAAAAGGTCACCATCAGATCTTTCCATTTGAACAGCAGGATAACTATCGACACCACGCCGATAATCGCCAGCTGGACGATATCTTCCGGGGCGATGGCGAGAATATTGCCGAGGACGATGGTCTGAATGTTCACCGAGGTCGGGTTGAGTGAGACCATAAACAGCCCCAGCCCGAAAAACGAGGAGAAGATCAGCCCGATAATGGCGTCCTCCTTCAGGCGGCTGCGCTGGTTGAGAAACAGCATGCTGCCCGCCGCCAGCCCGCCCGATAAAAACGCCCCCAGCGAGAACGGCAGTCCGAGCATGTAAGCGCCCGCTACGCCCGGCACGATGGAGTGCGACAGCGCATCGCCGATCAGCGACCAGCCTTTGAGCATCAGATAGCAGGAGAGAAACGCGCACAGCCCGCCCACCATCGCCGAGACCCACATCGCGTTGAGCATGTACTCGTAGCCAAAGGGTTCGAGAAGCGCGTTCATTTGGCCTCCTGTCGGTGCGTGACGAAGGGGCGTTCGTCGTCGGTAATAATGCGATCTTCCGAGCCGCTGAGCACCACGTGGCGCAGCACGCCGCTGAAGGCGCGCTCAAGATTCTCAGCGGTAAAGGTGATATCCGTCGGGCCGCTCGCCAGCACGGTGCCTTTGACCATCACCGTGTAATCGCAGAATTCCGTGACCGAGCCCAGATTGTGGGTCGAGACCAGCATGGTTTTACCCTCGTCGCGCAGCTCCCGCAGCAGGCTGATGATCCTGGCTTCGGTTTTGACGTCCACGCCGGTAAACGGCTCGTCGAGCAGGATCACCTCGCCCTGCTGGGCAATCGCCCGCGCCAGAAACACGCGCTTCTTTTGGCCGCCGGAGAGCTCGCCAATCTGCCGATGACGCAGCTCAAGCATATCCACGCGCTTCAGGGCGTCGGTTACAATCTGCCTGTCGCGCTCTTTAGGCCGACGCAGAAACCCCATATGCCCGTAGCGGCCCATCATCACCACGTCCTCGACCAGCACCGGAAATGACCAGTCGACCTCTTCCGACTGCGGCACGTAGGCGACCAGGTTCAGGCGCAGCGCCCGATGAGGCGGAAGCCCGAGAATGGAGATAGTGCCGCTCGCCGCCCGCACAAAGCCCATCACCGCCTTAAACAGCGTGGACTTGCCGGAACCGTTCACCCCCACCAGGGCGGCAATCGATCCGCCCGGCACGCTGAACGACGCGTCGCGCAGCGCCGTGTGGCCGTTGCGGTAGGTCACGGTCACGTCGGTTACAACAATCCCCTTCTGCATGGTTACTCCTTCATCCCGTCGCGGATGCCCTGCACCAGCGTGCGGGTGGTGACGTTCAGCAGATCGATATAGGTCGGCACCGGGCCGTTTTCTGCACTCAGGGAGTCAACGTACAGCACGCCGCCGTAATGGGCGCCGGTTTCACGCGCCACCTGACGGGCGGGCTTATCCGAGACGGTGCTTTCGCTGAACACCGCCGGAATGTGATGTTTTTTCACCAGATCGATAACCTTGCGCACCTGCTGCGGCGTGCCCTGCTGATCGGCGTTGATCGGCCACAGGTACAGCTCTTTCAGGCCCAAATCCCGCGCCAGATAGGAGAACGCCCCTTCGCTGGTCACCATCCAGCGTTTGTCTACCGGGATCGCCGTGACCTGCTTGCGCAGCGGTTCGAGAGTGGCGGTGATCTTCTGCTTGTAGGCGTCGGCGTTACGCTGATAGGTCTGCGCGTTGGCCGGATCGTACTTCACCAGCGCGTCGCGGATGTTATCGACGTAAATCAGGGCGTTGTCCGGCGACATCCACGCGTGCGGGTTGGGCTTGCCGTTATAGGGCCCTTCGCTGATGCCCATCGGGGTGATGCCTTTGGTAACAATCACCTCCGGCACGCCGTTCAGATGCTGATAAAAGCGCTGGAACCACAGCTCCAGATTCATGCCGTTCGCCAGGATCAGCTGCGCCTTCTGCGCGCGTTTGATATCGCCCGGGGTGGGCTGGTATTCGTGAATTTCCGCGCCCGGTTTGGTGATGGAGGTGACCTCTGCGGCATCCCCCGCTACGTTTTTCGCCATATCAGCGATAACGGTAAAAGTGGTGATGACCTGGAACTTTTCAGCCGCCAGCGCGCCGGTTGTGGTCGCGGTCATAAGCAGCGCGCCGAGCAACAGACGCTTCAATCCTTGCCGTGGATGCATCGCAGAAGTCTCCTGAGGTGATTAAATTAAAAGCAAAATTAGCCCGTGCTATAAGGTATAGCACAGGCTATATTTAAATGAAAATAGTTATCATTAAAGTTATGTCAACGGAGGGAGAGCCTGATGGCGCTTCGCTTATCAGGCCTACGGTAAAGCAGTTTTGGAGTTTTGTAGGCCGGGTAAGCGCAGCGCCACCCGGCATAAGGGCGACTCACTGCCCGGCAAGTGCCTTATAAAATGCAGGATTCTCCCGAATCACATTAAGTACCTTCGCCGCCAGCCCGGTTGGGTTGCGACGTTTAGACTCCCAGCTCTTTATCGTATCGACGCTCGTGCCAAGCGCCTTCGCCATTTCGCTTTGCGTGATATTGAGCTGCTCTCTGATGGCGCGCACATCAGCAACTTCATAGCGGGTTACCCGGGAAGCGGCTTTTCTTCCGTTATGGATCTCAACGGCCTCTTCAAGCGAAGATTTTAATTCATTAAAAATACTCATTATCAGCCTCCACCTGCCTGATTAGGGTACATAGTACACCTCAAATTTACGGCACTGGAAGCAGTATTTTTCAGAATGGAAGTCAGCTTTTTAAGTTCTGCTTTCTCTGTCTCTGTCAGGCTGTCCTTTATGCATTTTGGATAGGCCATAATGAAATAGATCACCTTTTGCAGATCCTTTAATTCATCATCCGTAGCAATGCTTTTAATCTGTCGGGTAAAGAGTGATGTTTCGATAAACTCTATCGCATGACTCATCCATAGTTCCTTCCCTAAACGCAGCAAAAGCCCGAATGCTTCAGCATCAGGCTCTTGCTGCATGGTTACTCTTCCTTGAGTAATGCTGCGCCAAATAACTGTATTTATATACAGTCTAAAGGTATTTTAAGAATCCGTTTAGACATCCGGGAACATCACGCTATTCCCCGGCGCTTCCCTGTGGAGATGGATAAAGTTCAGGTGCCGTTCATACTGGTCCAGAATATCCGTAATTACCTGCTCCTTGCTGTAATCCATCAAATCATTCCCCTGGCTCCCTTCCAGCAGGAAGGTCTCCAGCCGGTAGTAGGTCGATTTCCCGCTGCGCGCCCGGTAGGTGAACCCTGGCACCGAATACTGCTGCGGCCAGATCTGATAAACAAAGTTCTGCTCGTCGCCCATGTGCACCAGCAGATCCAGATGCCCCAGGGTTTCGCCCTCTTCCGGCGGCAGGTTTTTCAGCTCCACGTAGGCGCCACGCAGCTTCAGCTCCTGCGCCACCTCTTCCATCGCCGGGAAGCAGACCGTCTCCATCATCTGGCTGGTGTAGCGCGTGCCCGGGTAGTTCATCAGGCGCGACAGGCGTTTCTTCCAGCTCAACCTGTCCTGTGCGCCCATCGGCCGCGGCGCGGTGTCGCGGCTGGCGCTGACGCGGCGGTAGTCTTCCACCTTAAGCGATTTATACAGCCCGGCCATCACGAAGAAGATCACGAAGCTGAACGGCAGGCCCATGATCACCGTAGTGTTCTGCAACGCAGAGATACCGTTGGTCATCAGCATCCCGAGCGTCAGCAGGCCGATGGCGACGGACCAGAAGATGCGCAGCCAGTTCGGCGCATCGCTGTTGATGTCTTTGAGCTTCGAAGTGAAGTTGCCCAGCACCAGCGCGCCGGAGTCCGCCGAGGTGACGTAGAACAACAGGCCGGTAATGGTTGCTACGGACGCGCTAAAAGTAAACGCCGGGTACTGCGCCAGCAGGCTGTAGAAGCCGCGCTCCGGGTGCACCATCGCTTCCTGCGCGAAGGTCGCATTGCCGTGGATAATTTCGTGCAGCGCGCTGTTGCCGAAAATCGACAGCCACAGCAGGGTGAAGGTGAACGGGATGATCAGGGTGCCCATCACGAACTGACGGATGGTGCGCCCACGCGAAATGCGCGCCAGGAACAGGCCGACAAACGGCGACCAGGCCACCCACCACGCCCAGAAGAAGAGCGTCCAGTTGTTCATCCACTCCACCGGGCGGTCAAAGGCGAAGCTGTTCAGCGTCATGCCCATAAAGCGGTTCACGTAATCACCTACGTTGAGCACCAGGGCGTTGAGCAGGAACGAGGTGTCGCCCATAAACAGCACGAACAGGATCAGCCCCAGCGCCAGCGCGACGTTCAGCTCGGAGAGCACGCGAATACCTTTATCCACGCCGGAGGTCACCGAGATGGTAGCGATGATCACCGACAGCGCAATTAGCGCCGCCTTCGCCGCCATCGAATCCGGGATGTCAAACAGCACGCTCAGCCCGTAGTTAAGCTGCACTACGCCAATCCCGAGCGTGGTCGCGATACCAAAGATGGTGCCGATCACCGCCGCGATATCGACGCTGTGACCAATCGGACCGTTGATCTTTTTCCCGAAAATCGGGTACAGCGCGGAGCGGATGGTAAGGGGCAAATTATAACGATAGCTAAAGTATCCGAGCGCCATGCCCATCAGGGCATACATTGACCAGCCCGTCAGGCCGTAGTGGAACAGCGTCCAGACCATCGCCTGACGCGCGGCCTCCATCGTCTGCCCTGCCCCTTCCGGCGGCTGCATATATTGCGTGACCGGTTCCGCCACGGAGAAGAACATCAGGTCGATGCCAATGCCCGCGGCAAACAGCATCGCGGCCCAACTCAGCAGGCTGAACTCGGGCTTGGACTGCTCTGGCCCAAGCTTCACCGAACCGAAGCGCGAGCAGGCAATGCAGACGACGAACACGATATAGAGCGTCGCCGCCAGAAGGTAGTACCAGCCGAAGGTCTTCGACACCCAGTTCAGGGTGCGCCCAATCCACTCGGCAGAAAAATCACGAAAGAAGATGGTCGTCAGGGAAAACAACAAAATCAGCCCGGCGGACGTATAAAAAACGACCGGGTTGATTTTGTCTTTTTCTCTGTCTTGTGAAAGGTCTGTCATCCAGTATCCCCACTGTTTTTGTAACTATTAAAATCCAAAATCGCAACAATTAAGACACATTTTATATTGAACGTCCAATCAAAAACCGCTTTAATAGATTACCAACGCTGATGAATGGAGTGGCAAAAATGCCCAAAGTGGGGATGCAGCCGATCCGGCGCAGGCAGCTCATCGATGCCACGCTGGAAGCAATTAATGAAGTGGGAATGCATGACGCAACCATCGCGCAAATCGCCCGTCGGGCGGGCGTGTCCACGGGCATCATCAGCCACTATTTCAAAGATAAAAACGGTCTGCTGGAAGCAACCATGCGCGACATCACCGGTCAGTTACGCGATGCGGTATTAAGCCGTTTACGCGCCCTGCCGGACGGCAGTGCAGAGCAGCGTTTGCAGGCGATTGTCGGCGGCAATTTTGATGAAACCCAGGTCAGCGGCGCGGCGATGAAGGCCTGGCTGGCCTTCTGGGCCAGCAGCATGCATCAGCCGATGCTCTATCGTTTGCAGCAGGTCAGCAGCCGCCGGTTGCTCTCAAATCTGGTGTACGAATTCCGCCGCGAACTGCCGCGTGAACAGGCTGAAGAGGCGGGCTACGGGCTCGCCGCACTGATTGACGGGCTGTGGCTGCGCGCCGCGCTCAGCGGCAAACCGCTGGATAAAACCCTGGCCCAGTCGCTTACCAGCCACTTTATCAGCCAGCATTTACCGACCGAATAACCGAGGAGGAAGCATGTCCCGAATGGCAGAACAGCAGCTTTATATCAATGGTGGTTATACATCCGCCACCAGCGGTCGCACCTTCGAGACCATCAACCCGGCCAACGGTGAAGTTCTGGCGAGCGTGCAGGCCGCCGGGCGTGAAGACGTGGACCGCGCCGTAGAGAGCGCAAAGCGCGGGCAAAAAATCTGGGCGGCGATGACCGCCATGGAGCGCTCGCGCATCCTGCGTCGCGCCGTCGATATCCTGCGCGAGCGCAACGACGAGCTGGCAAAGCTGGAAACCCTCGACACCGGTAAAGCGTTTTCTGAAACCTCGACCGTCGACATCGTCACCGGCGCGGACGTGCTGGAGTACTACGCGGGGCTGATCCCGGCACTGGAAGGCAGCCAGATCCCGCTGCGCGAGACCTCCTTCGTCTACACCCGCCGCGAGCCGCTGGGCGTGGTGGCGGGCATCGGCGCGTGGAACTATCCGATCCAGATCGCCCTGTGGAAATCCGCCCCGGCGCTGGCGGCGGGCAACGCGATGATCTTCAAGCCGAGCGAAGTAACGCCGCTTACCGCCCTGAAACTGGCGGAAATCTACACCGAAGCGGGCGTGCCGGACGGCGTGTTTAACGTTCTGCCGGGTGTGGGCGCGGAAACCGGCCAGTACCTGACCGAGCATCCGGGCATCGCCAAAGTCTCCTTTACCGGCGGCGTCGCCAGCGGCAAAAAGGTGATGGCGAACTCGGCGGCCTCGTCCCTGAAAGAGGTGACGATGGAGCTGGGCGGTAAATCCCCGCTGATAGTGTTTGACGATGCGGATCTGGATCTCGCGGCAGATATCGCCATGATGGCCAACTTCTTCAGCTCCGGTCAGGTGTGCACCAACGGCACCCGCGTGTTCGTGCCCGCGAAGTTCAAAGCCGCGTTTGAGCAAAAAATCGTTGAGCGCGTGGGCCGCATCCGCGCGGGCGACCTGTTCGATGAAAACACTAACTTCGGCCCGATGGTCAGCTTCCCGCACCGCGACAGCGTGATGCGCTACATCGCCAAAGGCAAAGAGGAAGGCGCGCGCGTGCTGTGCGGCGGTGATGTGCTGAAGGGTGACGGCTTTGATAACGGCGCGTGGGTGGCCCCGACCGTGTTCACCGACTGCACCGACGAAATGACCATCGTGCGCGAAGAGATCTTCGGCCCGGTGATGTCCATTCTTTCCTATGACACTGACGAAGAGGCCATTCGTCGCGCCAATGACACCGACTACGGTCTGGCGGCGGGCATTGTCACCGCCGATCTTAACCGCGCCCATGGCGCTATTCATCAGCTCGAAGCGGGCATCTGCTGGATCAACACCTGGGGCGAATCCGCCGCGGAGATGCCGGTGGGCGGCTACAAACACTCCGGCATTGGCCGCGAGAACGGCGTCATGACGCTTCAGAGTTACACCCAGGTGAAGTCCATCCAGGTTGAGATGGGTAAATTCCAGTCCATATTTTAACCGGGAGGTTTATTTGCAATTTGACTACATCATTATCGGGGCCGGCTCTGCCGGCAACGTACTGGCAACACGACTGACTGAAGATCCAAACACCACCGTCCTGCTGCTTGAGGCGGGCGGGCCGGACTACCGCTTTGACTTCCGCACCCAGATGCCTGCCGCGCTGGCCTTCCCGTTGCAGGGCAAGCGCTACAACTGGGCGTATGAAACCGAGCCAGAGCCTTTCATGAACAACCGCCGCATGGAGTGCGGACGCGGAAAAGGGCTGGGCGGCTCGTCGCTGATCAACGGCATGTGCTACGTGCGCGGCAACGCAATGGATCTGGATAACTGGGCGAAAGAACCGGGTCTGGAGCACTGGAGCTATCTCAACTGCCTGCCCTACTACCGCAAGGCAGAGACCCGCGACGTGGGGCCGAACGACTACCACGGCGGCGACGGTCCGGTGAGCGTCACCACCTCTAAGCCGGGCGTGAACCCGCTGTTTGAAGCGATGGTGGAGGCAGGCGTGCAGGCGGGCTACCCGCGCACCGACGATCTCAACGGCTATCAGCAGGAAGGCTTTGGCCCGATGGATCGCACGGTCACGCCGCAGGGCCGACGCGCCAGCACCGCGCGCGGCTATCTGGATCAGGCCAAACCGCGCCCGAATCTGACCATCCGCACCCACGCCATGACCGATCACATTATCTTTGACGGCAAGTGCGCGGTGGGCGTCGAGTGGCTGGAAGGCGAAAGCACCATTCCTTCAAAAGCGACAGCGAAGAAAGAGGTACTGCTGTGCGCGGGCGCTATTGCGTCTCCGCAGATCCTCCAGCGCTCCGGCGTGGGCAACGCTGAACTGCTGAAGCAGTTTGATATCCCGCTGGTACATGATTTACCCGGCGTGGGGGAAAACTTGCAGGATCACCTGGAGATGTACCTTCAGTATGAAAGCAAAGAGCCCGTTTCCCTCTACCCTGCCCTGCAGTGGTGGAACCAGCCGAAGATTGGCGCGGAGTGGCTGTTTGGCGGCACCGGCGTGGGTGCGAGCAACCACTTCGAAGCGGGCGGGTTTATCCGCAGCCGCGAGGAGTTCGAGTGGCCGAATATTCAGTATCACTTCCTGCCGGTAGCGATTAACTACAACGGCTCGAACGCGGTGAAAGAACACGGCTTCCAGTGCCACGTAGGCTCCATGCGCTCGCCGAGCCGCGGGCACGTACGGATTAAGTCCCGCGACCCGCATCAGCATCCGGCGATCCTGTTCAACTATATGTCCCACGAGCAGGACTGGCAGGAGTTCCGCGACGCGATCCGCATCACCCGTGAGATCATGCACCAGCCGGCGCTGGACAAATACCGTGGGCGCGAAATCAGCCCGGGCGTCGAATGCCAGACCGACGAACAGCTGGACGAGTTCGTGCGTAACCACGCCGAAACCGCCTTCCATCCGTGCGGCACCTGCAAGATGGGCTACGACGACATGGCGGTGGTCGATGGCGAAGGCCGCGTTCACGGGCTGGAAGGGTTACGCGTGGTAGATGCGTCGATTATGCCGCAAATTATCACTGGCAACCTGAACGCCACCACCATCATGATTGGTGAGAAGATTGCCGACGCCATTCGCGGGCGCGAGCCGCTGGCGAAGAGCACGGCGGCGTATTATGTGGCGGATGGGGCGCCGGTTCGCCGCTGAGTGCGAACTTCTCCTCTCACCCCGGCCCTCTCCCTTTGGGCTGAGGGTTCCCCACAAATTAATGCGAGCACTGAGCAATCCCCTCGCCCCTCCGGGGAGAGGGTTAGGGTGAGGGAAAATTATTTTCGAAATTCCTCTAACCGCCTGACCTGCCGCCCTTCAGCGTCAAAATTCTCCGCCGCCAGCCAGGCGCGCAGCTCCGTGTCCCTTTGCGGCCACTCGCCGTCAATAATCGAAAGCATATCGCTGTCGCGGTTGCGTCCTTTGCGCACCAGCTTCTGGCGCAGACGTCCCTCCCAGACGAACCCCAGCCGCTCCGCCGCGCGGCGTGAGGCGGTGTTCATCGAATCGCATTTCCACTCCAGCCGACGATATTTATGCTCAAAGGCATTTTTCAGCAGTAGCCACACCGCTTCGGTACCCACGCGGGTGCCTTTCATCTTGCGCGACCAGGTGACGTGGCCAATTTCCACCGATCCCAGAAAGCGTTCAATCGCCATATAGCTCACCAGCCCTACCGCCTTTTCGGTGCGCAGATCGATAACGGCAAAGGGCACCAGGTCGTCATCCAGCACCTTTCCGAGCACCCAGTGCGCAGTAGCCTCAACGCTCACAGGCTGGGTGCTGGCAAGCCACGTCCAGTCGCTGTCATCGCCCAGTGCGTAAGCTTCAAACAGATCCGCCGCGTGGCGTTCTGCGTCCAACGGTTCCAGACGACAATACTGGCCGGTTAGCGGCGTGCGAGTTAGCGCTCGAGCACATTTCCAGTCGGGGACGATATCGTTAACGGTTTGACCATGTTGATTGATTTCGGGCACGGCGGTGACTCCCTGCAAGGTAAGGAGTTTGTTATAGCAGGTTAAAAAGCGGTCGAAAAGGAAGAACGTGCAGGCCGGGTAACGCGTAGCCGCCACCCGGCATAAAATTACTTCAGCAGCTTAACCGTCGCGTCGATGTCGATTTCATCTTCGGTGAAGATCATCGTCGTGTTCTGGAAGGTGGTGATCGCCAGCTTCTTCACCGTGCGCATCTCGCCCGGCTTTTTCTCACTTTTCGGCTTGATGCTGTTCATCAGTAGCCCCACCGACAGCACCGCGTTCTCTTTGTCGATTTTGGTCTCAACGGGCTCTTCTTCGCTGAACACCACGAAGGATTTGATCGAGGTGAGCTTCACGCGCTCGCCCGCGATATAAAGATGCTTGCTCTCCGGGATCACCTTCACCGCATACGCGGAAAGGCCTTTGGTGTTGGTGGTTGGCTCGAAGGTCACCGCAGCGTCTTTTTTAATCAGATCAGGGTTGGCGACCTTAATCACATGAAAATAGCGGTTGTCGCCGTTTTCATCTTTGATAAATCCGAAGCCTTTATCTTTAAACCACGTTGTGATTGTACCGTTCATCGCTGTTACCGCCTGTCAGATCGTAATGACTAAAGTTTTGCAGCGCGCAGTGTAATGCACAATGGCGGATGAGACAAAAAAAAGCCCCTGCACGGGGGCAGGGGAAAACTCATGTCAGAGCTTATTAGAATTTAGTTGAACACCATCCCACCATCGATGAGCAGAGACTGGCCGGTCATATAGTCAGAATCTGACCCGGCAAGATATGAAACGCAGGCGGCAACATCTTCCGGTTCGGACAGGCGGCCAAGCGTAATGCGTTTGGCAAAGGTCTCGGTCCCGTAGCCGAGCGGTTTACCCGCTGCCTCGGAGACCTGACGGTCGATCTCCGCCCACATCGGCGTTTTAACGATGCCCGGGCAGTAGGCGTTGACGGTGATCCCCAGCGGAGCAAGATCCCGTGCGGCGGTCTGGGTTAAGCCGCGCACCGCAAATTTACTGGAACTGTAGACGGCCAGCTCCGGGTTGCCGGTATGGCCCGCCTGGGAGCAGGCGTTGATGATTTTGCCGCCGTGCCCCTCTTTGCGGAACGCGTCAATCGCGGCCTGAATGCCCCAGATCACCCCTTTCACGTTGATGTTGTAGACCTTGTCGACAATTTCCGGCGTGATGGATTCGATTGGCGTGGACGGCGCCACCCCGGCGTTATTGACGATGACGTTGAAGCCGCCCAGCGCGGTGCGGGCTTTTTCCACCGCCGCAAACACCTGGTCGCGGTCAGAGACGTCCACCTTCACGGCGACGGCTTTCCCGCCGTTGCGGGTGATCTCATCCGCGACCGCTTTCGCCGTCTCTTCGTTGTAATCCGCGATAGCGACGGCAAAGCCGTCCTTCACCAGGCGAAGCGCGATCGCTTTGCCAATCCCCTGGCCGGAGCCGGTTACGAGAGCCACTTTTTGCATTTCTCTGTCCTTATATTGATTCACAAAATCTGGCTGAGATGGAGCTGGCCCATCAGCAGCGGGTTATCGCTGTAGTCGACGGGAATGGCCACCACGGCCGGGCCATCGACATCCATTGCGGCACGCAGCGTCGGTTCGAGCGCGTCGGCGCTCTCGACGGCAAAGCCCTTCGCGCCGAAGGCGTCAGCATAGGCTTTGAAATCGACCGGGCCAAACTCCACGCCGGAGAGACGCTGGTATTTTTTCTCTTCCTGGATCGCCACCATGTTGTAGGCGTTATCCACCCAGATGATGTGCAGCACGTTGGCATTGAGGCGCACGGCGGTTTCCAGCTCCATGCTCGACTGCAAAAATCCGCCGTCCCCGGAGACCGACACCACCTTGCGCCCCGGGTTGACCAGCCACGCGCCAATCGCCCACGGCAGCGCCACGCCCATGGTCTGCTGACCGTTGGAGATCATCACCTGACGCGCGCGGAAGCTGTAGAGGTAGCGGGCGATCCAGATGTGGAAGCTGCCCATGTCGACGGTGAGCGTTACGTCGTTATTCACGATGTCCTGCATGGCGCGCACGATGCGCAGCGGATGCAGGGCAAACTGGTTTAGCGATGCGCCGCGACGGTCGAGGAGGTCACGCTGATGCTGGCGATCGACAAGAATTTCCGAGGCGCGCTGGCTGAGTTCAAGTTTGTGCTCGATTCGGCTGGCAAGCAGATTCAGCGTGGCGGCAATATCCCCGACCAGTTCCAGATCGGGAACATACTTGCGCTCCTCATAGGCGGGCAGCACGTCAATGTGCACCAGCGTCGCGTCGCCGCTGTTCCACATGGACGGCTCGTATTCCACCGGGCTGTAGCCGATGCAGATAATCAGATCCGCCAGATGCAGCAGCCGATCTCCGGCCTGGTTGTTGAACAGGCCGACGCGTCCGGCGAAGCGGGTGAAGTGTTCCTGATTCACCGCCCCGGCGGCCTGATAAGTGCTGGTGACCGGAATGCGGCTTTTCTCCAGCAGCGTGCGCAGCGCGGCGCTGTTCGCGGGCTGGCTGGCCATCAGGCCGAGTAAAATGACCGGGTTTTTGGCGTTCTCGATAAGCTTCGCCACGTCGTTAATGGCGGACTCCGGTGCCGGGCCCATCAGCGCCGGGCCGCTGGCGGGTAAAATCGCCCCCGTGGTGGGCTGGTCGACAATATCCTGCGGCAGGCTGACAAACGCCCCGCCCGGCCTGCCCTGCTCGGCAGCGCGAAACGCGTTCGACACCACCTCGGCAATCGCGTCCGGGGAGTTCACTTCTACGGCGTATTTGGTCACCGGGCTGAACATGGCGACAGTGTCCATGCTCTGGTGCACCAGCTTGGCTTTATCCGCCCGCTTCACCGCCCCGCCCAGCGCGACGACCGGGTCGCCTTCGCTGTTGGCGGTGGCGATGCCGGTGATCAGATTGGAGCAGCCCGGCCCGGAGGTGACCAGCGCGACTCCGGCCTTGCCGGTCAGCCGCCCTACCGCCGCCGCCATAAACGCCGCGTTCGCCTCGTGGCGCACCGGAACGATCTCGATGGAGGAGTCCAGCAGGGAGTCAAAGACCTTGTCGATCTTCGCGCCCGGGATCCCGAACACCTGCTTCACGCCCTGCGCTTCCAGCTGGCCGACAACCATATCGGCGCCGTGCGCCCACTGACGTGACTGTTTCTCACTGTTCACGGTAGTTCTCCTGTTAGTTTTCGACGGCGCGGATAGCCGCATCAAGGTTGCTGGGGTGCAGGTTGGCCTGTAAAAACGCGCTGTCGGCGGGCAGGTCAATCATCAGCTTGTGGATTTCGCCGAAGGTGAGCACGCCGCTCTCCAGCTGATAGTCGAGCAGATGTCCCCCGCCCTGACGGTCGTCGGTGATAAAGTGCTCGTGATAGCCCGCCACGTTGATGCCCTGCATATGCTGCGGGGTGCGGAACCCGACCAGCACGCCCTCGCGCTGGTTAAAGCGGAACACCGGCTGGTCGTCCAGCACGTCGGTCATCGCCCGGTACGGCGGCGTCTGGCGCGGAACGGTGCGGGTATGCGCATGGCGGAAGTTGCCATCGATGCGCAGCGCGCAGAACAGGTTATCGGAGGGGATCTGCTGGTCGATCACGTCGTGGATCTGCTGACGGCTGACCGGACCGTTAAAGGTTTTGCGGTACTGCGGCTGGAACCAGGTCATCACCGCGAACGGCGTTTTTTGCTCCGGCTTCGCGGCGCGGGCGCTGCCGTCGGCGCGCAGCTGGTACACCTGGCTGCTGAAGGCAATCATTTCACCGTCCAGCTCGTTAAAGGTGCCGAGACCAAAATCACCGTGTGCCAGCAGGTCGGCGATCGTCGTCTCCCCTTCGTAGACGCCGCTTAGCAGGGCGCTCATTAGCGATGTCTGATAGATCACGCTGTCAGGATGCTGAGCCGAAAACCCACGCAGGGTCTCGCATAAACTCGCCTCACAGTCGCATGCAGATGAATGCATCATCATGCCCGTCCTCTTCAACTTTATTTATAAAGGTTAAATAAATGTTGACCCGATTCAGCAGAGAGTTCCAATATAGAATCCATGCTGGTTTGAGACGTTTTTGATATGGAACTTCGTTATCTGCGCTATTTTGTCGCGGTAGCACGCGAGCGACACTTCACCAGGGCGGCCAAAGCGCTGGGTATTTCACAGCCTCCTCTGAGTCAGCAGATCAAACGGCTCGAAGAGGAAGTGGGCACGCCGCTGTTCAGGCGCCTGACGCGGGGCGTGGAGCTGACCGAGGCGGGAGAAGCCTTCTATGAGGACGCCTGTAAGATCCTGGCGCTGAGCGACGCCGCGCTGGAGAAAGCCCGGGGCATCGCGCGCGGCCTGAACGGCAGCCTGTCGATTGGCATCACCAGCTCCGACGCCTTTCATCCCAAAATTTTCGCGCTGATTCGTCAGTTTCAGGTGCAGAACATGGCGGTGCAGGTTCACCAGGTGGAAGCCAATATGTCTTCGCTGACGACAATGCTGGCGGAGGGTGAACTGGATATCGCCTTCGTGCGCCTGCCGTGCGAGAGCAGCAAGGTGTTCGAGTTGAAAATCCTCGACCGGGAGCCGATGGTGGTGGCGTTGCATCGCGATCATCCTCTGGCTGCGTGCGATTCGCTGGCGTTAGAGCAGCTTCGGGATACACCGGTGGTGCTGTTCCCCCAGGAGGTCGCGCCGGGACTGTATGACCGCGTTTACGGCAGCTGCGAGCGGGCCGGAGTCGATATGCAACACACGCTGCAATCTTCACAACTTTCCTCTTCTCTGAGCATGGTCTCCGCTGGCGGCGGGTTCGCGCTGGTGCCGAAATCGATGGCCGCTATTTCTCCGCCGAATGTCACCTACCACGCGCTGAGCTCACCGGAGCTTTATACCGATATCGCGCTCTGCTGGCGGCGCTTTGAACGCTCACGGACGGTGAAACGGTTTCTGGCGATGATGAGCGAGGGGGAACGGGAGCAGGGATGAACCTTTTCAGAAACTGCGGACTGTATTGATGGTCAATTTATTGCGAAGCAGTTTTTGAGGCTGAATTTGAAGGGAGTATGGGCAGGCTGCCATATAAAACTCAGTACCATTATCCTTTAAAAATAAAAAACCCGCACAGGTGCGGGTTAATTTTTATCAGTACAGCTTAACTGCTCGGACTATTGTCTTCATCGCTATCGTACGCCGCACTGATATTTAGCGCGGGTTACAGTGGAGAAACGTTTCCAGCTGCTGGACCTTTTGCGCCATTCTCAATGGTAAAGGAAACTTTCTGACCTTCATCAAGCGTTTTGAAGTTGTCGCTCTGAATTGCAGAGAAATGTACGAATACATCTTTGCTGCCGTCGTCAGGGGTGATAAAGCCAAAACCTTTATCTGCGTTGAACCATTTTACTAAACCAGTCATTTTATTAGACATAGATAAATCCTTAATTTATGAGCCACTTAAGCGCGGCGATGATGGCCTGTATTTCGAGAGTTACTTATTTGGCACTTAGGAGGAGGCTCACGAAGAAGGAGTATCTACTGATAACACCTGAACTGAGGACTGCTTTACTAAAACTGCTTTCATAAGGTCTGTATTCCAAACCGATGACGCTATTAAGACACAGCGAAATTTATTGCGCAATGATTATTATTATTTATTTTAACCATTTAAACGCCCGGATGGCTGGTCGCGGTGCCAGACATCGTTCTGGCTTGAGGTCTACCATGTACTACAAAATGTCTACGCTTTCACTGTGCCGGGAGTTTGGGGTGTTTTGTTCACAGGCGGGAAAATCCTCCCGCGCGACGCAGACATCATTAGAAGGGATGCTCAAAATGAAAAGGTCTGCGTAAGACGTAACCGCAGTGCAAACTGTGCCCGGCGGCGCTGCGCTTGCGCGGGCCTACGGGTCGTATCGCGGTGGTTTTGGAGGCCGGGTCGGGCGTAGCCGCCACGCGGCAATGCCCTTCTGGAAGCCGCCTCGCAAACCTGCAAGCAACCTTATGTAATTCAGGGGTATCCCTTTTCATCCTTTCTTCGCGGTTTTAAAGTGCCTGCGTTGCGGCACATCCGTAACCGGGCGTAGGAACCCGTTAGCATAACATGACACTTTTCTGCACGACGAGGATGCTAAATGGCTACTACACCTAACTTTTCTTATGCGCTCTCTGAAGAAAGCGCTGTTCATCAGCTCATCAACGCTTCAATTTCCGATTTTGCGGATCTTTTCGAGCTGGCTGATACCTGCGCCGCGTATGTCAGCGTGCTGGTGGAAACTGGCGACACAGTGACGTTTGCCACGCTCTGTGAGCGATTGCTGGCTGCGTTGAAGCGGCTGCGTGAATGCTGTGACTCGGAGCTTCCGTCGTATCTGTTTGAGCAATTGATTGCAGGGGAAAAGATGACCTCCTGCGTGCCGGACTGCTGGCAGGAAACGGTGTTGCAGGTGGATTATGCCGTGGCGTTAACGCTGGCGGTGATGGGCGGGACACTGCCTGCGAGCGTGGCGAAAGAACTCACCGGGCTACTGCATGATATGGTCTGGCTGCTAGCAGAGTTTGTGAAGGAGCCGTATATAACGACGCACTGAGGCGGGTGATGGGAGGCCGGAGTTCTGCTGGGTAAGAAGCTGATCCCCGGCCTTACGCAAAATTTAATGTTGTTTTTGAATGTCTGGTAAGAGCGAAGAGCGGACAAAGTAGCAGAGGGAAAGCATCAATGTTAATGTCCGGAAAGTTCATGTTAAAACTCTGTATGACATTTTTCATCGACGATTAAAAAGGGCTCTTAATGGCTACTGTTGAGGTATTAAAAGTAAAGTATCCAGGCGCAGATGCCTGGCAAATGGGAGACAGCCCGGAACTGGCCAGCGAGCTTGCGGACCTGATTAAAAAAGGGATTAAAACGGCCTCCTGCGGATCCTTTGCCTCTTACCAGCAAGAAAAGTCTGCCCCGAGGATTGGAAGCTATAACATTATCCTTGATGGCCTGAATGCCCCGGTCTGCGTGACCCGGCTGGTTTCAATGCGACTGGTGCGTTTTTGTGATGTGACTGAGGAGTTTGCCCGCAAAGAAGGTGAAGGCGATTTAAGCCTTCAATACTGGCGAAATGAGCATCAGCGATTTTTTACCCGCGAAGGTCATTTTTCTAAAGATATGGAGTTGATCGCAGAAGAATTTGAAGTGGTTGAAGTGCTGTAAGACGAGAGAGTCCGGCTGGCGTCTGCTGCTATTAATAACAATGTCCGCTCCTGGCACAAAGTGGACATTTCTTTCACAGTCACCTCTTACAGTGTTCGCACTCATTAAATGATCGCCTTTATCACGAGCAAATGAAAACTGCAATCCATGACAGTTCCCACATTCTCAACCCGCCGACCACTACCTTAAATGTTTCCAGTCTGGAAACAAGGGGGCAAAAATGCCCGCAGTCTCAAGAGCGCCTTTCGACGCGGCCACCAGACATTTTCCTATTCAAGAACTCGCTCTGGAAGATCTTTACTGGGTACTAAAAGGAGAGCACTACCCATCACCAGACGACATGCGAAAGCGCTTCCCCAGCCGGGAGAGGATGAAATACCGGGAAAAATGGTGGGTCATTGACGTAGGTGGCGGGTATTTAAGAGTAATGTTATTTACTGATTTTGAGCGCGGAAAGCTCTTCATCAAACACACCAGCACTCACGCAGATTATGACAAGCTCACGGACCTCTACCGGAGAAAGAAAGAATGAACTTTTCAGCAGCCATCAAAGCGGCAAACGATCTAACAAGGGAGCTCCCTTTCCTGGGCTCAAGCCCGTCGCGACAAGATTATGAGGATGCTATGGGGTTGGTGGAGTATCTAATTGAGCATGACCCCGATAGTCCGCTGGTAGAGATGCTCACCGCTAAAATCGATAAATACGAAAACGAGTCTCCGGAGTTTGCAGAATTTAACGCGCGTGTTGCCAGCATTCCGTCAGGCGTTGCGTTATTGCGAACGCTGATGGATCAGTACCATCTCACTCAGAGCGATTTCGAAAACGAAATAGGTAAGAAGTCTCTGGTGAGTCGGATCCTCAACGGACAGCGCACGTTAACGCTGGATCATATGCGCGCGCTGGCGAAGCGTTTTGGCGTGCAGGTAAGTGCATTTGTGGGGAATTGATGAGGATAGAATTCTATTAGGTATTAAGTAAAAAGCGACACAGCTATTCTGTTCGCCGTTGAACGTTGGCTCAACAATTGTGCCATCTGCTCGAAATGGATCAGCATCACCATACAGTACGGCAAACAGGCTAGCCATGTCGCGTCTAAAACCTTACGGTAATTGTAGAGGCACATCATCATCGCAAGACTCTCGCCCCCTAGGTTTCTTTGTATCAAAACAAAAGCATTACCTAAACGTCCTGGGAGGATGAACCTCCCATTTCAATCATTTTTTATCTAAACATGAGAAACCGAAGTCAATATATCCCTCTGCACTGATCACTAGACACCATTTATTTTACCTATCAAAAAAATAATGATGCTGAGGAATATTTTCTATAGCCACATCAAAAAATAAAAAGAACTGCGCGGGATTCAATCTGACAGAAAAATCAAGAGACGAATCATTTATATAGTAAATCTCATCACTATTTGAAATCACGTCATGAACATCAGTTTCATGAATGAATTTCTTTATATCTACCAACCAATCCTTATAGTCTCCATGTAGTTCTAAAGACCTATGAGCACTGGTCTTTGACCAGTCAATTTTTGAACCAGCCCAACTATAACTATCGGATAACTCATCCGCAATGTGTTCCCAGTCATCCACAATTTCTGGTTGTTCAGGAAGCAAAGATATTTCCTTCCTGATTTCATCATCGAGCGTCATTAAGAGCCTCTCCATGGTTTTGATGGCATCATTGAAAATCATATTAATTCTAACAATATTAACAAAATCATTATCAATTATTTTTTCCTTTACATCATTTAACATAAATGACCTATTAAAATATTAAGGTTTCGTGAAATGCCTCACCAAAATTAGAACTTTCTGATGCGCCGCATCAGCATTTCGAGTAAACGGTGTTTGTAAATTCTCTGCTGATGCCTGGCTTCTGGTGGAGGAAATCCAAGAGTCACGCGAATGCAGAGCACCTGCAATATGTTAGGCCGGTGTTATTTTATGCTAAGCTGTAGTACTTATTTTTTTATCCGCTCACATACTCTCGCGTTTCCAGGCGTCACCGCTCTTATGACGGTATTACCATTACATAACCCCACAGAGCAAACCACCCCAGCGGATACAGTGCATACTGAAAAAGATTCCACCCTGCATTCAACCCAAGCGGATCCTGCACAATTAACTGCCCAACCTGTAGGTCTTAGTAGCGGAACAAGTAATTTCTTCTCAGTTTCAGTCTACACTTCAAAAGGATACAATGAGATATTTTTTATGGCTGTTGAAAACGAAACAAATTTACTACCACCTGGGTAGGACTCAACATCTAAAAAAATGATCTGACCACCTAATGAAACAGTTAAAACCCCGTCACTCTCATAAGAGATGACCTGAGAAACAAATAACATTCCATCACCATCCACCTTGATTTCAGGTGTATCCTGACAAACATCATTAATATTCAAGCCCCATTTAAAAATGTCATCTACATCAAATTCGACATTATAACTACCCCTTACTTCCGGTGGTTCACCACACCATACAGCCACTCCATTGCCTAAAGGTGAGGTGAACTCAACTTTATTCCTATGAAGTTTTGATACTGTTATTTTTGTCATTTTAGTGACTGCATACTCACCACAATATTATTGACGTTCATTACGTTACTTACAGGATCACACATTATGCTTCTTCATGGCAATTATGCATTCAATGCTATTAAAGACCAATATATTTTATATTTCACTCATTCCTCCATTGTTCATTTATTAAACCACCAAGTATTAATTAATCATAAACCAACCGGGAGATTTTACCTCCCGGTTTCAAACCTAAACTTTTCTTAATATATTCTTTATATCAAAATTACTTTTCGGTGAAAGTTTAGGAAGATCATTCCATTCTTTTTCGTCGATTGGAAAAACATTCCCGTAAAAATCTTTCTTTTTGCAAGAGTCACCAATACCGAATGCAAAATAAACATCATCAACATTATCGGGGGAATAATTATCTTGGTGTCCAATTATTCTCCAATCACTTTCTGGTTCAATTTTCTTATCCAGTAGAGAATAGGTATCTATAATCAGTGGCGAAATGATTCTTTTAGCATTCTCAATTTCACCCTCGGTTATTTTAGGTGTATCAGATAAAATATCAAAAATTTCAGCTATATGCCCTACTGACATTAATGACATAATACGGCCAAAACGATACATCCCTCCATCAACCTTGAAACAAAATACATCGCCAGGCTTAACATAGCGAAGCATGGTTCTTGGTTTTTTCTCCCATGCCCAAAATTTAAAATTACTCATCCGCACCTCTTTCCTTTTCTGCCTGAATCATTTTTCTTTATGCTGTATTCTGCTTCAAAAGCCTGTCCTCTTCCGTCTGTACGTCTATGGTCAAATGAATTGTATTTATTCCCGCGATTAGTCGCAGAAATATCTTCACCTATAGTTCCGGTACGAGTTTTATATTCCTCTATATAATATTGTTCGTAACCTCTAGCTTGTGCATAGGTCACATTCTCATCTAAAGGAAGCAACTGAGCACCCGGAGTTAATCGCCCAGAATCCCTATGTTCTCCCGCTCTCCTGAGAAGATCATCAGTTATACCAACGTAATAAGGTTTTGATGCTCCCGGATCAAATAATCCATAAACGTTATATCCTGTAGTATCTAAGGCCGTTAATCCAAGGGGATCAATCCACCCCAACGGGTTCGGCGCATACTGATAAAGGTTCCACCCGCCATTCAGCCCAATCGGATCCTGCACAATAAACCGCCCGACCTGCGGGTCGTAGTAGCGGAACAGGTTATAGTGCAGTCCCGTCTCACCGTCAGCGTACTGCCCGGCATAGCGAAGCGGCTGGTGTGCCATCGCTGTGCGATTCACAACCCGTGAGAACCCTTCGCTCTGATGGCGCACTTCGCCAAAGCTGCCGTACTGGCCGCTCCAGCGCACCGCGCCGCGCTCGTCTGTGACCTCCAGCGGCGCGCCGTTCAGATCGGTGTTGAACCAGTAAATCTCACCGTTGCTCTGGTCACGAAGGTGATCCACCCGCGCCAGCGGGCTCCAGGCTTCATTCGGGTCGTATACATAGGTGCTGCGCAGCCCGCTCTCCTGCTGCTCCTGCAACAGGCGGTAGCCCTGCCACAGGAAGCGGGTGTTGGTGGTGCCGTGCGTCGTGGTGACGATTTTGCGCGTACGGCGGCCCAGCGCGTCGTAGTGGTAGCGCGCCTCAAACCGCCCTTCCGGCCCGGTTCCCCGGGCGGATACCAGACGGTTCTCGGCGTCATACGCATAATGCTGTTCATACAGCCCGTTGCGGGGGCTGACCAGGTTGCCCCAGTGGTCGTATTTCATAAACAGCGCCTGCCAGTGCTGCAGGCGGTTATCCGTGACCGGTGCCGCATCGTCACTGGCGGCGAGGTTATCCGCGGCGTCATAGCTGAACTGCGCGCGGCTGTGCCCCTGTCGGGCCTCGTAGTGCTCAGCAGACGCCCGGCGGCGTCATGACGGTAAGCAACCTCATCGCTTTCAATACCCAGGGCAACGCCTTCGGCGGTTGGCGTGCGGCGGATGCGGGTAATCTGGCCGCTCAGGTCGCGGAAGTAGCGGTTTGCATAAGACAATCATGCTACCGCCACACCCTGATAAATTAAGCTATCTGCACGATACTTATGTTACTTTCTAAAAAGTAGGTTAAAAAGAAAAAACTTACTCAAAGTATCCTGCTTTTTAAGGTCGACTTTGTCGGCATTACCTATTCCAACCGTAAACCAAAATCTCTGCCGGACATACACGCAAGCCCAACTTGCCCCCTCATGAGCAACTGACTCGCAGAGAAGGGATTTGAGACCGGGCGCAGCGTCACAATGAATATTTCGAACAGCTATATTTTTCTGATAGCGGATAATTATGATATGCAGGAGCTATCCAAGTAACATAATCTGACAAGACATATGGTGTAAAACTTCCCCAAAATTAGAATAAAAAAGGACTTGAAAGATAAGAAGATCTTTCCAGTCCTTTTTTATTATTAAGTTAGCTAATTTATAAAAAACAACCTTACCATTCTTTCAGATTATCAACTGAATCAACCTCTTGAAAACTAATTCCATTTTTCTTACAATATTCAACAGCTTTATCCCATATATTACCATCAAAAACAATTACACTCCCCCCAGCGACAGGAGTAAAAAACCTGTAAAAAAGAAATTGATAACCTTTTTTTATTAAAGAATTTATTACACTTACATCAGCACCACCATAATCATCATAAAGATTAAGTAGTTCAGGTTTCTCAGGGAAATTCTCTTCAGGTAATCCTTTATTAGTTCTTAACTTATTTTTCAGAAGCATCTTGCGATACTCCGTCAGTCGCTTATTCACTTGTTCATTATTGTTGCCATAAAAATAAAGCCCTTTTCTACTTAGGGCTGAGCAAGCATCAAGATTTTGCCCCTCTTTATTAAAACACATAAGATTAGTAAATAAAGAGGACAATAGCCCCTTCGATTTTTCAGTTAAAAAATCATAAGGACCATATCCATTACTATCTATATTATATTGATAGCAAATACAATAAGCCTCCGATGGTAAATCAGTTTTGAAATGACCTGATTGAACTATCCATTCGGAAATAGGAAATTTAATTAATTGCTCAGGCATATTATTTACCATGTAAAAATCACCTCATTACCTTTAGGGTCAATCGCATGCACATGACCATTAGAATGATGCTCAGACATACCAGTTTGACTAGCATCCGGGTGGCCGTCGGGATGCTCAAACCAATGATTTTTCTAATTAGGATTACGCCTACCTGGTAGCAGATAAACCTAAAGAAGCTTTTACCAAAAAGCTAAAGGAATAAAATCTTAACTCAGTGTTAATATTATTAAAGCATCACGACCGTAAATCATATCATATTTTTTTCTAGTGCCTTTACATTCATGTCAACGATATCCCGTCGTGTCTATAGAATTACAAACTTAACCAGTTGAAACTATGCATCTTAAAATATTAACATTTTGGCGGAGATAGAATCTTAAACACGGGCGAGCAATTATTAAATTATAAAAAAATATATTTTTCTGAGACATGATATTAATACCATGATTAATTGAAAGAAATTTTATAAAAGCAATTAAAAAATTAAGAAAAAAAAGCATTCCGAATAAAAAACCATCAATATTATATAAGCCGGAAATAATTAATATTAACCCGGCTTTTATTAATCATTTATCTTTACGAGTACTGCCAAAAACCAGCTATGATATTCCCGCCAGATATGTTTTTATACAAATACAAAGCACCGTAACCAAAGATGTAATCACCATCAAGCAATGCATCTGGATAATAATCTTCATCTATCTGCATGAAAAATTCATAACCATCTTTTTGCAAAGCATCAAAATAATAATCTTCCGATTGTATTAATCTTGCCTCTTCGGTTTTAGTGATAAAGTCAAACTCTTCACTTTCAACCTTATCATACCCAACGATAACTGCCTTATTAATGTGTTTTATCGTAAATGCATCATTATTGCTTTCATCAGAATGCGTGTGCGTAAAAATTTTTACTGAACAATTAGGGTAGATGTTTTTATCCATCATATCATCATATCGTTCAGGAGTAAGTATCGTAATATACTCATGTGCCTCATCAGGATTCTGAACTGTCAAATAAAATTTATAACCCCGCACAATATCTAGTTTATCTATAAAGAATTCAGGGATATTTCCACCAATCCGCCCAATGACATTACCATCAGGCAGGGTACTTATTTTAGCGATAAGATTAGATTTTAACATTTTGTCAACCCATTTTTTCTGGCAAACCCAATAGACTCTTCTCTAAGTTTCATTGCCGTTTCTGTGGCAAATTCCTTAGCGTTTTGACGTTCCCAACCTCTGTTATTCACCAAGTCTTCGTAAATACCTCTTCGAGTAATTGCAGTATTCCTGTTGATATTCTGCAATGCGGACTGGTTTTTTAGTACATTAGGATTATGCAATCCATATTTGGCCTGTAATTTGGATATGGTTTTATGCATAGCGTTTTCTTGCAAAGCTATCGCTGGGTTGGTAGTTGCAATACCAGACATTCTACCTTTTATTATGCCATTATTTCTTAGCCAAGCATTTTGTAATAACTCATGTGCAGTTAAACCGTCTTTTGCATGGACGGGGCTTCCATAGCCTGCGATTCCAAATTCGTTTATTAAACCCAGCGGATCAATCCACCCCAACGGATTCGGCGCATACTGATAAAGGTTCCACCCGCCATTCAACCCAATCGGATCCTGCACAATAAACCGCCCGACCTGCGGGTCGTAGTAGCGGAACAGGTTATAGTGCAGTCCCGTTTCACCGTCAGCGTACTGCCCGGCATAGCGAAGCGGCTGGTGTGCCATTGCCGTGCGGTTCACAAGCCTTGAGAACCCTTCACTCTGATGGCGCACCTCGCCAAAGCTGCCGTACTGGCCGCTCCAACGCACAGCGCCGCGCTCGTCGGTCACTTCCAGTGGCGCGCCGTTCAGGTCGGTATTGAACCAGTAAATCTCACCGCTGCTCTGGTCACGAAGGTGATCCACCCGCGCCAGCGGGCTCCAGGCTTCATTCGGGTCGTATACATAGGTGCTGCGCAGCCCGCTCTCCTGCTGCTCCTGCAGCAGGCGGTAGCCCTGCCACAGGAAGCGGATGTCGGTGGTGCCGTGCGTCGTGGTGACGATTTTGCGCGTGCGGCGGCCCAGCGCGTCGTAGTGATAGCGCGCCTCAAACCGCCCCTCCGGCCCGTTTCCCCGGGCGGACACCAGACGGTTCTCGGCATCATACGCATAATGCTGCTCGTATAGCCCGTTGCGGCGGCTGACCAGGTTGCCCCAGTGGTCGTATTTCATAAACTGCGCCTGCCAGTGCTGCAGGCGGTTATCCGTGACCGGTGCCGCAGCGTCACTGGCGGCGAGGTTATCCGCGGCGTCATAGCTGAACTGCGCGCGGCTGTGTCCCTGTCGGGCCTCGTAGTGCTTCAGCAGACGCCCTTCGGCGTCGTAGCCGTAGTCCACCTCACCGCGCAGGGTGTCGCTTACGCCGGAAAGCTCACCGCGCGCGGTGTAGCGGTACAGGCGTTCCAGTAGCGCCTGCTCCGGTAGGGTCACGTCCGTGCTCACTTCGCTGCGCTGCAGGGTGCGTCTGCCGAGGCTGTCATACTGGCGGAACTGCTCGCGCGCGCCCTGGGTGCGGCGCACTTCGCGGTGCAGGCGGTCGCGGGTGAACTCGGTCACCAGCTGCTGCCCGAAGCGGATGGCGCTGACGTGGCCGGAGCCGTAATGCAGCCAGGCCAGCTTTTGCTCGCCGGGCAGCGTCAGGCCGGTCAGGTTGCTCAGGGCATCCCATTCGTAGCCTACCGCGCCGTTAATGCCGGACTCGCTCAGCACGCGTCCGGCGGCGTCGTGGCGGTAAGCGATCTCATCGCTTTCGATACCCAGGGCAACGCCTTCGGCGGTTGGCGTGCGGCGGATGCGGGTAATCTGGCCGCTCAGGTCGCGGAAGTAGCGGTACTCCGCGTGGCGCTGAGTGCGCCCGATCAGCAGCCCGCTGTCGTCATAGCTGAACTGCTGGACGCGACGGGCGATACCGCCGTCGGCGGCAGGCCGTCCGTTTTCTTCGAGCGCGCAAAGGAACCCTCGCGCGTCCCATTCCATATGGCGCACGGTCTCGTCCGGGCGCGTTTCGCTGAGCGGGCGGCCCACGGCGTCATAGGTGAAGCGGTATTCCGCCCCGTTGCCGTTATCGAGTCGCAGCAGGTTACCGCGCGGGTCGTAGCGCCACTGGCGCACGCGGCCAATACGGTCGGTGAGGCTGACCGGGAGGCCGAGCGCGTTATAGGCCCAGCTCACCTCGCTTTCCAGCGGGTCGCGCCAGCCCGTGAGCTGGCCGCGTTCGTTCCACACCAGCGACTCGCGGCTGCCGTCCGGATGGATCACGGCGCTGAGCAGCCCGGCACGGCTCCACTCCCGCCGCGTGATATTCCCTTCTGCATCTTCGCTGGCAATCAGCTGCCCGAAGCGGTCGTAGGTGAAGCGGGTGACGCTGCCGGAGCAGTCGGTGCGCTGCGTCAGCAGCCCCTGGTGGTTCCAGACCAGGCGCACCACGCCGCCGATGGCGTCGGTGATGCTCTCCGGGAGGAATTCTTCATCATCGGGATAGCGATACGCGGTGGTGCTACCGGCCGGATCCGTCTCCGACAGCAGGCGACCGCGAAGGTCGTACATGGCCTGCGATGAGGTACCGTCCGGGTACACCGTGCGGGTGATGCGGTCGGTCAGGCGATGCCAGTGATACTCCGTGCGGCGGCCCGCCGGGTCCGTCTCGCTGGTCATGCGGCCGTATTTGTCCCACGTGCTGCGGCGCATCGCCCCGCCCGGCAGAATGACGTGGCAGAGCTCGCCGTCGCGGTAGACAAACGTCGTCTGGCGACCGTCGTAATCCGTGAAGCGCGCGACGTTGTCGTCGTCATCCACCAGCCAGTGCGCCTGCGCGCCGTCTTCGCGGGTCGCGCGGCGGGTGCCGTTCTCAAAATCGTATTCGAACGTCAGCCGTTCGCCGCCGCTATGGCGGAAGCCGACCACGCGCGGCAGGCCGTCAATCTCCCGCCAGCGGTATTCGCTCAGCAGGCCGTTGGCGTCCTCATGAGCGCTCATCAGCCCGTCCTGCCAGCTGAAGCGTCGGCGCACGCTACCGCCCCGGCCGGTCACGGAGACCAGCTGGCGCTGTTCATCATAAGCGTAACTGACCAGGCAGATCTCGTCATCCAGCCAGGCGCCAACGAGCCTGTCGCGGTCGTAGCGGCAGACCACGCGCTGGCCCGCACAGTCGGTCAGGGCATGCAGGGTATTATTCGCATTCCACTCAAAGAGGATATCGTTGCCGCAGGGTTCGGAGAGGCGCTGGAGCAGCGACGGGGCATCATCCCGCAGCGGCGCATAGTGCCAGCGCTCGCCGCTGACGTCATACACCGACCAGCTGTCGTCCTGGTGATGTTCAAGCCAGTTTTTTTCGCTTTCGCAGTAGGAGCGCATCCCTTTCGGGACCTTCGGGAAGGCGACGTAATCGCCGGACGGTGCGCGCCACACCAGGCCGTCCTGATAAGGCTCCAGGCGGCTTTCCCAGAACAGGCTCCATCCGCGGCCCAACACGCTGTCGCCGGGATTGCCGCTGCGCCAGTAGCGCTGCCAGCGCACCGGAAGACGGGAAGGCAGGACGAAGTCCAGCTCATCACCCCCGCTGAGAAACTTCTGTCCGCTGACGATATCCACCGGGCGGGCGATGATCCCCGCGGCCGCCACGCCGGTCATCAGCGTGCCGGCGCGACAGGCGATACGGGCCAGCTTGTTGATGCCGGGGATTTTGCCCAGCAGCTTAGAGAGCGCTCCGACTTTGCCAGCGGCACCGCCCCAGCCGCCGAGCAGACCGGCAAACAGCAGGGTAAGATCGGAGACCTTGTAGAGCCACTCGGGGACTTCAGACTGAATGGGGAGGGTTTGCTGCGGATCGCCGCCGATAATGACGTTGTCCGAACCGGTCATCACCTTCGCGTCGCAGGTGGTGCGATCCCCAATGCGGGACGCTGGCTGGCTGTTAATGGAGACACGCTTAGAGCCTTCGGCCATCTGCTGCGAGCCGTCGTCAGAACAGTCGACGGTGCTATCGGTGGCAAGCGCGGCGGGTTTACCGTTGATAAACACGTTGGGCGAGCCGGAGGTGATGACGCCTTTCTTCGTCATGCTGGATGCCCCGGCGTCGGCGATGCTGTCCCTGGCGGCAGTCGCCAGCTCCCCGGTGTAATACCCCACGGCCAGACTGGCGCCGACAAGCAGGACGCCCACGCCAATACAGGATGCGCCGAGACCGGCAATAAACATGGCCCCCGCCAGAATGCCCCCGGCTGCGGCAATCAGGCCACCGACAATCGTTCCGGCAATCATCCCGGCCAGCGCACCGGAGTGGCCGATATCATCACCAACGCGTGCTGCTTCAAACATAACAACGGTCCCTGAAGTTAATGGTGGAAGCGGAAGCTCCTGAGAAGATCGCCAAACAGCGCGCCGTCGGCATCGCCCAGCGCGCGGGTGCAGGTCATAGTGAACACCAGGATTTTATCGCCGTCGACGTTAAACACGGCCTGCTGCTGCCAGATGCGTTTCCCGTCGCGCAGGTAGCTGGCATGGACGGTTTCACCCTGTAAAAGGCTGTCGCCCAGCGTAGCGGCGCTGCGCTCACCCTGCTTCCAGCCCTTGATGTGCTTTGCCATCAGGGCGAGCTGGCGATCGATATACGCGGCAAGCGCTTCGCCGGGGTTGAGGGCATCGCGGGAAATGTTGAACGCGGGCGCATCCGCTGCAGGCGGCGCGAAGACATTGACGGTACGGTCCTGATAGCCCTCAGGAAAAGCAATCATTCCTTCATTAAACAGGCACTGCGAAGATGGTTCTGACATTGAGCGGGTCCCACCACATTTTTTCAGAAGCGGTAAGTTTCGCATATGTGTTTAAGGCTGACTATCCCCAGATTATTGCTCCACCGTCACGCTCGCCGAACGGAAAAACAGCGGCCGTTAGCCCGGCCCCTCGCCCCCCGCCGCCAGCAGCGGCACCACCACGTCGCTAATGGGCACCGCAATACCATGCTTGCGGCCATAGCGCTGGATCACGCCGTTACGAATATCCCACTCCATCGGGCGTTCGGCCTGACGGTCGGCAAGGATCGACGTGCCTAAATCCTCGGGCGCACGTTGGAAGTTCGCCAGAATCTCCTGGACCACCGCATCGTCCAGCTTCGCCCCCTCAGCGCGGGCGACGGCAAGCCCCTCGCGCAGGTAAGCCAGCGCCAGTTCGCTGATATCCTCGCGTCTGAACATCCCGGCGCGGCGGTTGGCCAGCACCATCAGCCCGGCGACCGCGTTTTGCAGCAGCTTGCGCCAGGCGACGGTGGTGAAATCTGTCGAGAGCTCAACATCACAGCGCGTCCCGCGAAGCGCCTCGACCACCCGCTGCGCCTGCGGCACATCCGGTAGCGTCAGACGCGGTTTTGCCCGCAGCCAGACGGAGGCGTCCGGCTCGCGCTGCGCCGGGAACCAGACCACCGACGGCAGCACCGTTGCGCCGTTGACCAAAGGCGCAAGCTGGGCTTTCTGCTCCACGCCGTTTTGCAGCGCGCAGACCACGGTGTTTTCATCGCACAGGGCGCGCAGCCACCCGGCGCTGTCGGCATTTTGCGTCGTTTTTACCGCCACAAAAACGAGGTCTACGGGGCGGGTAATGACGGTGGGATCGGTGAGTACCGGACCGGGCACCACAATTTCATCCTCATCGTGACGCAGGCGTAATACCGGATGCGCGGTGCGACCGCACAGCAGCGGCGTACGGCCCGCGTCATGCAGCACCGCGGCAATGGTGGTGCCAATCGCACCGGGACCAATCAGCGCAATGGTTGGATAGTCAGACATGGGTCACTCCCCTTTTGCTAAGCCTGCTATCAGTTATACCACCCTGAAAAGAGCGCGCCACGCCCATTGTCTATACTCAACACATAACAGACAACGGAGTGCGCCATGCCCTTACCCGATTTCAAGTCCTCTGAACCTTATACCCTCGGCATTGAGCTCGAACTCCAGGTGGTTAACCCGCCGGGTTACGATCTGAGCCAGGACTCCTCTGCCCTCATCGCCGCCGTCAAAGACGACATCAAAGGGGGCGAAGTCAAACACGACATCACCGAAAGCATGCTCGAAATCGCCACCGGCGTATGCCAGACCATCGACCAGGCGGCGGCCCAGTTCTCCGTGATGCAGCAGAGCATCCTGCGGGCGGCGTCGGAGCAGCACATCCAGATCTGCGGCGGCGGAACGCACCCGTTTCAGAAGTGGCAGCGGCAGGAGGTGTGTGACGACGAGCGCTATAACGTCACGCTGGAGCGCTTTGGCTATCTGATTTTGCAGGCGACGGTGTTCGGCCAGCACGTGCACGTGGGATGCCGAAACGGGGACGACGCGATTTACCTGCTGCACGGCCTGTCGCGCTTCGTGCCGCACTTTATCGCCCTCGCCGCGTCGTCGCCTTATATGCAGGGCACGGACACCAAGTTTTCCTCGTCGCGGCTCAACATATTTTCCGGGTTCCCGGATAACGGCCAGATGCCGTGGGTCAACAGCTGGCAGGAGTTCGAGGGGCTGTTCCGCCGCCTGAGTTCCACCAGCATGATCGACAGCATTAAGGATCTGCACTGGGACATCCGCCCCAGCCCGCACTTTGGCACCGTGGAGGTGCGGGTGATGGATACGCCGCTGACGCTCGGTCACGCCATTAACATCGCCGGGCTTATTCAGGCGACGTCGCACTGGCTGCTGACTGCGCGGCCCTATAAGCATCAGGAACGGGATTTTCTGCTATACCGCTTTAACCGTTTTCAGGCCTGTCGCTACGGGCTGGAAGGCATTCTGACGGACGTGCATACCGGCGAGCACAAAACCGTGGCGGAGGATATCGCCTGGCTGCTGGAGCAGGTTGCACCGTCGGCCGAGAAACTCGGCGCGACGAGCGCCATCAAGGAAATTGCCCTGCTGCTAAAGCAGGGCAAGAGCGAGGCGCAGCGCATGCGGGACTTTATCGCCGATGGCGGCTCGCTGATTTCTCTGGTGCAGAAGCACTGTGAGCTGTGGGCGACGAGTCCGTAAGGCCGTGCCCCCATTCGCGAAGGCGCTGGAACAGCACGAACAGCGCCGGGATGAACACTATCCCCACCACGGTGGCTACCAGCATGCCGCTGAACACCGTGGTGCCAATGATACGGCGGCTCTGGGCACCCGCCCCGGTCGCCAGCATCATCGGCAGGACGCCTATGATGAACGACACGGCGGTCATCATTACCGCGCGGAAGCGGCGCGATGCCCCTTCCCGCGCGGCATCGACAATCGCCATTCCGTCCATACGACGGGCGCGGGCAAACTCCACAATAAGAATTGCGTTCTTGGCGGCGAGGGCTATCAATAGCACCAGACCAATCTGCACGTACACGTCGTTGGCATAGCCTGCCAGCCACAGCCAGACCAGCGCTCCGCCGATGGCGAACAGCACCGAGAGCATCACGCTCGCCGGCAGCGTCCAGCTCTCATACTGGGCGACGAGGAACAGCCACGCCATCACCACCGCCGCCAGCACAATCCATATCGCCTGATTCCCGGTCTGCTGCTCCTGATACGACATGCCGCTCCAGGCGTAGTCGTACCCGGCTGGCAGGTTTTCCGCCAGAATCTCGCCCATCGCTGCCATTGCGGTGCTGCTGCTCACCCCTTCCGCTGCCGAGCCGCTCACCGATACCGACGGGAACTGGTTGTACTGCTGAATAAATGGCGCGCCGACGGTCGGCGTGATGGTGACGAGGTTGCTCAGACGCACCCGCTCGCCGCTGTTGCTGCGCACGAACAGCTCGCTGATTTGCTCTGCGCGCTCGCGCCACTGCATCTCGTTCTGCATCACCACGTGATAGACGCGGTTGTTGACGCTGAAATCCCCGGCGCGCGTGCCGCCAAAGGCGGTTTGCAGGCTGCTGAAGATGCGCGACACCGGCACGTCGAGGCGGGCCGCGCGCTCACGGTCAACGGTGAGCGTCATCTGCGGCACGTTGCTGCTCCAGGTGGTGAACACGCGGCTCAGCTGCGGGTGCTGGTTGGCTTTCGCCAGCACCTCGCGAGTTACGCGCTCCAGCTCCGCCGGGCTCTGCCCCGCCTGTGCCTGAATGCGCAGATCGAAGCCGGAGGCGTTGCCCAGCCCCGGCAGCGTCGGCGGTGCAAAGGTCATGATGGTGGCTTCCGGCAGGGCCAGCAGCTGGCGCTGAAGGGTGCCCATCACCTCATCCAGCGGCGGACGCTCGCTCCAGTCTTTGAGCATGATGGAGATAAACCCGCCGTTCGATGCGCTGGTGCCGTTGAGGATGTTAAACCCGGAGACCTGAATCACGTCTTCCACCGCCGGGTTTTTAGCGATCAGCTCGCGCGCGGTGGTCATCACCGCTTCGGTGCGCTCCAGCGAGGCTGCCTCCGGCAGCTGGACGCTGGCGAAGAAGTAGCCCTGATCCTCCTGAGGCAGGAAGCCCTTTGGCATCGACATAAAGCTGAATACCACCACCGCCGCCGCGCCTGCGGTGGCCAGCAGCGCCAGCCACGGACGGAGGTTGAACACGCTCACGATCCGGGTGTAAAGCGTGCGCGTGGCGTCCAGCCCGCGGTTGAACCCACGGAAAACGGCGGCGGGCTGTGCCGGACGCGGGCGCAGCAGCATCGCGCAGAGCGCGGGCGTCAGGGTCAGCGCCACGAGGCTTGAGAGCGTGACGGCGGTCGAGAGCGTCACCGCGAACTGGCGGTACAGCTCGCCCACGATCCCCGGCAGGAGCGCCACCGGTACAAACACCGCCAGCAGCACCAGCGTGGTGGCAATCACCGGCCCGGCAATCTGACGCAGCGCCAGCGCGGTCGCCGCCGTGCGGCTCTGCCCTTCCGCCATCAGCGTTTCGACACTCTCCACTACCACGATGGCGTCATCCACCACCATGGTCAGCGCCAGAATGATGGCGAACAGACTGAGCGTGTTCGCGGAGTAGCCGAGCGCGTAGAGCACCGCAAAGGTGCCCACCAGCGACACCGGAATGGCAAGGGCGACAATCAGCGTCGCGCGCCAGCTTTGCAGGAACAGGGACACCACGACCACCACCGCCAGCATCGTCAGCGCCAGCGAGACGCCAATCTCTTTGATGGTAGCGGCCACAAACGAGGTGGTGTCGAATTTGACTTCATAGACCAGATCGTCCGGGAAGCGCGTGGATAACCGTTCCAGCTCCGCGCGCACCGCATCGGCCACGCGCAGGGCGTTAGCGGACGGCGTCGGGTAGATGCCAAGGTAGGCGGAGTCATGCCCGTTCAGCTGCGCGCCCGAGCTGTAGCTGCGCGAGCCAAGCTCAATGGTGGCGACGTCCTTCAGGCGCACCAGCTGGCCCATCTCCCCGGTGCGGATAATGATGTTGGCAAAGTCGTCGGCCTGGTTTAAGCGCCCTAGCCCGTTGATGGTTAGCGTCTGCTGCTGGCCGTTAAACACCGGCGGCGTGCCGACCTGGCCTGCCGCCCCCTGCACGTTCTGCTCGCGCAGCGCCTGCGCCACGTCATCGCTGGTCACGTTCAGGGCATTCATGCGGTCCGGACGCAGCCAGATGCGCATGCTGTAGTCGCGCGCGCCAAACATCTGTACCTGCCCGACGCCCGGCAGTCGCGACAGCGCCTCGCGCACCTGGGTGCTGGCGTAGTTGCTGACGAACAGCGGCGTGTGAGTGTTATTTGGTGAGTAAAGGCTTACCCCCATCATCAGGTTGGTGGCGCGCTTGCGCACCTGCACGCCGTTTTGCTGTGCCTCGGTCGGCAGCTGCGCCACGGCCTGCGCCACGCGGTTCTGCACGTCGATGGCGGCGAGATCCGGATCGGTGCCCGCCGCAAAGGTGATGTTCAGGCTATACGTGCCTTCGTCCGAACTGGTGGACTCCATATAGAGCATATGATCCACCCCGTTCAGCTGCGTCTCCAGCGGCGTGGCGATGGCCTCCGCCACGTCAGCCGAGCTGGCGCCCGGCCATGACGCTGACACATTCACGACCGGCGGTGTGATCTGCGGGTACTGCTCCACCGGAATAATCCTCAGCGCGATGGCCCCCAGCAGGGTGATGACCAGCGCAATCACCATCGCAAAGCGCGGGCGTTTGATGAAAAACGTCAGCATGATGGCTCCTTAATTCAGTATATGAACGGCAGCGCCTGGCTGCACGCGCTGCGCACCGTCAGTAATTGCTCGCTCACCGGGCTTAACGCCGGAGGCAATCTGGAACTGCTGGCCCATCTGCCCGGCGACCTTAAGCGGACGCATTTCGGCTTTATCCTCGGCGTTAACCACCCAGGCGAAGAACCCGTCGCCATTCTGCTGTACGGCAGCGGCGGGCAGGGTCAGCACCGGTAGCTCGCTTGCCGGACGCAGGTAGACGTTCACGTTGCCGCCGGGCAGCAGCTGATGGCGCGGGTTGGCGAACTCGGCACGCAGCATCACGCTGGCGGTACGCGGGTCGATGCGGTTGTCCACGGAGGTGAGTTCCCCGCTGACGCGCTGGCCGTTGCTGTCAATCAGCGCCTGCCAGGCCTGTTTCATGGCGCTGATATCCGCATGCTGTCCGGTTTTGGTGGCAAACGCGCCCTCTTCCAGCGCAAAGGCGATGCGGATCGGATCGAGCTGGACCACCTCCACCAGCACACCGCTGGCAGGATCCACCAGGCTGCCGACGTGAAAGTTGCTGTGCCCCACGCGTCCGTCAATCGGTGAGGTAATGCGCGTGTAGTTGAGGGTGACGCTGCGGGTGTCGAGACGGGCTTTCGCCTGCTCCAGCGCGGCGCTCGCTACGTCGCGCTGCATGCGGGCGTTGTCCACGTCGTGGCGGCTGATGGCGTTGCTGCTGCCCAGGCTTTCGAAGCGGGACAGCTGCTGTTGCGCCTGACGCAGCGTGGCTTCGGCGCTTTTCACTTCGGCCTGCGCCAGGCGCAGGGCGGCGCGCGGCTCGGCGTCGTCCAGCTCGAACAGCACGTCACCTTTTTTCACGTACTGGCCGTCTCGAAAGTGGATTCTGGTGATGACGCCTTCCGTACGCGCGCGCAGTTCAACGGTGTGAATCGCTTCGATGCGACCCGGGATCTGACGTTCGGCGGCGTGGGCGGTCTGCTCCACGGTGGCGACACGCACGGGAATGACTGCGGCGAATGCGGGCGGCAGGGTAGCGGCGAGGAGCGCGAACAGAAGTGGGAATTTCATGGGAATACCTCAGTATTTACCCCTCACCCTAACCCTCTCCCCAAAGGGGAGAGGGAACTTGAACACCCTCTCCCCTTTGGGGAGAGGGCAGGGTGAGGGGTAAGGTTTTAGTTATGCAGCCTTACGGAACCTGCGGGTCAGTCGCTTCTCGATTTCGACGACGAAGAACATCACGCCCGCCACCGCCAGCGTCACGAACCAGTAGCGCAGCGGCAGCGCTTCGGTGCCGAACAGCATCTGCATAAACGGCAGGTAGATGATCGCCGCCTGGAGCAGGAACAGTACGCCCGTTACCAGCCAGATCCCTTTGTTCGCCAGCAGGCCGCGGTTCAGGGAGAACCCTTCGGTGTTGCGGCAGTTAATCATGTACACCCACTGGGCGCAGACCAGCATCTGGAGCAGCACGGTGCGGATGAACTCCGCGCTGTGCCCGCGCGGGGCCAGCCAGGCTTCCAGCGCAAAGGCGGCGATGGCAATCATGGTGCCGACGAAGGCCACGCGCCATACGGCGTAGGCGTCCATTACGTGCTGCCCGGTCTGGCGCGGCGGGCGGCGCATTATGTTGCGCTCGGCGGCCTCGAAGGCCAGGCCGAAGGAGAGCGTGGCGGAGGTCGCCATGTTCATCCACAGAATCAGCACCGGCGTCAGCGGAATGATGTTCCCCGCCAGCAACGCAATCACAATCAGTAGCCCCTGCGCCAGGTTGGTCGGCATGATGAACAGAATGGTCTTCTTCAGGTTGTCGTAAACGCGACGCCCCTCTTTCACCGCGCTGGCGATGGTGGCGAAGTTATCGTCCGTCAGGACCATGTCCGCCGCCTCTTTGGTGACTTCCGTGCCTTTGATGCCCATCGCAATACCCACATCCGCCTGACGCAGCGCTGGCGCATCGTTCACGCCGTCACCGGTCATGCCGACGATTTCGCCTTTGTCCTGTAACGCTTTCACCAGGCGCAGCTTATGCTCCGGGCTGGTACGGGCGAAGATGTCATACTTCACCGCCGCTTCGGCCAGCTCGGCGTCGTCCATCTTCTCCAGCTCATAGCCGGTGACCGCCTGCTCGCTGTTGGTTATCCCCAGCATCTGGCCTATGCTCATCGCCGTCTGCGGGTGATCCCCGGTGATCATCTTCACGCGGATCCCCGCCTGCTGACAGGCGTTAATCGCCTCAATCGCTTCCGGACGCGGCGGATCCATCATCCCGGCAATGCCGAGGAAGATCAGGCCGTGGCTCAGGTCGTCGTGAGTCAATGCCTGCTCACCGTTCGCTGGCCTGAACGCCGCGGCGACCATGCGCAGCCCCTGACGCGCATAGCGCTCCATCTCCGTTTCCCAGTACGCGCGGTCAAAGGCTTGCGCACCGTTGCGGGTCTGCTGCTGCTCACACAGGGCGAAAATCACGTCCGGCGCGCCGGTGATCAAAATCTGCTCCTCACCGCCAATCTGGTAGTGGGTGCTCATGTACTTGTACTGCGAGTCGAACGGGATCTTGTTGACCAGGGTGGTCTCGACCGGTGCGAGGTGGGCTTTTGCCGCCAGCACCTTCAGCGCGCCCTCGGTCGGGCCGCCGGTGATGCCCCACAGGCCGCGCTCGTCCTGAATCAGCTGGCTGTCGTTACACAGGTCGATGGTGCGCAGGTACTGCTCCAGCACGGTGCCCGGCTGGATCTGCACCGGCTCGTCGCTGCCTTCGAGGTAGAGGTTGCCCACCGGCTCGTAGCTGTTGCCGTCCACGCGATAGCACGCATCGGCGGTAATGATGGCTTTCACCGTCATCTCGTTCATGGTCAGGGTGCCGGTTTTATCCGAGCAGACCACGGTCATCGCGCCCAGGGTTTCAACCGTCGGCAGCTTGCGGATAATCGCCCGCTTACGCGCCATCGCCTGTACGCCCAGAGAGAGGATGATGGAGATAATCGCCGGCAGACCTTCCGGTACGGAGGCTACCGCCAGGCTAATCAGGGAGAGCAGCAGCTCGCCCATCGGGATCTCGCGGAACACCAGGCTGAAGACAAACAGCGCGGCCATCATCGCCAGAATGATGGCGAAAATCGCTTTGCCCAGCTTGTCCATCTGCACCAGCAGCGGGGTGCGGTGCTTTTCAATGCCCGCCATCATCTGGTTGATGTGGCCGAGCTCCGTATCCTTACCGGTCGCGGTGACCAGGCCAACGCCACCGCCCGCGCTTACGGTCGTCCCGGAGAAGACCATATTGGTGCGGTCGCCCAGCGGCAGTTCACCGCTCAGCGGATTAATGTGTTTATCCACCACGGTGGATTCGCCGGTCAGAATTGCCTCTTCCACGCGTAAATTATGCGCTTCAATTAAGCGCATATCCGCCGGAATACGATCTCCTGCGCGCAACACAATAATATCGCCCGGGACGATTTCCGTCGTCGGGATGGTTTCATGGTTACCATTACGAATTACGCGCGCCTCGCTGGAGAGCATATTGCGAATACTCTTCAGGGATTTTTCTGCATTACTTTCCTGAATGTGGCCAATTAAGGCATTGATTACCGCCACACCCAGGATAACCAGCGTATCAACCCAGTGTCCCATTACAGCCGTTAATACGGCGGCCGCCAGCAGGACGTAAATCAGGACATCGTTAAAATGCGCGAGAAAACGCAGCCAGCCCGGCTTGCCTTTTTTCTCCGGCAGCGCGTTCGGGCCATGCTTCTGCAAACGTGCCTGCGCCTCGGTGCGGTCCAGGCCATTCGCCTGGCTCTGTGCCTGAGCAAGCACCTGCTCTACGGTCTGCTGGTACGCCTGCCCGCCTGCGGGTGGCATATTCTGCGAGAAATTTTTTTTGGTCATGGTATTTTTCCTTCAATATCCGGTGGACGGAAGCCGGAATTCCTTTCTGGCTTTAAATAATTCATTTTTAAGTCTTGCGGGTTAAATTGATCTACCGCAATATATTGACTATCCGGTTATTCAAAACTGATTAAAATTATTTCGACGCGTTGATTTTTACAAAATATTTCTAAACCAACACTAAACGAGGAGGAAGCATGTTTGGTATTTATCGCGGGCGGCGCCTGGCGTTATACATTGTCGCAGCCATTGTTATTGCGACGTTAATTGGATATAGCACCTATAGCTTTGTAAAATTATTTTCGTGAAAAAGACGTTTATTTACATTACGCGATATTAATTTAATCGCCCCGGAAATATTATCTATTTTCCGTTATTAACTCGCAGAATAACGGTGGCCTTTCACTCAATTTTGCCAGTGGGGATGATATTGCTTTACGTTTCAGGATGCCGGACAATGACATTTTTAACTCACGATTAACATTACGATGAAACACCCGTTAGAATCGCTGCTCACCGCAGGGGGCATTTTGCTGATGGCCCTGCTCTCCTGTCTGCTGTTACCTGCGCCGTCGCTGGGTCTGGTGCTGGCGCAGAAACTGGTTCAGACCTTTCATATGGTCGATCTGAATCAGCTGTACACCATTCTGTTCTGTCTGTGGTTTTTGGTGCTCGGCGCCATCGAATTCTTTATCCTGCGTTTCATCTGGCGCCGCTGGTTTTCACTGGCGTCGTAAGCCAGTAAGATCGCGCATCCCGTGGATCAGCGCTTCACACCAGGCCGCGTAGTCGTGGCCGCTGGATGAGGGGTGGAAGCTGACGCGATAGCCTTTTTCCTTCAGCACCTGTTCAAAATCCTGCGTGGTGCGATAAATGCCGCCGCCCGGCCCCGTGGTTTCAAACTTTCCGGCCTGTAACCAGAAGCGCACCGGATACGGCGGCGACTGCTGGTACTGACGCGTCAGCCAGCCGGGGGCGTCACCTTTCGGCGCCCACCAGTAGGAGCCTGAAAGGCTCAGCACGTTGCCAAACAGGCGCGGATAGCGCAGCGCTACCCATGAAGAGGCAATTCCCCCGTAGCTCGACCCCGCCAGCACCGTTTTCTGCCGCTGCATGCCGATGCCCTGCCCGCGCAGCCACGGCAGCAGCTCGTGCGCCATAAAGTCAGCAAATTCCGGGTTCGGCGGCAGCTCGTTGCCGCGACGGGCGTGATCGAGGCTGTCGATAAACACCACGTTAATCGGTGGCAGGTGATGCCGGGCAATCAGACCGTCCAGCACGTTGGCAAAATGGTATTCGTCCTGATAAATCTGCCCGTCAAACAGAATTAACGTCCAGCGTGCGGGCTGTGCGCCGCGCGGTTTGTAGATCATCACGTCGCGGGCGTTGCCGAGGATGTGGCTGGAAAAACTCTGACGGCTCAACGTCCCGTGCACCAGCGGCTTTGCCGTGGCCTGAACGGAGCAGTAGCGCGCCGGGCTGAGATCGAGCAGCGAGTAACGGTTCCATCGATCCGCCTTCTGCTCCCCAAAGGTGTTCGGGTTAAGCGGATCGGCCTGTGCGCTCACCAGGATGGCACGGCGTTGATCGCGGGCAGAGCCTTCAACGATCGGCACATCGGGGGCGAGCTTATATTGCATCACCGTATCAGCGGGGACCACGTAGCTGCGGAACCAGACGTCGCTGTTGCCCAGGCGGAACAGCGGATCGTGATCCCCCGCCGGAGAGCCGAGAATGAAGACGTTATCCCGCGCGCCGCGCCACAGAAAGGTCACGCGCTTATGGCTCGCATCTACTGGTTCCACCATTGGCGTTCCCTGTCGACGCTGCGCCTGCCAGAACGCCTCGGTACTTCCACCGGCAGAAATGACGTTTGCCAGCGCCTTTAGCGTCGGGCTTACTGGCGCCAGCATCTGCACGCGTGGTAATGGAGAGGTCTCTTTCATGCGCCACTGAAAACGCCACGGCTTACCGGCTTCGCCGTGTAGCACCAGCGAGGTGTTCTGTTTCACCGGCAGGGCAAACAGCAGCGTGTGTTCCCCGTCCGCAGGACCATTTTCGATCAGCGTGCGGATGCGGCGGTTTTGCCCATCCAGCAGGCGCGCATCCGTCACGCCATTCAGCGTGGCGGAAACGTAATTTTCACCCAGTTCAGGCAGGGAGAAGCAGACTTCGCCGCTGGCATCAAACTTTCCCTGAACATCGCCCTGCCGGGACGACTGCTCGCACGTTGCCGCCACGGCGGGCAGCGCGCCGATCCCCAACAGCAACCCACTCCATACCCTCTTCATTACCGCTTGTTCCCCAACGAAATTTGTTAACAACGCTAATGCAAATGGTAATAATTTGCAATATCATCAACGGCGATTTACCGGTGTTTTTATGGCGATAGCAACCAAGGACGTTCAATAAAAATGTTTAAAAATAATAAGATAATGCAGCTCTGGCTGCTGAGTCTGGCGACGACCAGCGTCGCGGCTCAGGCAGAAACGAAAGAAGAAACGATTACGGTGACGCAGGGCGTGAGTGAAGAGCCCACTGCGCCCGTAAAAGGCATTGTGGCGACGAAAACGCTCTCCGCCACCAAGACCAGCGCGGAGATTGTGAAGACGCCGCAGTCGGTATCGGTGATCACCCGCGATCAAATGAACATGCAGGACGTCACATCCGTTTCGCAGGCGCTGCGCTACTCGGCGGGCGTGTTTACCGAATACCGGGGCTCGTCTAACCGTAACGACGAGGTGTTTGTGCGCGGCTTTAGCTACGTGCCAAAATTCCTCGACGGCTTAAGCTTTGGCGCAACGGCCTCATCACAGACGGGCACAGTTGACCCGTGGCTGCTGGAGCGCGTGGAGCTGGTGCGCGGCCCGGCGTCGGTCCTGTTTGGTCAGGTGAATCCTGGCGGGTTAATCAGCATGACCAGCAAGCGCCCGACGGCGGAGGCCATTCACAACGTGCAGTTCCGCACCGGCAATAACGATCTCGCCGAAGGTGCGTTTGATTTCGGCGGCAGGCTGAGCGACGACGGCCGCGTACTGTATCGCGTGAACGGTATCGCCCGTACGCAGCATAATCAGGTGGACGATTATAAAGAGACGCGGATGGCGATCGCCCCGGCGATCACCTGGTATCCGAACGATCAGACCCGCTTTACGCTGCTGACCAGCTACCAGAAAGATCCCGATGCCGGATACCGCAACTTCCTGCCCGCGTATGGCACGGTGAAAAGCGTCGACGGGAAGTACATCCCACGCGACTTTAACGTCAGCGATCCGAATTACAATCAGTCCTGGCGCGAGCAGACGATGATTGGCTACGAGCTGGAACACCAATTCGCCGACAACCTCACCTTCCGCCAGAACGCCCGTTACGCCACCATCAAGCAGAAATACCGTTATCTGGTTTACGCCAACAGCGCGGCCAACAGCACGGTGTTGACCCGTCGCGCCCAGCGTGAAGAGCGCACGACCAATGAATTTGGCCTCGATAACCAGCTGGAATATCTGCTGGAGACCGGGAGCGTCAGCCATACCCTGCTCGGCGGGTTTGATTACAAGACAAGCAAGGATAAACAGCTGCTGGCGCGCGGGAGCGGCTCACAGTATGACCTCGACTGGACAACCCCGGTTTACGGCGTGAACGTGGATGAAAGCACCTTCAAAACGGCCTCCGACGAGCAGCAAAATCTCGACCAGATGGGGCTGTATCTTCAGGATCAGATGAGCTGGAACAACTGGGAGTGGCTGGTTTCCGGGCGCTACGACTGGAGCGAAGTGCGTACCAACGACTTCACCGATAATAGCTTTACGCAGCAGAACGACAGCAAATTTACCTGGCGCACTGGCCTGCTGTACGCGTTCGATTTTGGTCTCTCGCCGTACATCAGCTACAGCACGTCGTTTGAGCCGAACCTGCAAACCAACCGTGCGCCGGGCGTCGCGCCATTCAGGCCAACTACCGGGGAGCAGACCGAGATTGGCCTGAAATATCAGCCGGTCGACACCACGCTGATGACTCTCGCGCTGTACGATTTAACTCAGGACAACGTAGCGACCTATAACAGCGCTGAAGGCTGGTTCGAAAATGCGGGCAAGGTGCGTTCGAAAGGCGCTGAAGCGGAAATCCACGCCACGCTGATGGATAACATCAACCTGATTGGCTCCTACACTTACACCGATGCAAAAACCGAAAGCACCACGGTGGCGGGCACCGAGGGCAAGACCCCGGCGCGTATCCCGACGCATATGGCGTCTGCGTTTGCCAGCTATACCGTTCCGGGCGGGGCGCTCAAGAGCCTGACCGCTGGCGTGGGGATGCGCTACATCGGCACCAGCTACGGCGATGCGAAGAACACCTTTAAGGTGCCATCGGTGGATCTGTATGACGCGATGCTGCGCTACGATCTGGGCGAGATGAACCGCAGCCTGAAAGGGGCAAGCGTGCAGTTCAACGTCAATAACGTGGCGGACACGAAGTATGTGGCGTCATGCGCAAGCGATACGGCGTGCTTCTACGGGATTGGGCGGACGGTGACGGCGACGGTGAATTATCGGTGGTAAGGGATTTGTAGGCCCGGTAAGCGCAGTGTATGACCGGATACATAGGTAACAGATCAGACCGGGAACATAGGTAACACTTTTCA